>PLFY01000189.1 GCA_003138365.1 Acidobacteriaceae bacterium
TCGAATTTTGCAAGTAGCTCCTTGTCTAGCCAGAATTCCTCGCGGATAGGATGTTGGTGGGCGATTACGTGAGCCATTGTTTCTTCACTCGTCGGATCTTTTCGCTGCTTGCGCCTCAAAAGAACCTCAATTGACTCCGGCTCTTTGTAACCGATCGCCTCTTTTTGGGCCTTGCATGGCTCTGCAAAAATATGCTCGACTTTCACTCCATGATGGACTTCATAAGCCGACTTTATCTCCAAGAGTATCGACCGCGTTTTGGTTTCCCTGAGCTTTTCCTCGGTGTATTCCTCGGCCACAACAGGAGAATGGAATTTGCAGAGAAATCTCTCAATGAGCGTTGAATATTTTGCTTGGTTTTGTTGGACTTCATGAGGGACGTAAGCATTAGCCGAGGGAAGTCTTTCCCACTGTACCCTGTGATTGACCCCAATCAAGTGAATCACCAAGGCCTCAATTCTGCTTTCCGCTAGTTCAAAAACATCGTCCTGTATAGCGTATCCCGCTGCACGGGTTTGAATCCGGCATCGCGAATGATCCGTCGCAGCTCTTCTTCGGTGGTGCAGTTCGACGTTCCTGCGGCTCTGACCACGTTCTCTTCTAACATCACCGAACCTACATCGTTGCCGCCGAAGTGAAGGCCTAACTCCAGGACCTTCAGGCCTTGAGTTACCCAGCTTGCCTGCACGTTTTCGATGTTATCGAGATAGAGCCGGGAGATAGCCAGCACCTTCAGATACTCGACCGAAGTAGCTTCTTCCCAGCCGCGGCCGCCCAGCGCCGTGTTACCAGGCTGAAAGCTCCAGGGGATGAAGGCGGTAAAGCCGCCGGTTTCTTCCTGCAGGCGGCGCACCACTTCAAAATGATTGATGCGCTGCTCGAAGGTCTCTCCCACGCCGAACATCATGGTGGCCGTAGTTCTCATGCCCAACTGGTGCGCGGTGCGATGGACGCTGACCCAGTCCTCGGTATTGCACTTGAGGCGGGCAATACGCTTGCGCACGTCGTCGTCCAGAATCTCGGCCCCGCCGCCGGGGATGGAGTCGAGCCCNNTGCAGCCAGATTTGCGGGAAGCGCTGCTTGATGCTGCTGAAGAGCCGCTCGAACCAGTCGATCTTGAGATCGGGATGAATGCCGCCCTGCATCAGCACGCCGGTACCGCCCATCTCAAGGGTCTCGGCGATCTTCTCATAGATCTTCTCGAATTCGAGGATGTAGCCTTCTTCAGAGGTCGCTCCCTTGAGCGGCCGGTAGAAGGCGCAGAAGGTGCAGTACTCGGTGCAGAAATTGGTGTAGTTGATGTTGCGATCGATGATGTAGGTGACCACGCCCTCGGGGTGCAGGCGGCGGCGTACGGCATCCGCCTCAAATCCCAAACCGATCAGGTCGGGAGAGCGAAAAAAGTCGAGGGCCTGTTGGCGGGTAAGTGGCATAGTCACGATTCTACCAATTTGCATGGTGCCGGGCGAACGGACTCTCTATTTGTCCTTCGTCTTGCGGAACAGAAACAACCCGCGATTGCGCACCGGGCGGCCCTGGGTGCGCGAGAGATTGGAGGCAGTCGAGATCCCGCTGAACAGGACGAAGAAGTCCCAAAACGCACGCAGGAAGCCCTTGCCAGTTGCTGTTTCCATAGGGAAGAAGAACCTCGCGGTAAAAAACCAACCAAGTTCGACCAAGCATGATCGAACGACGTCCTTTACTTCATTTGAGCAGCGGCAGGCGCCTGAAGGTGCACGATTTGTTTGCTTGTATACGCTTGCTGGGGGCAACGCACCGCAGGGGCAGACGAACTATTGTCCCGACTCCGGTTTGGGGGCAGGCTTGGGGATGGGTTTGGCCGCCGGCTTCCGCTTCTTTGCCGGGCTGGAGACGCCCATGCTCATGAGAAGATAGCCGAATCCCTTGCGCAGCGAGTCGAGCACGCTCATCGATTTGTTCCTTTCCTTTTCTCGGAAATCTTGCCCCATCCGTCAGTCAGGAGGTACAGGCAGGAGGTACAGGTCAAAAATGCTGCTGCGGCGGTTGGGCCGGTTTGACGGAATCATAGGCTCTTTCGGCGGGCGTTGGCGCTGATGCAGCGAGGGCGTCGCCGCGCAGGATCGCCAAAGCGGCCGGCGGCAGCGGCTTGTCGGCATTGGCCAGCAGCAGGCTCACCTGCCACATCTGGGTATCGGTGAGCACATCTTTGAAGCTCGGCATGCCGGTCAGGCGAATGCCGTTGGCCGCCTTCCAAAAGGTCTCGCCCGGGGGGTCGTCGGTGACGCCCATCATCGTCTCCGAACCATGGTGGTGCATCTCCCATAGCGGTGGCGCGGCAGGATACATATGAGCGCCAAAGGACGAGGGCTTGCCGTGAAAACCGTGGCAGGCGGCGCACTGGTCGCGGTAAACCTGCGCGCCAGCCACCAGATTTTCCTCGTTGACTTGAATGGGCGGGGTCTTCACCAGCTCGCGATCGATGCGCGCGTTCAGCGGAACGCTGGTGATCAACCGCTCCTGGGGGAGCGGCGGGTCTGCGACAGCCACGGGCACATGGCCAAACTGGAACCATGCCAGCACGGTGACGGGCGCCAGAATCGCACCCAAGATGATTCCCAGCAAAACTCGGCCCATATCGCTTACTTTCTCCGTTCGTCTCCATCGTAGAGCATTTCCCGGCACTCATTGCCGATTAAAGGCAATGAGTGGCTGCGCACGCAGACCCACGGGCTCACAAAGAAAGCCCGCTTGAACCCTTAAGACCGCCAAAAACGGCGCAGGGATTCAACTCTTCAAGGAAAGCCAGATCGGTGGATTGAGTGGGTTCACCGAACCAGCAGGCAGGAAATAGCGGGCTTGTGGCCCACAGACAACCCCGGCTCAAACGGTTTATCCTGACCCAGCCATGAAAACTGCTTCCGTTTGCTCTCTCCGCATCCTGCTGTCTCTCCTGTTGCTGACCGGTCTTGCCGGGCTTCCATCCGCGGCCCAGACCGAACCCGCACCCAGCCCGCAACTGGCGTCAAAGCAATTGAATGCGCGTGTCGAGGCGCTTTTGAAACAGATGACGCTCGATGAAAAGATCGGGCAGTTGGTGCAGTATTCGGCGGGGTATGCGACGGGGCCTGGGGCCTCCAACTTGCGGTATGACGAACTGGCAACCAAAGGGCAAGTGGGTTCGATGCTGAATGTGGTGGGCGCGGAGGCGACCAATCACTACCAGCACATTGCTGTGGAAAAGTCGCGGCTGCACATTCCCATCCTGTTTGGGCTGGACGTGATCCACGGCCACCGGACCACGTTTCCGGTGCCGCTGGCGGTGGCGGCCAGTTGGGATCCGGCGGCGGCAGAGCTGGTGGCGCACACCGGCGCGGTGGAAGCTCGCGCCGACGGGATTGCGTGGGCCTTTTCGCCGATGGTGGACATTGCGCGGGACCCGCGCTGGGGACGCATCATTGAGTCCGCCGGCGAAGATCCCTACCTGGGTTCGGCGATGGCGCGCGCCTGGGTGAAGGGCTACCAGCAGGACGATCTTTCCAAGCCCGACTCTGTGGCGGCGAGCGTGAAGCACTTTGCCGCTTACGGCGCGGCCACTGCAGGGCGGGATTACAACGCGGTGGACATGGGCGAGATTACGCTGCGGCAGGTGTATCTGGAGCCCTATCGCGCGGCGGTTGAGGCCGGGGCGGCCACGCTGATGAGTTCCTTCAACTCGATCAACGGAATTCCTGGCACGGCCGACCCCTTTACGCTGAAACAGATCCTGCGCAAAGAGTGGGGGTTTGATGGGGTTGTGGTTTCCGATTGGGGTGCGGTCGCCGAACTGAGGAATCATTCCATTGGCGACGGCGCTACGGTGGCCAGGAAAGCGCTGGAAGCGGGCGTGGATATGGATATGGAGGGCAACCTGTACGGGACGGTGATTGCCGATCAGGTACGTTTAGGCAAGATTCCGGAGAGCGTGGTAGACGAGGCGGCGCGGCGGGTTCTGCGGGTGAAGTTTGCGCTGGGCCTGTTCGATCATCCGTACACGGCCGCGGGGCCGGCGTACGACGCCACGCCGGAGCGCCGCGCGGCAGCCCGAAAGGTGGCTGAAGAGACTTTTGTCCTGCTCAAGAACGACCCCGTCGAGGGAGTGGGAACGCTGCTTCCGCTTGCCGCGAAGGCCAAAAAAGTGGCGCTCATTGGCCCCATGGCAGACAATCAGCGGGAGATGCTGGGAGCGTGGGCGGTTACGGGCGACCCCAAGTATGTGGTCACGCTGAGGGCGGCGCTTGCGGAGCGGCTGGGAGACCGATTGCTCTACGCCGAGGGCTGCGGCTTGCTGAGTGGCGAGGATGCCAACGTGCTGAAACGGGTGAACTTCAATGGGCCGGTTGGCGCGGATCAGCACCTGCCGCCCCCGGACGACGCCAAGACCATCGCGGAGGCTGTGGAGACGGCGAAAAAGGCGGATGTGGCGATTCTGGCGCTGGGCGAGCCGACCAACTGGATGGAGGGCGAGGCATCGAGCCGGGTTCATCTGGGATTTACAGGCGCGCAGGAAAAGCTGCTGGAAGCGATTGCGGCTACCGGCAAGCCTGTGATTCTGGTGGTGTTGGCTGGGCGTCCGCTGGAGCTGAAGTGGGCTGCCGGGCATGTGCCTGCGATCCTTGAGGCATGGAGTCCGGGCATCGAGGCTGGGCACGCGGTGGCGGATGTGTTATTTGGCGACGTGAACCCCTCGGGCAAGCTACCGTCGAGCTTTCCCAGGGCGGTTGGCCAGGAACCTCTTTATTATGCTCAGCTTCCCACGGGGCGGCCGGCGCATGGCGACCTCAGCCACATGCCGGACAATGCAGACGAGAAGTTCATGTCCCGGTATGTGGATGAGGAGAATTCGGCGCTCTTCCCCTTCGGTTGGGGCCTGAGCTATACGCGGTTCAGCTACTCCGAGCCGACGGTCAGCCGCGCGGAGGTTCCGGTGCGGGAGATTCTGGCGTCGCGGAACGGGCCTGTAGCCATGGTCGGGGTGGATGTGAGAAACACCGGGAACGTGGCCGGAACTGAAGTGGTTCAGCTCTACATCCGCAACACGGCGGCGAGTGTGGAGCAGCCGGTGAGGGAGCTGAAGGGCTTCGCGCGCATAGCACTTGCGCCCGGCGAGACCAGGCATGTGGAGTTTCCGCTGGGGTTCGGCGAACTGAATTTCTACAGCGTTGAGATGCAGCGGACGGTGGAGCCGACAACCTACAAGATCTGGGTTGGCGGCAGCTCGTTGGCCACGGCGGAGACCGCTTTGAAGATCATTGAGTAGGAGAAAAGGGAACAAAGAACCGTCAAGATTTGTTTCCTCCCCACCACCCACCCAGTCATGAGGCATTCTCCAGCCCCTTCGCGCGTTCCTGTTGAAAGACAAACCACTCCAGAGGGACAGATTCTCAAAGGATGGCGGCTGGGGTGAGAGGAGAAAACGCGATGAGGCGAAGGTTGCGGGGGATGAGGTCGGGGCTGTTATGCGGGCTGGTTTTGGCGGGAGCGATGGCCGCCGAGGCGCAGACGCTGGTGTGGTCGATCCGTTTGGAGACGGTGGGCTGGGTGGATCCGTATAAGCAGACACCCCCTATGACCAAGCAGGCTCCGCAACGATCAGCCAGCGACAATTCTGTCGGGATTATGGAAAGCATGGCGCGGTCCGTACAGTACGACCCGGACCTTGGCGTGGCATATAGCCAGATGCTGGCGATAGACCCAGCCGGGCAAGTCTATTTCGGATTCGGGGTGAAGGGGGACGGACCGGATGCGGCCAAGACGTTCCACGTGGTGACGCTCGATGGACAGCACGGGGCGGTGGTGCGGCGCATGGCCATGCCAACGCCGGCGCTTGACAGGACGGCGGTGCTGCTGGCCGGCGATGGTTCACTGCTGGTGGTGGCGGGTGACCGGGTGCAACAGGTGAAGAACGATGGCACGATAGGAAACTCGATTTCTATCCCGCCCCAGCCGGATATCAACCCTGGGTTGTGGGTGAAGCAGTCTCCAAGCGGGAAGACGCTGCTGCTGACGACGGACGAAAAGACGTTCCAATTTGTGCGCGCCGATACGTTGGCAACGGTGGCTGAGTGCCGGACGGAGAACGACGAGGTGGACGAGCTGAACGACAACCTTGGGCTGAGCATGGAGGACACCAAGGGCCCCTATTTTGAGCTGCATTCGGGACCATTTTGCGGCCAGATGCGGTTGCTTTGGACACTGAGCAGCGGACGCAGCTCGAGCGTACATCTGCTGGACGACGGGACTGTGCTTGAGGTTGGGTCGCAGGTGGTACGGCGGCTGACGTCGGCCGATAAGGCGCTTTGGCACTGGAAGGCGCCCGGAGAGACGGTTCCGGAGGACAAGGGCGGGGCGGCTGCGATTTCCCGCAACGGGGGGCGGATGGCGGTGCGACTGACTGGCTTTCGGATGCTGCGCTCGCCCGGTTGCATGGAGTGTACCGGCCCGGAGTTTGAGGACTGGAATGTGGCGATTGTGGTGTTGGACCTGGCGACGGGGCGGCAGGTGGCGTCGTTGCCGCAGGAGCATAACAACGAAAGCCGGTTGGCGTTCGCGCTGAGCCCGAACGGAAAGAGGCTGGCGGTGATGCGCGGGGGTGTGCTGGAGATGTGGGCGCTGTGAGTGAAGGTGGCGCGGTGCTGGGGAAGCTGGGTCCTTCCATGGCAGATGCACGGGTGGTTGCTGAATCTTGGCGGGGTCAGTATTCTTGGCCTTGGACGCTGGGGATCGGTCATTGATTCGTGCACTCGTAGATTTTGCGTTGAAGAGCCGGTGGCTAGTGCTCGGCGGGGTGGTGGTGCTCACCGCGTGGGGCATCATATCTTTCCGGGCTCTGCCTATTGAAGCCTATCCAGATGTAGCAAACAATTACGTACAGATCATTACGCAGTGGCCGGGTCGCAGCGCTGAGGAGATTGAGCGGCAGGTGACGGTGCCGGTTGAGATTCAGATGGCGGGCATTCCCCACCTGACGCATCTGCGCTCGACGACGCTGGCCGGGTTGTCGAGCCTGATGTTGATTTTCGATGACGACTCGACCAGCGACGTGAACCGCGAACACGTTCTGGAGCGGCTCAGCCAAGTCAGCCTTCCCGCAAATCTGGTTCCGCAAATGGGCACCGACTGGAGCCCGGTTGGCCAGATCTACTGGTACACGCTGGAGAGCACCAACCCCGCCTACGACGTGATGGAGAAGAAGTCGCTTGAAGACTGGGTTCTGGAGAAGTCGTTCAAGGGCGTGACAGGCGTGGTGGATGTATCCAGCTTCGGCGGACCGACGAAGGAGTACCAGATCAGGCTGGACCCGGAGAAGCTGGTCTCGTATGGGCTGAGCATCGGGCAGGTTGAGCAGCAGATTGCGAACAACAACACGAATGGCGGCGGGAGTTTTATCGAGCAGGGCGCGCAGCAAATCAATGTGCAGTCGCTGGGCCTGTTCAAGAGCGTGCAGGACATCGAGAACACGGTAGTCAAGACGCAGAATGGCGCGCCCATCTCGATCAAGGACATCGCCACGGTCGCGCAGGGGCCGAAGATTCGCCTGGGGCAGATCGGCAAAGCCACTCACCGGCCTGACGGCGCCATCGTCGACAATCCTGACACGGTGGAAGGCATTGTGCTGTTGCAGAAGGGCGATGACTCCGATCCGGTGTTGCACGGAATTCACGAGGAAGTGAAGAGCCTCAACAATCGCATTCTTCCCAAGGGCGTGCAGGTCGTGCCGTTCCTCGACCGCTCCGATCTTGTGAAATACACGGTGGAGACGGTAGAGCACAACCTGACCGAGGGAATGATCCTGGTGGCGATCATCCTGTTTCTGTTTCTGGGCAATATACGCGGCGCGATTATCGTCACGCTGACGATTCCATTCTCGCTGATGTTCGCTTCGATTTGCCTGGACCTGAGCCACATTCCGGCGAACCTGCTTTCGCTGGGCGCGCTGGACTTTGGGATGCTGGTGGATGGATCGGTGGTGATGATCGAGAACATGGTTCGACATCTGGCGCTAAAGGACGACACGCGCACCTCCGGGCAAAAGATTCGCGATGCGGCACACGAGGTGTTGCGGCCAGTGTTTTATGCGCGCGGCATCATCATCGCTTCGTACCTGCCAATTTTCACGCTGCAATCTGTCGAGGGGCGGCTGTTCAAGCCGATGGCATGGACGGTGAGTTTTGCGCTGCTGGGCGCACTCGGTTTCGCCGTCATCGTCGCGCCAGTGATGGCCGCGTTCCTGTTCAGCAAGGGCGCGAAAGAGTGGCAGAACCCGATCATGCACTGGCTCATCGTCCAATATCGCGCGGCGGTTCGCGAGGCCATTGTGCATCGTTACATCACGGTAGGCATCTCCACGTTTCTGTTCGCGATCGCTATTTATCTGGCTGTGGGCGGACCGATCGGCTCGGAGTTCCTGCCTCACCTGGACGAGGGGTCGATCTGGGTGCGGGGAACGCTGCCTCCCAGCGAAGGCCCCACGGCCAGCATCGACTTTACCAACAAGGCCCGGCTGGCGATGGCCTCTTTTCCCGAGGTGACGCAGGTGGTGAGCCAAACCGGCCGTCCCGACGACGGGACGGACACCGCCGGCTTCTTCAATACCGAGTACTTTGTCGACTTGAAGCGAAAAGAAGATTGGCGGCCCTTGTTCCATCGGGACAAGGACACACTGATTGCGGCGATCGACAAGGAGCTGTCGAAGTTTCCCGGCGTCATCTGGAACTACTCTCAGCCCATTTCCGACAACATGGAGGAAGCGGTTTCCGGGGTCAAGGGAGAACTGGCGGTGAAGCTCTATGGCGACGATCTGCGCACGCTGGAACATACGGCGGAAAAGATTCAAGCGCAGATGGCCGCAGTGAGGGGCATTGAGGACCTGGGCATCTTCAGGATTGTTGGGCAGCCGAACCTGAACTTGCAGGTAGACCGCAAGGCGGCGGCGCGCTGGGGGATCAACGTCGCCGACGTGCAGGACGCGGTGCAGACCGCGGTCGGCGCCAACGCCGTCACGCAGGTGCAGCAGGGCGAGGCGCGCTTCGACGTAACGTTGCGCTACCAGAAGCAGTACCGCGACACACGCGAGGCGATTGAAAGCGTGCGATTGCTCGCTCCATCCGGCGAGCGCGTCTCCCTGGCACAACTTACCACGGCTTCCAGCGACGACGGCGCCGAACAGATCAATCGCGAGGGAGGGCAACGTTACATTGCCATCAAGTACTCGGTGAGGAATCGCGATCTCGGCTCAACGGTGGAAGAGGCGATCGCCAGGGTGGAACACAATGTCCAGTTGCCCGCCGGCTACCATCTTGAGTTTGCCGGAGAATACGAGAGTCAGAAACGCGCCGACAAGCGCATGGCTCTGATCGTTCCCATTACGGTGCTGGCCATCTTCCTGATCCTTTACACCATGTTTCGCTCGTTCAAATGGGCGATGGTTATTCTGGTCAGCGTGGTGATGGCCTCGATCGGAGGGCCGCTGGCGCTGTTCATCACGCATACGAATTTCTCGGTTTCTTCCGCGGTGGGTTTTCTGGCGCTGTTCGGCGTGTCTGTGGAGACCGGCGTCATCATGATCGAATTCATCAACCAGTTGCGGGCCCGTCGCAAGGGCATGGAAGTGTCCACCGAGGAACATATTCTCGAGGCGGCGGTTGATGGCGCGGTTCTGAGGCTGCGCCCCATCATGATGACCATGCTGGTGGCTACGCTGGGACTGCTGCCGGCGGCGCTTTCTCACGCCATCGGCTCGGACTCGCAGCGGCCCTTCGCCATCGTGATTGTGGGCGGGCTGCTGGCCAACCTGGTGATCGGCGTCTTCCTGCTGCCCACGCTTTATGTTTGGATCGCTCGCGAGGACGACATATTGCCTTCAGTGGAAAACAGCGAAGAGTTCTGAACGTTTTGATCGAATCGGTGGACCGCGTTTTCATCATATGGGGCGGCCCTGTGATTCCCAGGTCTCAAGAAAATCGAGACCTGGGGCGCCCATGGCTTTACATCCTTGGTGAAGACGCTCTAGTTCTTTGGCCGTATGNNCACGTTCGTTCATTGGATAGAACATCTTCATCCGGTCACGGACCTAGCGCAAGAGGGCTGAGGCAGCCCATAGGATGGGGGCCTGGCCGTGAAAGTCGCCGGTCTTGCGGTGGCGCTGAAGGTAATAGTCAAGGCTGTTGAGTTTGTTGGTGCCTTCGCAGACGTTGGTTGTGTCGTCATGCTGGTCGATGTAACCGATGACGGCCATCCACGCTTTGCGGGCGGCTGGGCCGTAGGTGGGGCCGTCGAGCCAGCCGTTCTTGACGCCGGTGATCATGGCGAAGGTGAACATGGCGGAGCTGGAAGTCTCAGGCCAGGATTCGTCATGGTCGATGAGCTGACGCCAACTGCCGTCCTTCGACTGGTATTTGAGGAGCGCGGCCATCATGGTCTTGTAACCCTGAAGGATGCGAGCGCGCTGAGGATGGTTGGCGGGCAAATCGCGGAGCAGCTCGGCCATGCCGGCGGCAATCCAACCGTCGCCGCGGCCCCAAAAGAAGGGGACATCGGGAGCGTGAAAGAAGAGGCCGTTGGGCTGCTGGAGCTTGTCCAGATAGGAGACCATTTCGAGGGCATCGCGGTCGAGATACTTGTGGTCGCCGGTGGCGCGGTAGGCTTGAAGCTGAAGGATGGTCAACATATACATGTCGTCGATCCAATAGCGGGTTTCAGCCGAGAGGCCGTCGGGCTGGGGGTTCTCCCACTGGCGATCGGCCCAGGACTGGCCATAGGCGAGATACTTGGGGTCCTTGGTTTGCATGCCGATTTCGAGGGGGACGATGCCGAAGATGGAGTCGTCAACGTGATGGCGTACGGGGATGCGGGCGGCCTCGGCGCCGCCGGGCATGAGCGGGGCAAATTTGTCGATAAGGCGCTGACGGAGGGCGTCGTCGTGGGTGAGTTGAGCGAAGGTGAGGGCGCCGTACCAAGTGGCGCATTCGCCGTAGAAGATGGTTCCCGTGCCCTGATGGGGGGCGGGGATGAAATGCTCGGCTAGACGCTTGCCGACATCCTGCGGCGACGTGCCGGCGGGCCAGTTGGTGAAGTAATCGGTCTGGGCGATTGCTGGGGTGGCGACGGCGGGGAGCAGGAGGGCAAGAGCGGCGATTTTCAATAGGGTGTTCATGGCATGGGTCTCCGATTTGCTTAACCATTTTGCATCAGGGGATGGGGAATGGGGAAATGGGCGCCGCGGCAGGATCAGTGCGGGGACGAGAGATGGCGATGTAGAGACTCGAAGCAGGCGGGAATCCGGGAGTTGCCTCGCTTCGGAGTTCCTCCGACCTGTTGAGAGAATTCGTAACGCAGCATTGGCTCCGGTCAGGTACACTGTCGAGCAATAGGAGGTGACCCGATGCAAACCAAGATTCAGGGCACGACCATGCCCGTCCTCGATGTGCTGCTTGAACCGAACGAGAGTGTGTTCTCAGAGAGCGGCGAGCTCTCATGGATGACCAGCTCGATACAAATGACGACGCATACGCAAATGGGCGGGGGCGGCGGGTTTTTCGGCGCGTTCAAGCGGGTGGCCGGCGGCGGCAGCCTGTTCATGACCGAGTACCGGGCGTACCAAACCGCCGGCGAAGTCTCGTTTGCCACCAAGGTGCCGGGACACATTGTGCCGGTACAAGTTGGTCCAGGAGCTGAGTACATGGTTCACCGGCACGGGTTTCTCTGCGCCACGCCGCAGGTGACGATTACCGTGGGTTTCCAGCAGTCGCTGGGAGCAGGCATCTTTGGCGGCAACGGGTTCTTGCTGCAGAAGGTAGCCGGCGTGGGAACGGCTTGGCTGGAGCTTTCCGGCGAGCTTATTTTGAAGAATCTGGCTCCGGGCGAGGTGCTGCGCGTGCATCCGGGACACGTGGGTGCGTTCCAGGCTTCAGTGGGGTTCAATATCACCACGGTTCCGGGGATCAAGAATGCAATCTTCGGCGGCGACGGGATTTTTCTGGCGGTGCTGCAGGGGCCGGGCACGGTGTATCTGCAGACGTTGCCGATATCGCGGCTGGCGCACCAGATCGGCGAGTACCTGCCTCGGGGCGAGTCGCGGCAAACCGGGTCGGCGGCTGGAGGGGCGGTGCTGGGCGGGATTATGGGGTCGATTCTTGGCGGGGGACAGTAAAACAGGGACTAGGGACTAGGGAACGGTTGCCAGCGGAGATTGGCTCCCAGGTCTCAAAGGCGAGACCTGGGGCGCCCGGCGCATTTGTTTCAGGAAGTGAGGAAGAACGGATGACCAGGTTCTTCGGCAGAACGCGCAGTCTTCGCAGCGACATTGTCTTTGCCTTCATCCTTGCCTTTGCTTGTTATCTGGCATGGCTTGTTCGCGGCGTGTTGATGCTGGTGTATGTGAGCGCCCTGTTTGCGGTGGTGCTGAGCCCGGTGGTGCGCACTACGTCGCGTTTTCACATTGGGCGCTGGCGGCCATTCAAGGGATCTGCCATTTTCTTCCTTCTGTTGGCTATGGCCGGGGCTCTCACCGCCTTCGGTTTTCTGGCGCTGCCTCCGGTGATCCGGGACTTGCAGGAGTTCGGCAGAGAGATGCCCATGCGGTTACCCAACGTTCTAGAGAAGCTTAAAGCTCTTCCATTCGCCGACCGGCTGAATGCCGCTGAGATTAGTTCGCGGGTTCAGGATTTCGCCAGCCAGGCGGCAACCTATCTGCTGTTCTCAATCGAGAATTGGGCCGGCGCGCTCTTCAATGTCATTATGGGCTTTATTCTTATCGTCTATTTTATTCTGGAAGGCGATCACGCATACCGATGGTTTCTATCGTTTTTCCCATTGGAGAGCCGCGATCGGCTGGATAAGACCCTGCGGCGGGCGGAGACCCGCATGGGTAAGTGGCTGGTTGGCCAAGGCAGCCTCATGCTCATTCTTGGAGTGGCCAGCACTCTTGTCTATCTCTCGCTCCACGTTCGCTATGCGTATGCGCTGGGGGTGCTGACGGGATTGCTGAATATTATTCCGGTGATGGGCGCTGCGGTATGCGTGGCACTCGCAATCCTGGTGGCGGCTATCGATTCGTGGGGCCGGGTGCTGGGGATTGCTATCTTTTACGTGATTTACTTGCAGGTTGAAAACTCGTATCTTACTCCGCGGATTATGAAGAACAGCGTGGGTCTTCCCGCGCTGGCCATTTTATTGGCCTTGCTGCTCGGCGCGGCTCTTGAAGGTATCCCCGGAGCCATGGTCTCGGTTCCGACGGCAGTGCTGGTTACCGAGTTAGTGAACGAGTATCTGGTTCAAAAGGATGCGGCATGATTGAGGTCGCTGGTTTCCGCTTACAGAGCATCCGGCCCATACTCAGAGCCTGATGTGACGGCGATTGCTTCGGCGTATACTCCTGCTGTATTGCAAATTGACGGTTGAAGAGGAATCTATGTACGTCGCTTGTCGTTCCATCGTCCGGCTCCCCTGGGTTGGGCGGATCGCCGTAGTTCCAGTTTTCGCGTCTTTCTTCTTTTTCTTCTCACAGTTTGCGGCTTTGCAAGGGCTTTCGGCGCAGGCAAACCCTGGATCCACCCAGCCATCGTCAGCAAAATCAGTGGTCTCAGCGACCGCGCCTGCGTCACAAGCTCCCGCAAATGCTCAATCTCAATGTCACCCCAACGCCGACATCGACATTCCGATGAAGTCGACGATTCAGGCCAAAGTGTCGGGAGAACTCGATTCCGCGCATCTGAAGGTGGGCAAAGAGATTTGGGTAAATATCGTGAACGGAGTTGCCTTTCCAGGATGCACACTGCTGGCGGGTTCCGCGGTCTATGCCCACATCACAGCCGCTGCATCGCTGAAAACCTCGAATGCCTCGGAACTGGGGCTCGTCTTCGATCGTGTCGATTGTTCGGGCAGCGGAAAGAAGGAAATGGCCCTTCGGCTGATTGGCCTGCGGGGAGCGAATGACAGGTCGACGACCCAGATGGAACAACTGCCCATGGGCGGGAATAGTGCGCACCTCACAGACCACAACGTGCCCAAGGGTCAGACCTTGGACGACCGGTTCAATCCCGGCGGACCTCCGGATACTGTGCGTCCGGGAATCGTGGTGGGCCTGCCAAATATGAAGTTGGAAGTCGAGGGAGGGCCGGGGTGCAGCGCGCGTATCTCGACTACGGATCGCAGCGTGATGTTGCTGTCTGGGTCGGTACTGATCCTGGTGGCGCTAAGCGGGCACTAAGTAGTGTCTGACGAATCGCGGCTTTTGACCCAGAACCGGCCTTTTTCCGCAGCCTGTAAAGCCCTGACCTACCAGAATTCCTACATTCTGGATTCGTCAGACACTGCCTAAGGCCAATGGCCTCCGGGCAACGTGAGGATCCGTCATTTTGCCTGGACGGCTGCGGTGACGGCGGCCTTCATTACGCCGCAGTTTGAAAAGAAGTGAATCAGGTTGGCGGTTAGCGGTTCCCAGGTCTCAGAATCGAGACCTGGGGCACCCGGCTGAATTGCAAAGCTCCGACCTACTGGTTCCGGGCCGGTCGTGCTGGCCATTTTCAGTTCGCCGGTGCCTTGGGCGTCGAGGATCAGGCTGGTGAGATTGCGGGCGAGGTCGAGGTCGAAGCTCTCGGCGACGAAGACTAGCTTGCCACGCGTGGTGATGACGACGGGGCCTTCGCTGGTGGAGTAGACCAGTTCAGATTCGCCGGGCGGCAGGTTTGCGGCATGGGCACGTTGGGCGTCGAGGTCGGGCATGAGGCCGGAATACTTGCGGCCGAGGCTGTTGGCGTAGAGACGGGCAAAGGCCTCGGCGGAGGCGGCGTTCTTCCAGACGGAGAGGTAGAAGAGAGCCAGGGATTTGGTGCTGGCCTGCTCCTCGGGAGTCTTGGCGGAGAGGCGCTGGCCAGCCCAGTAGAGGCCGCCATCCCAGGCGGGGGTGAGGTCGCGGGCTGCGTCGTCGCCACCGAATAATTCCGCCAGAATATGGAGATCGAGCTGGCCAACCTGGCCGATGTCGTAGGGCTTGTAGACCTTGTCGACGAGGGGATGAATGTCTGGCATCAGGGGCACGGCGGGAGTGTGCCTGTGCTCGTATTCGCGGGGGTTGATGATCTCCCAACTGGATGTGGGCGGGTGGTCGAGGGCTCCGGCAAATGCGGCGGCCTGTCCCTGGTCCATCCATACGTCCTGCTCGAAGCTCAGGCCCTCGCGATAGGGGAAGAGCAGGGACTCGGAGAGCAGGAGCGGGGCGCGGGAGAGGACCGGAGAACTGTCCGAGGCGGACATTTGCTGCTTGGCAAATTCCATCACTTCGGGGTTTTTGATGAGGCTCTTGCCCATGGGCTTGAGGATGTAGTCCATCATGACAGCAGTGGCCTGGCCTTCGGCGACGGCATCGCGGGCGGTGTCGAGCTCGTCTTTGGCGAGGTGGTCGGTGTCGCCGGATGAGTTGGTAGAGACCTCGTCGGGGGTCTGATCGTTCCACTTTTCCAGGTCGGAGTGCTGGTCCTGCAGGGCGTGTGTGAGCTCGTGCGCAAGGACCGGCTTTTGCTCATCGATGCTTACCCAGTCGAGCATGTTGACGGTCTTGGTCTTGGAGTCGTAGTAGGCTTCGATCTGTTCATTGAGCAGGGCCAGGAGAAAGGGCTTGAGGGCGAAGTCGCGGTCGAGGAGGCCGAATTTCTTGAGGACGATTTCGCCCTTCTGGAGACGCTTGGCGCCCTGGTCCTCGTCGAATTTTTCCTTGAGGTAGCTTTCGACGGTGGCGCGGGTGGTGAGCTGGCGCTTGACGGTGGATTTGATGGGCAGGCCGGTCTCCTGTGAGGAGAACTTGATGAGTTCATCCACGAGGGCGAAGAGTTGCTTGGCCTGGTCGGGGGTGATGTGGGTTTCTTTCTGGGCGGGGGGCTGGGAGGCCGTCGGCTGCTGAACTGGGGCTGCTGCGGCTGACCCCGCAAGGCAGACCGCTGCCGCCAGGGCAAGTGTTTGCCAGACTCTTCCCGCCACTCGGTGCTGCTTGCTATGCATTGACACTCCAGGCGGTTCCGGCCTAAAGTCTAGGGCTTTGGGGCCGGGGCTACCGCATCTTAGTTCCAAGGCTATAATCATGAAGCGGTTTGGCGCGAGGTTTCGAGAGGAAATCCGTGCGCGACTGCGGAAAAGCGTTGCTTATGACTGAAACCGACTTGACTGAAATTGACCTTGCGGCAACGGTGCAGGCCACTCCGCTGGCTACGTTGCTTGAATCCTCCGCTACGCCGCATGAACTCAGGGCCTATCGTGGCGTGCTTAGCCCACTTGAATTGGACGCGCCAGCACTGGAAATAGCGGCGCTGGCCAAAGGGGCGGCAATTCACGACCTGGGCTGGCTGAAGCGCGTGGCCGTGCATGGAGAAGACCGGTTTCGCTGGCTGAGCGGGATGGTCACCAATACTGTGACCGAGCTGGAGCCCCATGGCGGCGCGTGGAATCTGGTGCTCAATTCCCAGGGCCGGGTTCAGGGCGACCTGATGGTTTGGCGTGAGAACGACGAACTGGAACTTAATATTGCAGCCGATCAATATGAAAAGTTGATGGAGCACCTGGACCGCTTCATCATCATGGACGATGTGGAGCTGGCGCCGTTGAGCGGAGAGACCGCGATTGGGCTAACCGGATCGGAAGCCGATGAGGTGCTGGGCAGGCTGAGTCTGCCGACGCTTTCCGAGCCGTTGACGGGAACGCGGGTGGAGTGGAACGGGCTGGCTCTGCGGATCGTGCGCGGCTATGGCGTGCTTGCCTTGCACTACGAGCTTTGGGTTCCGTTGGCGGGGCTGGGTAAGCTGTGGTTGGGGCTGCGGACGGCGGCGGCGACCCCGGTGGGAACGGCTGCAGTCGAGGCGTTTCGGATTGCCGAAGGGATTCCGGCGTACGGGGTTGACATTGTGGAGCGGGATTTGGCGCAGGAGACCTCGCAGATGCGGGCGCTGCACTTCAACAAGGGGTGCTACCTGGGGCAGGAGGTTGTGGAGCGGATCAGATCGCGGGGGAATGTTCACAAGCATCTGCTGCAGCTTGAGCTTTTTGGACCGGTGCCGGCAGGGGGTACAGCACTCCACTTCGACGACGGTGCATTGGACGGGGAAACGGCTGCCGGACATATCACCAGTGCTGCTGAATTGGCGCTGGGCGGGGTCTCGACTGGCAGGTCTTCATCCGCGGAGAGTTTGACGGGGGGAAGGCGCGCTTTTGCGCTGGGGATGATTCGCGGGGGCGCCGAAACGCGCCACCAGGCGTTGCACTACACTGCTGGAACGGGCAAGGGGACGGCATGGATTCTGGGCGCGGCGCCGGGGCTTTAGCGGGTCAGCAAGTCAGCGGGATTGTCTCCCTGGTCTCGAAGCCGAGACCAGGGGCACCCTCGGGTCAGCAAGTCAGCAAATCAGAGAGATGGATTGGAAACCTGGAGTTATGAGCGAAACACCCAAATTTACCGTGATTGACCGCCGGAAGTTCAAGGCAGACGAAGAAGAAGCAGCGAACCGTCAGGCGGCTGAGGGTGAGGCTGCACCGGTTGAGCCGCCTCAGGCTGTGGAAACGGGCGGCGGCCCTCGGCTGGTGGTCAATGAGGGCCGGCAAGAGGCCGAACAGAAGACGGGGCGGGATACGGTCCCGGCGGAGGTTGCCGGGGATGCATTGGAGGCGGAGACGGAGTTGCCGCCCGCACCGACCGCCGCGGAGAGCCAACAGCAGAAGACGGCCTACGATGCCTCGTCTCAGCGGCTTGAGGAGCTGGTGCGGGCGCAGAATCCAAGCGTGGGGGCACAGCCGCCGATCGGGTTTGAGCATCTTGTGCAGCAGTTTTACGTTTCCGCGATGATTCAGTTGGGGGCGGGTGCGCAGGAAGGGCAGCGGCCACGGGTGGACATTCTAGGCGCGCGGACTACGATCGATCTGCTGGGCGTGCTGGCGGAAAAGACGCGCGGGAATCTGACCGAAGCGGAGGATCGCACTCTGCAGGCGGTTCTTTTTGAGGCGCGGATGGCCTTTATGGAGCTGACCAGCATGATCACGCTCCAGGGGATGCAGCCGCCACAGCCTCCGCCGCCGGGCAAGAGGTAAAAGCAGTTGTCAGCGATCAGTTGTCAGTGATCAGTTTTACGAGAGCTTATGGACGGGCGGCTGACTTTTCTGGGGACGGGGACCTCGATGGGGGTTCCAACGCTGGGGTGCAGGTGCGCGATCTGCACCTCGGCGGATCCGCATGACCGGCGGCTTCGGCCTTCGGCGCTGGTGCGCTGGAATGAGCCGGACGGCCGGGAGCGGGTGATAGTGATCGATACCGGCCCGGACTTCCGCGAGCAGGCCTTGCGGAACGGGCTGACTCGGGTGGACGCGGTGTTTTATACGCACTCCCACGCGGACCACATCCTGGGGCTGGACGATCTTAGGCCGCTGAGCTTTACGGCGTTCAAAGAGGGCGGTCCGATTCCCCTGTACGCCTCGGCGGAGACGGCGGCGACGCTCGAACACATCTACGAGTACACGTTTTCGCCGGAAGCCACCTATCCGAACCGGGCGCGGGTCCGGCTGGAGCCTTTGGCTGACAGGAATCCGATTCATGGGGTGGAGTTTATTCGCGTTCCGGTGATGCATGGGAAGATGGAGATCGCCGGCTTCCGTTTTGGGCGGGCGGCTTACCTGACCGACGTGAGCGACATTCCCGAAGAGAGCTTTGCGCTGCTGGAGGGTCTGGACCATCTTGTGCTCTCCGCTTTGCGCTACAAACCCCACCCGAGTCACGCGACCGTGGACCAGGCGATTGGCTGGGCGCGGCGCGTTGGGGCGGGACAGACCTGGCTGACGCACATTGCGCATGAGCTGGGGCACGAAGAGACCAACCGGACGCTGCCGTCTGGGGTGGCGCTGGCTTACGACGGGCTTGAGCTGGCTGTGCGCCTATGAGCCGGAAGACGAGCGAAATGGACAAAAAGAACAAGGGCGCCGGGCGCGTGGTCCCTGTTTATCGGTCGGTTGAAGAAATTCCTGCCGGCTTTGGGCCGTCGGTGGCCGCGATTGGGAACTTCGACGGCGTGCATCTGGGGCACCGGGAGATTCTTCAGGCGGTGGTGGCCGAAGCGAGTGAACTGGCCGCGCTGGGCCGCGGTGTGCGATCGGTTGCGATAACCTTCGATCCGCACCCGGAGCAGTATCTGCGCCCAGCCACGGCGCCAAAGCTGCTGACGCCCATGGATGACCGAGTTCGCCTGCTGGCTGAGACGGGCATCGATGCGGTGGTGGTGCTGAAGTTTGACGAGGCGTTGGCACGGTTACCGGCGAAGGAGTTTGTCGAGCGGATTCTTGTGGGCGCGCTTGCGGTTCGCTCTCTGCACGAGGGCGGGAACTTTCACTTTGGGCATCAGGCTGAGGCCGGGGTTGAGGAACTCAGGGAGTTTGGCGCCGGGTTCGGGTTTGGCGTTCACGTGCATTCCGCGGTGCGGGTGCATGGGCTTGAGGTTTCGAGCTCGGCGATTCGGGCGCTGGTGGCGGCGGGAGATGTGCGGCGGGCGCGGTGGATGCTGGGACGGCCATTTGAAGTGCGCTCGAGACAGGCACGGGGCAGAGGGATTGGGACCCGGCTGCTGGTGCCGACTGTGAATCTGGCTGCCTATGAGGGACTGCTGCCGGGGTTTGGGGTTTATGTGACGCGGCTGACGGTTGGCGGGCGTTGCTTTCAGGCGGTGACGAATGTGGGCAACCGGCCTACATTTGGCGAGGCGTCGTTTGCCGTGGAGTCGCACATTCTGGATTTCGAGGCCGTTGAGATGAATGAGGAGACGCCGGTTGAGCTGGAATTCTTGATGCGGCTGCGCGGGGAGATGGTGTGGCCCTCGGCGGAGGCGCTGAAGGAACAGATATTTAAGGATGTGGCAAAGGCTAAGAGATATTTTCGGTTGGCGAGCAGCTTCTAGCTTCTAGCGTTTTCCTTATTGCTCGAATTTCCGGGGTTGATGCTGTTGTCGTCTCCCAGGTCTCAAGATCGAGACCTGGGGCGCCCGCACTTGCGTTCGAGACAAAGGTTCTTGTGAATGATGAGGGTCAGGGCGTGGACGCAAGAGCGGGCTTGACGGTGCCTTTGGGGATAGGGGGTGCGAGTTGCGAGTGCAATGCGGGTTTGACCTGCGGCGTGGCTGGAAAGGTGGCTTCAGTTAACCTTGCTGGCGGTTTGAGGGCGGTTTGAGTGGGTGGCTTGGCTGGTGAGACGACTGGCGGCGAGGAAACGGGCGGCTTGGCAAGCCCCCTTGGTTTGGTGGGAGTGCGGAATGCCGCGGATGCGAGAGTTGGGACGGCGGGTGCGTGCGCGACTGCCTGCAGCAGCGGTCGAGATTGCTGAGCGTTCTGATCGCTGAGGAACTGTTCGTCGTCCTTGCCGGCGATGGCTTGGCGCATGACGGCCATCCAGATGGGGAGCGCGGCCTTGGCTCCGGTCTCTTTTTCGCCGAGGGACTGGCGATTGTCATAGCCGACCCATACGCCGCAGGTGATGGAGGGCGAGAAGCCAAGAAACCAGGCGTCAGTGAAGTCGCTGGTGGTGCCGGTCTTGCCGCCAAGGGGGTGATTGAGCTGGGCAGCGGCGGCGCCGGTGCCGTGTTGGGTGACGGCGCGGAGCAGGATCATCATGGTGCGCGCTGTCTGCTGGTCGATGACCTCGCTGACTTCGGGATTGTCTTCCCAAAGGGTGATGCCGTCGGCGTTGGAGACTTTGCGGATGAGGCGGGGAGTTACGCGGAGGCCGTCGTTGGGAAACACCGCGTAGGAGGCGAGCTGCTCCTCGAGCGTGATTTCGACCGCGCCAATGGCGATGGGCAGATAGGCGGGAATGTTGGTGGTGACGCCGAAGCGGTGGGTCATGTCAATGACCTTGTGAATGCCGACGCGGGCGGCGAGCTTGAGGGCGGGGATGTTGCGCGATTCGGCGAAGGCGTTGGTGAGGGTCATGGCGCCGAGGTAGTTGTTTTCGTAGTTGTGGGGGGTATAACTGCCGAAGCTGACGGGGCCGTCGACGATGATGTCAGTCGGATTGGCGCCTTCTTCGATGGCGGCGGTGTAGACATAGGGCTTGAAGCTGGAGCCGGTCTGTCTTTCCGCCTGTGTGGCGCGGTTGAACTGGCTTAGCGCGTAATCGCGGCCGCCAACCATGGCGAGGACGTCGCCGGTGGTGTTATCCATGGCCATCAGCGCTCCTTGTGCGCCTGAATCCTGCTCGAGGGTGGCGCGGCGGCCGGTTCCTTCCATGGCGTCGGCAAGGTGGACGTAGATGATGTCGCCGGGTTTGACGAGGGCGTCGCCGTGGCGCTGGCCGGTCCACAGCCAGTCTTCGGGCAGGAGGACGATTTCATTGTTTTGTTGGCCGGCTGGAACCTGGCCGGCTGGAAGCTGGCTGGCAGGACCGACACGGGCGCGAATTTCCAGCGGGAGGACGCTGGTGACGAGGGCATGCACGTAGTCGCCGGGGCGGGACTTCATGGCCCAGTCGGGATGTCTGTAGTCCTCAAGGGTGGCTCCGCCGGCGAGGACGTTTTCAAGCTTGGAATGCCATCCATGGCGGCGCTCGTAGGCAGCAAGGCCGTCGGCGACGGCTCGGTTGGCGGTCTGCTGCAGGTCGAGATCGAGGGTGGTTTGGACCTTGAGGCCGGCCTCATGCACCTGCTCGGCGCCGAAGCGCTTTTCCAGCTCGCGGCGGACTTCCTCCTGGAACCAGGGGGCGACGGACATTTCGGGTTGGGCGGTGTGCAGGCCAAGAGGGGCCTGGCGCGCCTGCTCGGCCTCCTGGTGGGTGATTGCTTTGTCAAGCTCCATCTCAGTGAGGACCAGGTTGCGGCGGCGGAGGGCTTTTTCAGGGTAGAGCAGGGGCGAAAAGGCAGCCGGTCCCTTGGGCAGTCCGGCCAGGAGGGCGGCTTCAGTAAGACTAAGATCCTTGGCGTGCTTTGAGAAGAAGAACTCAGAAGCGGCTTCGAAGCCGTACATTCCAGAGCCGAGGTAGATCTGGTTGCCGTAGAGGGTGAAAATCTGCTCCTTGGTGAAGGAGCGCTCAATCTGGATGGCCAGATAGGCTTCCTGGAGCTTGCGCGTGGCGGTGCGCGTGGAGGAGAGGAAGAGGTTGCGGGCCAATTGCATGGTGAGCGTGGAGGCGCCCTGGGCGCGACCTTTGCTGCGGATGTCGTACCAGACGGCGCCCACGACGCGGAAGACATTGACACCCCAGTGGGACTCGAAGCTCTTGTCTTCAATGGAGATGACGGCCTGGCGCAGGACGGGGGCGAAGCCGTCGTAGCCGACCACTTCACGGCGCTCGAGGGCAAACGAGCCGATGATGCGGCCCTTCTGGTCATAGAGTTCGGTGGTGGTGGAGGGGCGGTAACGCTCGAGGTCGTTGATTTGAGGCAGATCGAAGGAGTAGACGAGGGTGAGGCCGGCCAGGGAGCCGGTAATGACCGCGAGGGTGAGCAGGGAGACGAGCGCGAGCTTGCCGACGAGCTTGCGCCGGCGTTTGGCTGAAAGCGTCTTGACTTGCGTGCGTCGAGGCCGGGCAAGCGGGCGCGGTTCGTAGCGCGGCCGGTCCGGGTTCGCTGGATCCAGGCGCGACGAATCCAGGCGCGATGGTTCCAGGCGCTCAGGGGGGAGGATCGCCAAAAGATTCAAGCCTCGTGAGCATCTCTCCAAGGCGCTGGGGAGAAAATGCTTCAGTCCAAGGCTAGCATTTCAGTGATGCAAATGTATGCGACGAAAGAGTTACACGCACCATGAAGTGCAAGATAGGGAATGGGGTTGGGAATCGGGATAGAAAAGGCACGGGGGCGGGTTCCCGGCGGTTACCTCGATCCTTACTCCACCATTCACGCTCTCTCCCCTTTTACAACTGCAGTGAAGTCCGACCACTGCTCGACGCGGAATGCGCGAATATCACGTACAGACTTCGGAAACCGTGCACGAGCACGCAGAGATTGAATTGCCAAGAAGAGATTCGCCATGTCCTCGCTGTCAGTGATGTAGAGGCTGCCTTGCACACGTCGAAAGTCATGCTCTGCCAGCACGGCGCCGATCTCTGTGTACGCCTGAGAAACACCTTTGGGGTGGTGTTTTTCGGCGTCGCCAACGGTCAGATCAAAGGCGACTGCATACATCAGCGGGCCTCTGGGTCATCGAAAACATGAGTCATCCGGTACTCGGACGTCTCGCCGGTTTCTACCATTTTGATTTCGACAAGCCAGTCGCCATCGTCCAATTGACGAAGGGCGCGGCCAACCTCGTACTTCGGGCCGAAGGCGCCAAAGCTCTTGATCTTGCCGATAGGAATGGGCGGCGGCGCGATGACTTCTGGCATGATTGTTCTCCCACCGTACAATCTTGGCGCAACGATTCAAGGAGTGCAAGGTCTAAATACGGTCTTCACGAAGTCGCGAACCGACGGCCTCATGCCGTATCGGGGCGGGAAGGTCAACCATTCTTCGCCTTCAGGAGTTCGAGGGCTTTGTTGAGGGGTTCGTCGCCCTTGGCGGGTGGCGCTTCCTCGTCCTGATCCTCGCTCGGCGTGCCGACGGCCACTGTGGGAGTGACGGCATCGTCCTGGATATTCTTCCCGGAGGGGCTCTGAAACTTGGCCACGGTCAGCAGGAGGGCGGCGCCGTCGGGGAGTTCGATTTCCTTCTGGATGGAGCCCTCGCCGAAGGTGCGCTCGCCGACTACGTCGCCGCGTTTTGCGTCCTCAATGGCGGCGGCGGTGAGTTCAGCAGCGCCGTAGGTGCCGCGGTTGATGAGGATGGCGAGCGGGGCTGCGGTCAGGAATTTTGCGGGATCGGCGGTGAATGTCTGCACGGGGAACTTCTGGCCCTGGAGCGTGGCCATCGTGCCCTGCTTGAGGAAGAAGTTGGCCAGGCGGAGCCCCTGCTGAGGATCGTCGCCGGAGGCGTCGCGGAGGTCGAGAAGAACCTTGCGATTCTTGCCTGCGGACTTGAGTCTGACGGCAATTTCATCGACGCGGGCCGCGGTGAGCTGGCCGGGTTTGAGGTAAAGGATAGTGGAGTTATCGTATTGCTGTTCGGAGAGCGCGGGCGGGGCGGCGATGGAGCGGGTAAGCGTGAGCTTGTCGGGGTCGGCCTTGCGCGGGCGAATGACCGAGAGAGCGATGTTGCTTCCGGGCTTGCCCTCAAGCATGAGGCGGATGACCGCCAACGACAGCTCGCGGGTGGACTGGTCGCCGATGGACTCGATGACGTCGCCGTCGGCGAGGTGCTCCTTGTCGGCGGGCGAACCGGGCAGCACACTGACGATGGTGGCGTAGCCGAAGCGCTTGGAGACGACGATGCCGACCTGGGCAACGCCGGCCGTGGGGCGGTCCTTGTAGATTTTGTACTCGGTAGGGGTGAGGTAGCTGGAGTCGGCATCGAGCGATTCGAGCAGGCCGTGAAGTGCGCCGGTGGTGACGTCATTGATGTTGGGGACGGTGACGTAGTCGGTCTGGACCTTCTTGAGGACCTCGGAGTAGACGCGCATCTGGCGGTAGGCGCCATCCTGCTCGCCGCCGGCGTGGACGCCAAACCAGCCGAACTCGCCAAAAAGGATGCCGGAGGCAAGGGTGAGGCAGATCGCTATGGATAGGCCGAAGACGAGACGCTGGAAGAATCGAGACACGGACACCACCGGGGAGGGCCCTGAGGGGAACAGGCGCTCACTGTATAGACGTAATCATAGCAAAAACAGTGGTCAGGGGTCAGAGATCAGGGGTCAGAAAACAGAGAATCAGCTGTCAGGGGGCTGGTGGGGTTTGTGGATTTCCAGGTCTCTCCGCCGCGGCGGACGGGACTTGGGGGAAGCAGGAGCATCTTACCCAGGCTTTCCTGTGTAGTGCTGGTGGTGGTGGACTTCGGCGTGGTCTTCCAATGCTTCGAGGTGGGTGATGACTTCGGCGGGCATGCCCAGTTCAGCGGGCAAGCGCTCCTCAAGAACTGTGGCGAGAGCATGGGCGTCGCTGACCGATGTAAGACGCGGGAACAGGAGGTGGACTTCGATGATCTGGCGATAGCCAGTGGTGCGGAAACGCACGCCGTGGTATTGAATATCGAGTTCTGTGCAGATGGCGTCGAGGCGTTCGCGAATCCGCCGGCCGGCTTCAGGATCGGAGTAGTCCAGGAGGCCGACAGCGGATTGCCAGCACAGTCGTCCGCCGGACCAGAGAATGTTGACAGCGACGACGATGGCCACGATGGGATCGAATGGCTTCCAGTGGGTAAGCATTACCAGGCCCAGCCCCGCGACAACGCCAAAGCTGGTCCAACTGTCGGTCAGAACGTGCTTGCCGTTGGCTTGGAGGATGAGGGAATTGGTTCGGCGGCCGGTGCGAATGAGGTAGTAGCCAAGGCCCGCATTGAGGATTCCAGCAATCAGAATGAGCAGAACACCCGAACCGAGGCGTTGCAGTTGGAGCCCGGCGATCCACTCGTAGATGGACTCACAGAGAATGGCGATTGCCGCCACCACAATCATGGCTCCCTCAAAGCCCGCGGAGAAGAACGTGATTCGCTCATAGCCGTAGAGGAAGTGATGGGAAGCCGGCCTGGTGCTGAGGCGAAGACTGAAGCTGGCAAAACCCACGGCGATGACGTGAATGACCGATTCGGCCGCGTCCGAGAAGATAGCCGCGGAATGGGTCATGAAATAGGCGGCTAACTTGCCGATGAGCATGGCAAAGCCAAAGATCAGCGAGAGGCGCATGGCGAACTGCGCGGCCTGCATCCCCTCCTGGTCTCTGGGTTGCGCCGAACTGTCATTGTCTTGCCTGGACACGGAAATCCTCCCTAGCAAAGAGACTTGGCCCGTTGACCCGCCGGCTGGCGTCGTATGTGGATTAATGAGCAAGTGTAGCGCAGGGCGCAATGCCTGAACAGTGCGACGCCACAACCGGCAGCGGCGGCGCGGCAATCTGCGATGACGGGCGCGCGCATCGACGCCAAGCGCAAGGGACCGGAACGAGGCAACGGCTGCGGATAAAACCAGGGAACTGCCGAACCAAAAGAAGCGTACGAACGTCTTATCGATGTATTCTCAACTGGGGAAAAGAATCAAGGCTGGTTTGCGTCTCTGGAATCATGGATGCCGATCGGGGAAAAGGACTGTTTGTATCATGATTGAACGTGTGGCTCGCAAATTGGGTTTCAGAAGCAAGATGTTGCTTAACCTGGCGGGCATTGCTGCGATGGCGATGCCGATTGCGTTCGGTTTTGTAAACGTGAATCAAGTCCGCGCTCAGGCTGCTCCCGCGACGCCGGCGCAAGCTACGGCCGCGGCACCGGCGCAGGGCATCGCAGGCACCTGGCAGGGCACGCTTAACGCGGGCCGGGACCTGCGCACGGTGGTCAAGATCACCAAGGCGGACGATGGCAGCTACAAAGCGGTCTTCTACAGCATCGACCAGGGTGGCCAGCCGTTTAACGCGAACACGGTCACCTTGCAAGGCACGACTGTAAAGCTTGCGCTGGCCCTGATCGGCGGCACGTATGAGGGCAAGCTGAGCGCGGATGGAAAAACGATCGTAGGCAATTGGAGTCAGGGACCGAATCCCATTCCGCTTACCTTGACGCGCGCCACGCCGGAGACGGCCTGGGAGATCCCGACGCCACCAGCGCCCCAGCCGCCGATGGCAGAGAATGCAGATCCTTCGTTTGAAGTGGCGACCATCAAGCCGAACAACTCCGGCGCGGCGAGCATGCAGGGACTCACGCTGCGCGGGCGCAACTTTGCCACGCGCAATTCGTCATTGGGCGACCTGATCGCGTTTGCCTACAATGTGCAGGCAAAGCAGATCGTCGGTGGGCCGGATTGGATGGACAAGGATCGATACGACATTGCCGCGGTGCCCGAACAGGAGGGCGTGCCGAACGCGGAGCAGTTGCGGACCATGATCAAGAAGCTCCTGACGGACCGATTCAAGCTTGCATTCCATAACGACAAGAAGGAGCTTTCGGCGTATGTGCTCACGGTTGGCAAAGGCGGTCAGAAGCTCACGCCGACGCAGTTGAAAGGGCCGCTGCCCGGCATCGGCATTCGTCCCGGCGCCGGCGGCATCACGCTGAACATGGTGAATGCGACGGTGGGGGACTTTGCCAGCTTTCTGCAGATGCTTGTCCTGGACCGGCCGGTAGTGGACCAGACTGGAATCAAAGGCCGGTTTGATTATCAGTGCACCTTCGCGCCGGATGACTCGCAGTTCAACGGACACCCGCCGCCGGTGCCGCCGCAGGCAAACGCGACTGAGTCTGCGCCGGGACTGTTCGAAGCGATTCAGCAGCAGCTTGGGCTGAAGCTGGATGCGGAGAAGACTCCTGTGGATGTGATCGCCATCGACCACGTGGAGAAGCCTTCAGCGAACTAACATTGGCGGAAAGGAACGGGACACCGGGCGGGCAATCAAATCGGAGACGCAGAGCGCAATGGAAACGAGGAACGTCTCATCGGCGAAGTCTGCTAACAGCCTGTGGTAAAAGTCGTGTTTTGAAAGGGCACGACTTTAGTCGTGCCGTAAGACTGAAAATAAACGATGGGCTTCAGCCCCTGAGGGAAGGTTTTCAGAATTTTCGGATTTTACCACGGTCTGCTTAGGCTCAAGAGGTAAGTTGCTTTGAGTTTTTGGAATCGCGGGTGTCTGTCTCGAGGGAAAGGATTGTCCGCACGATGACCGGGCGAGCTGCGCTCAAGCTGGGTATTGGGAAAGGGTTACTGCTGGTTGCTGTTGGATCAGTGGGGCTGGCGGCGCCAAACCTGAGTGGCCAGCGGAACATAACTCCGGGCGCTGCGCATTTGTCTGGGGAAAGCGCAGCCGCCGGGACGCCTATGTACGATGTCGCTTCCATCAAGCTCTCCAAATACACATCCGATGGTGGAACGATGATGGTCATGATGAGAACGGATCCGGATGGCATGACTGCGACGAATGTGACGTTGAAGAGCCTCGTCTGCATGGCGTACGGATTAAGCGATTATCAGGTTTCGGGAGGTCCAGGCTGGGTCGATTCCGACTATTACGACGTCAATGCCAAAATGGACGATTCCACCATGGAGATGCTTGGCAAACTTGCTCCGGGGCAGGCGCAACTGATGAGGCAACAGATGCTACAGGCCGTTTTGGCTGAGCGGTTCAAACTGACGATTCACCGCGAGACAAAGCAGGTTCCGGTATTTACTCTAGTTGTCGCGAAGAGCGGTCCCAAGATGCACCCATCGGCACCCACCACCGCAGCCGCGGATGGGAACAACGGCCCCAACGGCCAGCGACCTCAAGGCATGATGAGAATGGGGTGGGAAACAGACGCAATGACGCTGACCGCTGAAGGGATTTCCATGGAAGGGTTCACACCTCAACTTGCAGGAATGTTGCGTTCTACGGTTGAGAACAAGACCGGACTCAAGGGCAACTATGATTTCACGCTGCGATATACTCCCGACGAAGTGAGGGATGCAATGAATTCCAGTTCTTTCGCTCCTCCCATCTTCGCGGCTGTTCAGGAGCAACTGGGACTGAAACTTGAATCGCGCAAGGGGCTTTCAGAGGCTCTCGTGATCGATCAGGTCGAGAGACCTTCGGCGAATTAGGATCATTGAGCGGCGTGATAAGTCCGCGAGAAATGGCTGAGGCGCGGGAACAAACGAAAGGACTTCGGTGTCTTATATTGTAAGTCGCCGTCAAGTTTCACGAATCAATGATGGGCGGCATCGCTAACGAGTGTCTTGAGAGTTCATGAGCGAACTGAAGCGCAGCAAAAACACGTTGTTGATCGCGGCTGGATTGGTGGCGCTTGCCGCTCAGGGCGCATTGGGTCAAGCGATCGCAACAACGCCGCAGGCTCAGCTCGCAGCGGCCCAGTTGCCGGCATTCGAAGTCGCTTCGATCAGGCTGAGCAACGCCGACAACGACCTGCGCAATTTCATGATCTCGGCCACAAGATTCAGAGTGGAGAACGGAACCGTGACGGCGCTGATCCGGTTTGCTTACAACATCAAATCGGATGACCAGCTTCCCAAAGAGCCGCGCTGGATCGGGGTAGATAAGTTCGACATCGACGCCAAGATTGCGGACTCGCAAGGTGAGGCGATGAATAAACTCGCTCCCGATCAAAAGTTTGAACAATACCGAATGATGGTTCAATCGCTGCTCATGGATCGATTCAAGCTGGAAGTGAGCAGGCAGATGAAGGAGATACCAGTCTACGCATTGACGGTGGCAAAGAATGGGCCAAAGCCGACCATGGCGAAAGTAACACCGCAAACGCAGATGCAGCGCATGCCAACTCTGACTGGAGGGTCGAGGGGAGAACTGAGGGCAGGGGCTGTTTCGATGGCCATGTTTACGGACTGGCTATCGGGCAGGGACGACATAGGCGGCCGCGTGGTGATTGACGAAACCGCCCTGCCCGGCAGTTATGATTTCTTGTTGAGTTGGACGCTGGATGAAGCTCACAAGGCAACGTTGAATGGGGCTGGCGCGAGTCAAGGGGAGTCAAGCGCAAATGCGCTGGAGTCTTCTGGACCATCGATCCTCACGGCGCTTCAAGAGCAATTGGGGTTGAAACTTGAATCGACAAAGGCCAAGGTGGAGGCTCTTGTCATCGATCATATTGAAAAGCCTTCGGCAAATTAGGATCGAACTGGAGTCACCGGATGGTGCGGCGCTTTGCCAAAATCTTGCTCTTCTGCATTCTTGCGAGTCTCTGCGGCTCTTGCGTGGCTGCGGCTTCGGAGTATCACGGGCAAGTTACGTTCGGCGGATTGCCGGTTCCGGGAGCTACGATCACGGCGACGCAAGGCGAGAAGAAGGTCAGCACTGTTTCCGATCAGGGTGGCCTGTATGATTTTCCAGACCTTGCGGATGGGCCGTGGAAGATCGAGATCGAGATGCAGTGTTTCTCGACGATTCAGGCAGAGGTGACGGTTGGCGCGAACATGGCCGCGGGCAAGTGGGAGTTGACGCTGCTGCCGCTGGACCAACTGATGGCGCGCACCAAGCTGACGCAAGCGCCGCCGAGTTTGCCTGTGGCAGTGAACACGCCCGGGGCTGCGAAGAAGCGTGAAGCAACAGGCGCCGCCGCCGCGGTTGCAGAGATGCCGAAGCCGACGGAGGAGCAGAGCCAGCAGGCGTCGGACGGCTTTCTGGTGAATGGCAGCGTGAACAATGCGGCGATGAGCCAATACTCGCTCGACCAGGCTTTCGGGAACCGAAGACCGAACAGCAAGAGCCTCTACACGGGCGGGTTCGCGGCGGTTCTGAATAACTCCGCTCTCGATGCGCGGCCGTATTCACTGAGCGGGTTCGACACGCCGAAGGCCAGTTATGATCGCATAACCGGCATGGTTGCGCTGGGCGGACCGATCAAGATTCCGCACGTGCTGCCGCGCGGGCCTAACTTCTTTGTCGCCTACCAGTGGACGCGCGACCACACCGCGGCCATTCAGCCCGGACTCGTCCCTACCGGGGCAGAGCGTGCGGGGAATCTGTTTGGCTTGTTGAATGCGGTGGGCCAGCCGGTCACGGTTTACAATCCTGCGACAGGGCTGCCGTTCGCCGGCAATGTTGTCCCCGTGAGCACGCAGGCGCAGGCGCTGTTAGCGCTCTACCCCATGCCGAATATTGCCGGCGCGTCGGGCTACAACTACCAGGCGCCCGTGCTCGGCAGCAGCCATCAGGACGTGGTGCAACTGCGCCTGAACAAGACGCTCGGCCGCAAGGACCAGCTCAACGGAGCCTTCAACCTGCAGAGCACAAGGACCGGCAACGAGAACTTTTTCGGCTTTGTGGACACGACCGATACGCTGGGCATCAATACAAATATCAATTGGTCGCACCGATTCAACCAGCACGTATTTGTGTATACAGGCTACCGCTTCAGCCGGTCGAGAACGCTGATCGTGCCCAACTTTGCAGGCCGCGAGAACGTCGCTGGAGCGGCGGGGATAAGCGGCGACGATCAGGACCCGACTAATTGGGGTCCGCCGGCGCTCAACTTTTCAAGCGGCATTGCCGGTCTCAGCGACGCCAACAGCGAGTTCAACCGCAACCGCACCGACGGTTTCTCCGGGTCGGCGGCTATTTATCGCGGCCATCACAACATCACTGTGGGCGGCGATTTCCGCAAACAGCAGTACAACGATTTCTTTGAGCAGAACCCGAGGGGGGCGTTTACCTTTACAGGCGCCGCAACCCAAGGCACGGCAACCAGCACGGCGACAAGCGGGTCGGACTTCGCCGATTTTCTGCTGGGAGTGCCGGATACGAGTTCGATTGCATTTGGCAATGCGGACAAATACTTTCGCCAACCGGTCTACGCCGCTTACGCAACAGACGATTGGCGCATTCTGTCTGTGTTGACCATCAACGCGGGCATGCGCTGGGAGGACGGCGAGCCCATGACGGAGATTCACGGGCGGCTGGTGAATCTCGACCTCACGTCCGACTTTACGGCTGCCGCGCCGGTTGTGGGCAGCGATCCTGTCGGGGCCGTCACCGGCACGCACTATCCCAGCTCACTGATCCGGCCGGACAGGCTCGGGTTTGAACCGCGTATCGGCATTTCGTGGCGTCCCATTCCCGCTTCGACCATTGTGGTCCGCGCGGGTTACGGAATCTATCACGACACTTCGGTCTACCTGGCGCCCGCGCTGCAACTGGCCCAGCAGTCTCCGCTGTCGACGAGCCTAAGGGAGCAGAACAGCGCCGCCTGCCCGCTGACGCTGGCAAACGGATTCAACTCATGCTCTTCCTCCAACCCCGACAACTTCGCAGTCGATCCAAACTTCCGCGTGGGATACGCGCAAACGTGGCAGTTGGCGGTGCAGCGAGATCTGCCCGGCGCAATGCAACTGACCGCGACTTATCTTGGCGTGAAAGGCACGCGTGGCGTTCAGGAGTTTCTGCCCAACACTTACCCGATTGGGGCAGTTACACCGTGTCCTAACTGCCCGCTGGACTTTGAGTATCGAACGTCGGGCGGCGACTCGACGCGCGAATCGGGACAGTTGCAACTGCGCCGCAGGCTGCGCAGCGGATTCACGGCGTCGCTGCTCTACACCTATTCGAAGTCAATGGACGACGACGCAGCGCTGGGCGGCCAGGGTTACGCGACCGCCAACGATCAGAGCCAGAACGCAACCCCAGCGACAGCTTCGATCGCGCAGAACTGGCTCGACCTGCGAGCGGAGCGAGCGCTGTCTACCTTCGATCAACGCAACCTGCTTAACGTGCAGGTTCAATACACGAGCGGCCAGGGCCTGGGCGGCGGAACCCTGATGAGCGGCTGGAGCGGGAGACTGTTGAAAGAGTGGACGGTGCTGACGCAGATTACGACTGGGACTGGAATGCCGGAGACCCCGAGTTATCCAACTGCGGTTCCCGGCACTGGGTTCACGGGCACGATTCGACCAAACCTTACCGGTGCACCTATCTATATTTCCGGCATGGCTGCGCATCTGAACGCCGCAGCCTATACGGCGCCGTTCGCCGGCCAATGGGGAAATGCGGGCAGAGACTCGATTACCGGGCCCGGCCAGTATAGCCTCGACACTTCGCTCGAACGAACATTTCGGCCTAACACGAAGCTTTATCTGATTGCACGCGTGGACGCGACGAACCTGCTGAATCACGGCGTCTTCACCGGGTGGAGTACCAGTGTCAGCAGCACACAATTCGGACTGCCCATAGCTGCCAATCCCATGCGCAGCTTGCAGACCACGATAAGGCTGAGGTTCTGAGATGCGGAGACTGACAGGCCTTATCGTCTTAGTCATGGCCGGCGCCTTTGCGGGCGCGCAGCAGATTGGGCAGAACAAGCCGGCCGGCGCCGGAGATAACTTTACCTTGACTGTGAAAGTGCAACTGGTGGTCGAAGCCGTGGTGGTGAAAGATAAGGATGGGAAGCCCATTCAGGGACTTACCGCCAAGGACTTTGCCCTCACCGAGGACGGCGCTCCGCAGTCGATCAGCTTCTGCGAGCATCAGGCGCTGGCTGGCCATGCGGAGCCGCTGCCGGTGGCTGCGCCGGGCAGCGAAGATATCAAAATCTACAAGCGCCTGACGCATACACAGATTGCGCCTGAAACCGTGGAGAACGGGCGCTATAAGAATCGCCGGCTGCTGGCACTTTACTTTGATATGTCCGCGATGTACCCCGCCGACCAGCTCCGCGCCCTCTCTGCCGCGGAGAAGTTTATCCGCACCCAAATGACCACCGTCGATCTGGTGTCAATCCTGAGTTATGAAGGCGGCTCCGTCGATATCTACCAGGACTTTACCGGCGACAGGAACAAGCTGCTCAGCGTGCTGGAGACCATGATCGTAGGTCAAGGCCAGGGAAACGAAGAGACCATCGACGACGCCAGCAGCGCGGACACGGGAGCGGCCTTCGGCCAGGACGACAGCGAGTTCAACGTCTTCAACACTGATCGGCAGCTCTCTGCCTTGCAGACCGCGGCCAAGATGCTGGGCCAGTTGAACGAGAAGAAATCGCTCGTCTACTTCGCCAGCGGCCTGCGCCTGAACGGGATTGACAACCAGGCCCAGCTTCACGCCACGGTCGACGCGGCCATCAAAGCCGGCGTGTCCTTCTGGCCAATCGACGCGCGCGGCCTCGTGGCACGGGCGCCGCTGGGCGACGCAACACAAGGCTCGCCGGGTAACTCCGGCGTATACACCGGCGGCGCCGCGCTGGCCAACATCAGCAATTTTCAGCAGTCGCAAGATACGCTGTTTGCTCTTGCCGGGGACACCGGCGGAAAAGCTCTCTTCGATAACAACGACCTGACCCGCGGCCTCGTCCAGGCTCAGGAATCCATCTCCGATTACTACATCCTCGGCTACTACGCCACCAATACAGCCAAGAACGGCCACTTCCGGCGTATCAAGGTCTCGCTCACTCAAGATCTCGCCGCCAACCTGACTTACCGCCAGGGTTACTACGCCGACAAGGAGTTCAGCCGCTTTACCGCTGTCGACAAGGAGCGACAGCTTGAAGACGCACTGATGCTCGAGGACCCAGTTACCGAGCTTTCGATCGCTATGGAGATCGATCACTTCCAACTCAATCGAGCGGAGTACTTTGTTCCCATCATTGTGAAGATTCCAGGCCGCGAGCTGGCGCTGGCCAAACGCGGCGGCGCCGAGCACACGCTCATCGACTTTGTGGGCGAGATCAAGGACCTGGTCGGCGGCGCCACTGTCACCAATGTGCGCGACAACGTGAACATCAAGCTCTCCGATGCGACCGCGGCAGAACTGGCCCGGCGGCCTATAGAATATGACACCGGCTTCACGCTGCTGCCCGGCAAGTACATGATCAAGTTTCTGGCGCGCGACGATGAAACAGGCAGAATCGGCACCTATCAAACCGACTTCGTCATTCCTAACTTGAATAAGGAAGAGAAACAAATCCCCATCAGCTCGGTTGTGCTGAGCAGCCAGCGAGTGGATCTCAAGGAAGCGCTGTTCGACGCAGCGAAGGCTAAAGACAAGGAGAAAGAAGCATCCGTAAACCCGCTCGTCCAGGATGGGAAGAAGCTCATCCCCAGCGTCACACGTGTGTTTAGCACAACGCGTGAGATATACGTTTACTTTCAGGCCTATAAGTCGCCAGTGGCGGACGGGAAGACGGCCAGCCAGCCGATTTTCGCATTTGTCAGCCTTTATCTTGCCGGCAACAAGGTCTTCGAGACGCCGCCAACGGCGGTGGCGCCCAATGTCGCCAGCAGGCTTGGAACCATGCCCATGAGCTTCAACCTGGGCGTGCATGGCCTCCCGCCTGGAGAATATGACTGCCAGGTGACCGTTCTCGACCCGTCCACGGGGAAGGCGACCTTCTGGCGGGCACCGATCTTGCTTGTTCCTTAGCGCATCTCTGCACAAGTTCTTCCTGGCGACAAACATTCCCTCAGGGGCTCAATACTACAGTTGCGCTTGCTTCGTGTCATCGGGCAATTTGAAGTTGATGGCGAAGCCTGGCACTGCTTTCGTGCTCCCAAACAACGACGGCCTGGGAACATCTCCCAGGCCGTCGCGGTGAACTGTGTGTATTGGACTAAGGCCATCCGCGCTGACGCGAGTGCCCGAGCATTTTCACTCATGCTCCCAAGCCGCGATCACGCGATGGCGCTACCGGTTAGACCGGCCCCCTTGGGCGACAGAGTCGTCGCTCCATTAGAAGAATCGCCACCGTGAACATCGGGTCGAGGGATGCACCTCTACGTGAAAGGATGCGGTAGCGTCTCATGCGGCCAAATGCTCTCCGCCGGGGCTACCTTGGGGTCTGGGGCGCGATGCCCTAGGCTTCAGTCACCTCATGTACCGTATTGCTCAATGAGTTTCTCTGCATCTTTTGGACAGCCCTCCTTCCCCGTATGAAATCAATCTACCCCCGAATTCACGCGGCGTCAACAATTGCCTTCGCTGGGGCCAACAGCCAGGGATTATTTCCTGTTTAAGGATTCCTTCGGATATCTCTTCTTCAACTCCCTTCCGTCGTCCAGAATGGTTGCGTGAGCGGCGGTCCCTGGCGCCGCTCACGCAATCGAGACACGCACTGGGACGCCAGTTGCTTCCTTCGAATCACGGATGCATGATTGAACTGAAAACCATCAACGCTTGCCGCACGGCGATGAACGAACCCAATGGCCACAAAATCTCGTTCGACCAGGTCATTGAAACCATGTACCGTACCGGTCTCGATATGCAATCCTGCTACAAGGGAACTTCGCTGGCCGGCGCGGCCCTGAATGTCATTGAGTGCTAAAAGGGATTATGCAGACCATCTATCTCATTACTACGGGCGGAACGATCGAGAAGGCGTACTCCGAACAATCGGGCGCTGTGCTGAACAACGCCAGCAAGGTCGGGCACTACTTGAAGCTGCTGCGCCTGCCGGATTGCGAGGTCCGGGTCATTCCACTCATGAACAAGGACAGCCTGGAGATGACCCAAAAGGACCGGGCGGTTCTGGTGAAGGAACTGACCGGGGTGCTGCCGCAGGATCATCCCATCGTCATCACACATGGCACTGACACCATGGTTGAAACCGGACTCTATATCGAGAAAGCATTTCCTGACCTGAAAGTGCCGGTCATACTTACAGGAGCGATGACGCCCCTGGGATTCGAGGACAGCGACGGGTTACAGAACTTGACTGAGAGCCTGCTCGCTGCGCGGTTGTTGGGCGCGGGAGTATTTGTGGTGATCCATAGCCAGGTGTTTCCCGTTGACCAGGCACGGAAAGACAAAGAACGGGGAACATTTGTCCGGGCCTAGCAAAGAGGTAGAGCTGGCAGAGGCGGAGGGCGTGTGATGAAGGCATTGGTCAAGAGCCGGGCCGAACGGGGCTTGTGGCTGGAAGAAATTGCGGAGCCTGTCATCGGCATCAACGATGTACTGGTGCGTGTGCGCTACACCGGCATCTGCGGCACCGACGTTCATATTTACGAGTGGGACGAATGGGCGCAAATGACCATTTCTGTGCCCATGGCGATTGGGCATGAATTTGTGGGCGAGATCGTTGCAGTCGGAGCAAACGTCAACGACTTCTATCCGGGCGACATCGTCAGCGGCGAAGGCCATGTGGTCTGTGGCCGTTGCCGGAATTGTCTCGCCGGCCGACGCCATCTTTGCGCTTCCACGCAGGGCGTTGGCGTCAACCGGCCCGGAGCTTTTGCCGAATTCATTTCGCTGCCCATGACCAATATCTGGCGGCACAGCCCCGGCATCAATCAGGAAGTGGCGGCCATCTTTGACCCATTCGGGAACGCCGTACACACGGCGCTCTCGTTTCCAGTGCTGGGTGAAGACGTGCTGATCACGGGAGCCGGTCCCATCGGCATGATGGCGATCCCGGTGGTGCGACATGCCGGCGCACGGCATGTAGTTGTGACGGATATGAATCCCTTCCGGCTGGAGCTGGCGCGGAAGATGGGCGCGACGTTGGCGGTAAACCCTGACCAGACGCCGCTGGCCGAGGTGCGGAAGCAACTCGGCATGATGGAAGGCTTCGACGTCGGGCTGGAAATGTCCGGCAATGGGCAGGCGCTGCGCGACATGATCGTGAACATGAGCCATGGCGGCAAAATCGCCATTCTCGGCATTCCAGCCAAAGAGACCATGATGGACTGGCGGCAGGTGATCTTCAACATGCTCACCATCAAAGGCATCTATGGACGCGAGATGTACGAAACCTGGTACAAGATGTCGGTGATGCTGGAGTCGGGTGTGGACATCTCCCCCGTGATCACGCACCGCTTCGCCTATTACGATTTTCAGCAGGGCTTCGACGCGATGATCTCAGGCCAGACGGGCAAAGTGGTGCTGGACTGGACGAGCCTGCGCTGAAACAACGGAAAGGATTGCCATGTACGGGAAGGTGCGGAGTTTCATAGAGAGCAAAATAGGCGAAATCCAAAGAGCCGGCTTGTACAAGCGCGAGCGTGTGCTCGCCGGGCCGCAGCAGGCAAAGGTCTCCGTTGCCGGCGGCGGGCAGGTACTGAATCTATGCGCGAACAACTACCTGGGACTTGCCAATCATCCCGCCGTGGTGCAGGCAGCACAGCAGGCTTTGACGGATTGGGGCTACGGACTGGCCAGCGTGCGTTTCATCTGTGGAACGCAATCGATTCACAAGCAACTGGAAAAGCGGATCAGCGCGTTTCTGGGAACGGAAGACACGATTCTCTACGGTTCCTGTTTTGACGCGAATGGCGGGCTGTTTGAAACCTTGCTCGACGCGGAAGACGCCATCATCTCCGACGAGTTGAACCATGCCAGCATCATTGACGGCATCCGGCTTTGCAAGGCCGCCAAGTTCCGCTATCGAAACGGCGACATGGACGACTTGGAGGCGAAGCTGAGGGAGGCGGCATCGGCGCGGCATCGGCTCATCGCCACCGACGGCGTTTTTTCGATGGACGGTTACATCGCCAAGCTGGATAAGATATGCGATCTCGCAGAGAAGTACGACGCGATGGTGATGGTGGACGACTCCCACGCCGTCGGCTTCATCGGCGAGCAGGGACGCGGTACGCCGGAGTATTGCGGCGTCGAGGGACGCGTGGACATGATTACCGGAACGCTGGGCAAGGCGCTGGGCGGCGCCAGCGGCGGGTATACAAGCGGGCGGAAGGAGATTGTCGAGTTGCTGCGGCAACGTTCACGGCCGTATCTGTTCTCCAACTCCGTCGCGCCGCCGATTGTTGCAGCCTCGCTGAAGGTGCTCGATCTGCTGACGGAATCCGCGGACCTGCGCCATCGCCTGCGCGAGAACACTCGCTTCTTCCGCGGGCAGATGGTCCAGGCCGGCTTCAACATCTTGCCGGGGGAGCACCCCATTGTGCCGGTCATGTTCGGCGACGCAGTTCTCGCTTCTCGCTTCGCCGAACTGCTGCTGGCCAAGGGCGTCTATGTTGTGGCCTTCTCGTATCCCGTCGTGCCGCAAGGCAACGCCCGCATCCGCACGCAGATTTCAGGCGCCCACACGCGGGCAGACCTTGAGTTCGCGCTGGCAAAGTTTGCCGAAGCCAAGCTGGAGTTGGGCGCTTGATGTGGGCCATGATCGGGGAATGATCGTTTTGAACAGAGTGTAATCTTGTTCGGGCAGTTGAATTGAAGGTCATGAAGATTACGGGTACCTGATCCCTGGGGCAAACGTCTCCTGCGTGGATCGCTTGGCCTGGAAATTGACCGGAGCACGACCGTTCGGGTGGCAACCATCCGCACCTCCCGCGCAACCGCGCGAGGAGAGCAATTCTGGAATTCTGCCCTATTTTATTGATTTCATTGGTGGCGGAGGGCAGGATCGAACTGCCGACCTACGGGTTATGAATCCGTCGCTCTAACCATCTGAGCTACTCCGCCGGAGGGGCGCCTGGAAGGCACGGGCCAGAAGGGCCCGCTGGGACGGGCGGACTGGAATCCGCACAGACGACCCAATGTTGATGATACGGGTGGGTGGATTGGAGGTCAAACCGGAGGCGCGAAGGCTGCAGGGCAAGTTTTTGAGTCCGAGGGGACGGTTTGGGCGTCAAAAAGAGCAGGAAGATGCTTGTTTGAACAAGTATACTCTCTCCTTGACTTCCTCGATCGAGCCCATTCGCAGAGTGTTGAGCTTCCGGGGAAGGCCATCAAGGGAATTCGCTCTGGTTCCCGTTCCATTTTTCATCGCCTCAATCACCCCATTACCGTTCAAGGAGAAATGCCATGTCAGAACCGACAATCGTCCAAAAGAGTCCGTACCCCATTGAAGTGGAAGCCGGAAAGAGCTACTACTGGTGTTCCTGCGGCCAGAGCGCGAACCAGCCCTTCTGCGACGGCACCCACAAGGGCAGCGATTTCACCCCGGTGAAGTTTGAAGCCACCGAGAGCAAGACGGTCTACTTTTGCGGCTGCAAGCACAGCGCCAGCCCGCCACTGTGTGACGGCAGCCACGCCAAACTCTAACCTTCATGGGGCTCCTCGCCCCTTTGGCCTCCCATCCCGGCAGACAAAGTTTGTTCGCCGGTGTGGGAGACCTTGAGCCGTTCCCTTTACACTCGACAGCATGAGTTCTTTGCGGATCGCCGGTGTGATTCCGGCGCGGTTGAGTTCGACCCGGCTCAGCCGCAAGGTGCTGCGCATCATCGCCGGCCGCCCTATGGTGGAGTGGGTGTGGCGCGCGGCCATGGCGAGTGGGCTGATGGACCCAGTGGTGGTGGCCACCGACTCAGGGGAAGTGGCGCTTGTTTTGAGGGAGCGCGGGATCCCGGTGGCGATGACACCGGTCGATTGCCCGAGCGGGTCGGATCGAGTCCGCAAGGTGGCGCGGCAGATCGACGCCGATATTTATGTGAACATCCAGGGCGACGAGCCGACGCTGACGCCGGAGTTCTTTCCGCCGCTGCTGGCGCTGTTTGACCGGGCAGAAGTAGAGGTGGCGACGCTGGCGGTTCCGTGCCCTGCCGATGAGATTGCGAACCCGAATGCAGTGAAGGTGGTGACGGCGCTGGATGGGCGGGCGCTCTACTTTTCGCGGGCGGCAATACCGTTTGACCGGGATGGGGCTGGGTTTGGCGGGTATCGCAAGCACCTGGGGATTTATGCGTATCGCAAGGCAGCGCTGGAGCGGTTTGCGGCGCTCGAGCCTTCTCCGCTGGAACGGATGGAGCGGCTGGAGCAACTGCGGTTGCTGGAAAACGGGATTGGGCTGTATGTGGCCGAGGCTCCGGGGGACGCGATCGGGGTGGATACGGAGGCTGATTTGGTGAGGGCGGAGGCGGTGCTGCGGGAGCGCGACGGGGGACAGGCTGCTTAGCCTCCCACCCTTGCGGCGAAAAAGCCGCAAGAATGGGGTGCCCAATTCTATTGAGGGACGGCCAAGAAATCTGAATTGCGCGCAAGAACCGGATAGCTTGCTGCGCAGCAGATGGGCGACGATGGTTCCCATGAAGGGCAAATCTGAAATCACAGTCGGGAATCGATTGGCAGGCGGGCGCGGTTTGGCTCAAGGGCCGGTGATCGACGCTGAGGCTGCGTGGAAGCAGGTTCTGGCGCGCGACGCGGCGGCGGCGTTTTTTTATGCGGTGACGACGACGGGGGTGTTTTGCCGGCCCAGTTGCACGAGCCGCCGGCCGCGGAGGGAGAATGTGCGGTTTTTCTCGTCGACGGAGGCTGCGCGGGTGGCGGGGTTTCGCGCTTGCAAACGGTGCAATCCTGAGACTGCGGCGGACGGCGGGGCTTTGCAGAAGGTTCGTGCGCATATTGAGGTGAACCTTGATCGTGCGGTGCCGCTGGTTGAGTTGGGGCGCGTGGCGGGGCTGAGCCCGTTCACGGTGCAGAGGCTATTCAAGCGGGAACTGGGCGTGAGCCCGCTGCAATACCAAAGGGCGCTGCGGGCGGGGCGGTTGCGCGGCGCGCTCAAGCAGGGAGGCAATGTGACGGATGCGATTTATGAAGCCGGGTTCGGGTCGTCGAGCCGGGCCTATGAGGGATCGGGGCTGGGCATGACGCCGGCGAAGTTTGCGCAGGGCGGGCGGGGCGAGGAGATTGGCTATACAACTGCGCGGTCGCCATTTGGGTGGCTGGTGGTGGGGGCGACGGGGCGCGGGTTGTGCTGGTTGGCGTTGGGGGAAACGGCTGCCGAGGCGGAGGCCAGTCTGCGCACGGAGTTTCCGCAGGCTGCGCTGCGGCGCGATCCGTCTCTCTCCGGGCTTGTGGAGGCGGCGGTTGGGGTGGTGGTTGAGGCCGGAGCGAGGTCGGGAAAAGAATTGACTTTGGACTTGCGGGGGACGGCGTTTCAATTGCGGGTGTGGCAGGCGCTGCGGGGGATTCCGCGGGGCGAGACACGGAGCTACAGCCAGTTGGCGAGGGAGTTGGGCGATCCGAAGGCGACGCGGGCAGTGGCCCGGGCTTGCGCGACCAATCGCGTGGCCCTGGTTGTCCCGTGCCATCGGGTGGTGGGGGCCAGTGGGGCGTTGACTGGGTACCGGTGGGGCGTGGAGAGGAAGCGGCTGCTGCTGGATGCGGAGAGCCGGAAAGGCTGATCGCCGCGGTCTGCCTCGGACCCCAGTTTTCCGTCAGAATTCTTGGGATGGTATTCTCAATGAGCGAGGAGAAACGAATCTTTATGGCAGCTACAACACTGGAAATTACGGATTTGGAATACAAAGTGGCCGACATGTCCCTGGCGGACTGGGGCCGGAAGGAAATCGCAATCGCCGAGCACGAGATGCCGGGATTGATGTCGATCCGGAACAAGTATGCGGCCGCGAAGCCACTGGCCGGCGTGCGGATCACAGGTTCGCTGCACATGACGATTCAGACGGCGGTGCTGATTGAGACGCTGGTGAGCCTGGGCGCGGATGTTCGCTGGGCGAGTTGCAATATTTTTTCGACGCAGGATCATGCGGCGGCTGCAATTGCAGCGACCGGGGTTCCGGTGTTTGCGTGGAAGGGCGAGTCGCTCGAGGATTACTGGTGGTGCACGTATCAGGCGCTGAACCACAAGGGCGGCAAGGGGCCGGAGTTGGTGGTGGACGACGGCGGCGATGTAACTCTGCTGATCCACAAGGGGTATGAGCTGGAAGACGGCGATAAGTGGGTCGATGGGCCTTCAGGCAGCCACGAAGAGAAGGTGATCAAGGATCTGCTGAAGAAGGTGTATGCGGAAGATCCTCAGCACTGGCACAGGGTTGTAAAGGCCTGGCGCGGCGTCTCGGAAGAGACCACGACCGGCGTGCACCGGCTGTACAAGATGCTGGAGCAGGGCAAGCTGCTGGTGCCGGCCATCAATGTGAACGACTCGGTGACCAAATCGAAGTTCGATAACTTGTATGGCTGCCGTGAGTCGCTGGCCGATGGCATCAAGCGCGCAACCGACGTGATGGTTGCGGGCAAGGTTGCCGTAATCTGCGGTTACGGCGATGTGGGCAAAGGCTGCTCGCACTCGCTTCGTGGGATGGGCGCACGCGTCATTGTTACTGAAGTTGACCCGATCAACGCGCTACAGGCGGCGATGGAAGGGTTTGAAGTTACTACGATCGAAGAGACGCTGGGCCGCGGCGACATCTACGTCACGACCACGGGGAACGTGGACATTATTACCCTGGAGCACATGAAGAAGATGAAGGACCAGGCGATTGTCTGCAACATCGGGCACTTCGACAACGAGATCCAGATGGACCGTCTGAACGAAGAGCCGGGCGTGACCAAGCTGAACATCAAGCCGCAGGTGGATTTCTACACGTTCCCCGCCGGACCGGACCAGCCTGCCCACGGCATCTTTGTGCTGGCGGAAGGACGGCTGGTGAACCTTGGCTGCGCGACCGGACATCCGAGCTTTGTGATGAGCAACAGCTTTGCCAACCAGACGCTGGCGCAACTGGATCTTTGGGAGAAGAAGGACAGTTACAAGATCGGCGTTTATGTGCTGCCCAAGCGGCTGGACGAAGAGGTGGCGCGGCTGCACCTGGAGAAGATCGGGGTGAAGCTGACCACTCTGACGCCGAAGCAGGCGGACTATCTGGGCGTGCCGGTGGAAGGGCCTTATAAGGCGGAGAATTACCGGTACTAAAAACAGAGATCAGAGATCAGAGAACAGAGATCGGGGATCAGCGGCCGGAGGTTTTCTGACCACTGATCTCTGACAACTGAAAACTGTCTTATCGCCGCTTGCGATTGATGAATTGGTGGTAGAGGCTCCAAACAGAGTTGTGCATGAGGCGTTGCTGCTTGGCTTTGAGGGCGGTGTAAGAACGCTGCACGTAGTTATCGAATTCAGGTGGGAAGTCGATGAGTGAACGGCGCTCAGAGTAGTCTCCCTTGGCCCATTTGGCCAGGACTGCTTTGTATCCCACAACGTGGGTGACGAACTCGAGGAGACACTGGGGCATCTCCTCCTCGACGATGAGATAGGCTTTCTCAATAATGATCTTTTCGCGGATGTTATTTAAAGGCACGAAGATGGTGGTGAGCCACAAAATCCAATCCTTCAACTCCTCTTCAGTAACGATGATGTTCTTTTCCTTGCCCTGCTTCTTGAGCATCGTCTTATAGGCGATGTGTCCGGCCTGAGAGGCTACGTAGAGGGGGCCGTAAAACTCATTGAGGCGCTTGTTGACGAGGCGCAGCTTATCCGCCCGCTGGGCCATCATCCGAGTGCTGAGGAATGTGACCAGATAGCCGGCGAATGCAAGAACAACGGTGAGAACGGCGGCGCCTTGCAGGGAGTTGGGAGCGAAGAAATTGGACAGGTCCATAGCGTGGGTTGCCTTGGCCAAAAGTATACGCGGTGAGTCGATTGCCGCAATGTGATCGCTGCAATTTCGCTGGAGGCTTGTACCAGTTTGCTACTTTTTGTGTGGGGGTGAAGCCGGCTTTGCCTTTTCAGGAATCACGCGGATCTCGAAGAGCTTGGGCCATAGCTTGCCGGTGACGAAGAGGCGGTCGTGCACGGGGTCGTAGGCGATGCCGTTCAGTACGGCCTCAGGGCTGGAGCGCTCGCTCTGGGGTAGCAGGCCGGTGAGGTCGACGAAGCCGAGAACCTTGCCCGTAGCGGGGGCGATGCGTGCGATGCGATCCGAATGCCAGATGTTGGCATAGATCTCGCCTTGAACGAACTCGAGCTCATTGAGTTGGGTCACGGGCAGGCCATGGTCCCGGACGGTGACGCGGCGCAGCACTTTGAAGGTTGTGGGATCGAGGAAGCGGAGCGTTGCGGTGCCATCGCTGAGGATCATTTCTTTGTCATCCGCGGTCAGCCCCCAGCCTTCACCGTCATAAGGCAATGTATGCAGAAAACGGAAGGTGGCGCGGTCATAGACCAGCGCGACGTGGTCTTGCCAGGTGAGCTGAATCAGAGTGCTGCCCCAGGGGGCAAGTCCTTCAGCGAAGTACTTGGCGGGCACGTCCTGGAGTTGCAGGATGCGGCCGGTTTCAAGGTCTTCCATGCGCAGGGAGGACTGGCCGTTGAGGCCGGTGCTCTCATAGAGATGCCCATCCAGATAGAAGAGCCCCTGCGTATAGGCGTGCTGGTCGTGCGGGTAGGTGTGAACGACCTGGTAAGTGTCCGCCGCGAATGCGGGTGGGAGCATCCCGACGCAAAGCGACAGGAGGACAAGTGCGCGGCGCAAGGGGAAGAAGTTCATGGTGTGGGCAGGGCTCTAGTTTACGTCGTTGGCGGTGAAGACCGCGACGGGGGGATTGCTGGTGAGCTGGGTATCGACAATGAGCACGGTGCGGACTTCGCCGCCAGTGAGACCGATGGGAGTTGAGGTGTAGCTGGGTGTGGTGAGGCCGGTGGGCGTGATGACCATGGTGACGGTTTGGGAAAGGAAGCTGACGTAGGTGGGCGTGTTGCCGACGGGCAGAGCAGTGACGAGAGGAATGGCGTTGGCAAGGGTTGAGCCGGCGGGAACCATATAGACGTCAACTGCGCCGGTATTGATGGCCTGATTGAGGAAGCGGAAGGCGGAGTGGCCGGTGGCCGCGGCGACCTGCTGGTCTTGAAGAACTGTGATTTCATAGCCAGTCGGGGCGGCGGCGTCGTCCGTCAGAAAAGCGGAGTGCTGGTCGCCGGCGGCCAGCACCCAGTCGTTGGTGGTGAGCAGTGGGGGGCCGGCGGTAGTGGCGTTTACATTGATGACGGCGGAGTTGGAGGCCGGAAGGGCGCCATAGGCGGTGATGGCTCCCTGACCGATGTTGGCGGCAATGAGTGTGCCGTTGACGGTTACATTCACGGCCGGGGCGAGGTAAGAAGCATCGATGACACGCACCAGGGTGGGTTGGGTGTAACTGCCGACGTTCTCGCAGGCGGTGAGGAAGAGGGCTACGGCCAGCGCAGCCACGGCGGCCAAGGTCAGGCGGGGCACGGTCAGCAGCGGCGCACCGTTCATCCTGGTCATCCTGGCGCCGGTCCCCGAGCGAAAGCAGATTGTCTTCATCGCGCGCATCTTGGAGTGCGGAAAAGGCCTTCCACCCATAGTACAGGGGAGGGATGGGATGCGGTTGCGAGTTTTTGAGCAATGCGGGAGATTGGGGACTCGAGCGGACAGCGCATTGGATTCTGGACGCATTCCCTCAGAGGCTAAAGCCCGCACCCTTCAGGAAAAGCGAGCTTCCTTGGGCTGGAGTCCGCAGGCTCAGAGTCCGCCATGGAATCGGCCGAAGGTGCGGGCGAGCATGACTGACATGAGGGTCATTCCGATGCCGAGCGCGAGCACGTGGCCGGCGTTTTGGAGGCTGAAACTGCCGACACGGCAGATGAGCACGTAGGCGATGGCGAGATTGAACATGCCCCAGAGGACATTGACGGTGGAGGAGGACAGGCCCTGGCCTGGCGGCTTTGCGAAGGGGGATTGGAATTTGCGGCCGGAGATGCCGCTGATGAGATGAGGCAGTGTGTTGGCGAGGAATGCGCCGCCGAAGAAGTAGGAAACGTAGTAATACCAGGGCATGATGGGCAGGCTCCTGGAGGTAATCGTAGCAGGGGGTGGCTCGGATTGCTTTGCGAGGGTTGGGGAGTTGTTGCGAGCCGAGTTGTCAAAGCACGGTCGGGGTGGACATCTTTGTTCTCCCACCCATTTCGCAAAGGACGCGAAATGGATGGGGCACCCGCACTGTTTGCTGGAATTCTAGCTTGCGCCGAGGTAGATGAAGCGGGCGAGAAAGAGGGCGGCGAGGGTGTAAAGAAGCCAGTCCTGGCGACGGAATTTGCCGGTGGCGAGGTGGAGAATGGCCCAGGCGATGATGCCGAAGCCGAGGCCGTTGGCGATGGAGTAGGTGAGCGGGATGAGGATGAGGGTGAGGAAGGAAGGGACAGCGACGAGCGGGTCAGTCCAGCGGATCTCAGTGATGGTGGCGAGCATGAGCGAGCCGACGAGAATGAGGGCGGGGGCGGTTGCGGCTGGAGGAACGATGCCGACAAAAGGAGCGGCGCCAATGGCTCCAAGAAAGAGCAGGCCGGTGACGATGGCGGTGACGCCCGAGCGTCCTCCGGCAGCGACGCCTGCTGTGGACTCGACGTAGCTTGTTACGGTGGAGGTTCCGGTCAGGGAGCCGAAGATGGTGGCGCTGGCGTCGGCGAATAATATCCGGTCCAGGCGTGGAATGGAGTGGTCGGCGGCGATCAGGCCAGCCCTCTTGGTGACGGCGACCAAGGTGCCGAGGTTGTCGAAGAGGTCGACGAAGAAGAAGACGAAGACAATTTCAAGCAGGCCCTTGTTGAGAGCGCCGCGAATGTCGAGCTTGAGGGCGGTGTCGGCCAGGGAGTGGAATCCGCCGGCAGCGGGAGTCCAATGGACAAGACCCAGCGCCCAGGCGATGGCGGTGACGGTGAGGACGCCGATGAGGATGGCGCCGCGAACCTTTTTCACTTCGAGGGCGACCATGAGGATGAGTCCGAAGAAGGCCAGGGCGGGAGTGGGGTTGCGGATATTGCCCAGGCCAACGAGCGTTGCCGGATCGCCGACCACCATGCCGGCGTTGCGGAAGCCGATGAATGCGATGAAGAGTCCGATTCCGCTGGCGACGGCGGCGTAGAGCTCATGGGGGATGGAGCGGAGGATCATTTGGCGGATGCCGGCGGCGGTGAGGGCGAGGAAGATGACGCCAGAGAGAAAGACAGCGCCCAAGGCGGTCTGCCAAGGGATGTGCATCTTGATACAAACGGTGTAGGTGAAGTAGGCGTTGAGACCCATGCCGGGAGCGAGCGCGATGGGATAGCGGGCCACCACACCCATCAGAATGGAGCCGAAGGCCGCTGAAAGGCAGGTGGCGGCGGTGACTGCGGCAAGTGGCATGCCGGCGGCCGACAGGATGGCTGGATTGACCAGGACAATATACGCCATGGTCAGGAAGGTTGTGATGCCGGCGAGGACTTCGGTGCGCCAGTTGGTGCCGAGGCGGGCGAATTCAAAGTAGGTTTCCAGGCGTTTGAGCATAGGCGGGTGCTTTTAGAAGAGCACAGACTGAGCGGAACGCAAAGGAATTTTCACCTGCAGTGCGGCGGACGGCCTTTGCGGCAAAAGGGCGGGGTTTGCACGATTCCGCGCTTGCGCTAGAAAGAAGGCGGAAGTGTGAGGCTATTTGCTGCCGCGATGAACCGTCGACGAAGATTTAACCAGCTCGGATACCTTCTCCGCGCACCAGAGTTTGATCAGAGACTGGTAGGGGACATCCAGCTTGCGCGCGTGGTTGCGGATGGTGTTCAGAACATCCTCTGGCATACGCAGGGATATGGTTTCAGTGGAAGGGCGCAGCTTGGGAAAGGTCACCAGCTTGGCCTTGCTCCAATCCACATACTCCGTGCTGTCGTTTTTTTGGGACTCCCAGAAGGCGCGCTCCTCGGCTTCGCTCGAAAACTTAGGAATGGGCTTCAATTGCTTGCTCATAGACGGCTCCCTCCCTCCGGCTCATGTCCCGCGCCGAGATGGGACGAATGAGCGTTCCGTTTTCCCGCTCGGTGAAAGTTATCTGCAACCAGCGATCCAGATCGGTGCGGCCCAGTGCATGAAATCGCGGCTCCCGTTGACTGGGTTTCACATCGTCGGCCAACAACAGTGGCGCATTGAGAAAAACCTGCTCGACTTCCGGCTTGGAGACGCCATGCTTCTCGTTCTTCCTGGCGTTTCCTTCATCCCAGTCGAATCCAACGTAGAGCATGGACAGTCTCTGTATATGTTTGCAATATACAATTCTTCAGGTCAAATTGCAAGTGAATAGAAACAGTGCCCATCCTTTCGTGCACTCGGCGGAACAGCATAGAAATCCTCGAGCGGTTCGGGCGCTGACACGACTACGTGTCAACCCCCGTCCCTCCCATCGTCAAGGTATCTCCTTTATCGTCAGCGCCTTCCATTCACAGCACATTTGCCGGTTATTTCTCTCAATGCGCTAACCTGTCACTAAATGTGTGTTCTCAGAGTAGACCCAGGGGCGTCGCGTTCCGTTCCACCCTCCCACACCACCCCGCGCAAGTTCCTCGTTTTCAGGAACTTGGCTTCCAGGTTCCTCAAAACAAACGAATTACGGCAGAACCCTGCTCACAACGCGTTGAAAATAGGCAATTTGGACTGAAACACACCGGGGGGGATGCCCCACGGTCACCCGCAAGAAAGGACTTCATGGCAGGTGGCCCAGGTGATGGGTGGCCCATGTGCTCATCCATAAATCTGGGTATGGGTGGCGGCCGCCCCAGAGCCTGCCCTGAGCTTGCCGAAGGGTCCCGATTTTGGAACCTGGGATAACTCGCCTTGTGCCCCGTGCCCCATCCTTGTTGTCATCCTGAGCGGAGCGCAGCGGAGTCGAAGGACCTGCGTTTCGCAAATCTGTCGCAAGGGTGGGAAACCACAAAACTAAATAGTCCCAATAAAATAATCCCGCTTATTCTTTCAGCGTCACAGTAATCTTCCGCGCATCCCCGCCCTCGGCGGTGATCGCAATCTCCCCCGTAGCCTTCTTGCGTATGCTCTTGAATTTTTCGCCCCANNGAAATCGCGGCTCCCGTTGACTGTGCTTCAGATCATCTGCAAGAAGCAGCGGCTTATTGAGAAAAACCTGCTCAACCTCATATTTAGAAACACCGTGTTTATCGTTCTTCCTGGCGTTGCCTTCGTCCCAGTCAAAACCGGTGCAGGACATGTACGGCCTCTGTATATGTCTGCAATATACCACGGGTTGCAGGAGTCCTGCAAGCCGAAGCCGGCTTCAATTTCTCCCCTCTTCGCAAAAGACGCGAAGGATGGGGCGCCCGGCCAGCGGGGTTAGCGGAGCTGGCGGGGTGGCAAGTCCTCCACGGCGGTGCGTCAGATGGCACTTGCACGCCAGGGGCCAGTGAGCGAGTCGGAAGCGATGTACAAAACAGCGCAGATTGGCTGGCCGGCCAAGGATTCAATAGGAGTGCAGGGCGAATCCACGCAACTTTCTCAACCACGTCCAACGAATTCTTCAACCCGAAGCAGGAGGCATTGATGGCAACGATTACGACCAAAGACGGAACAAAGATCTATTACAAGGATTGGGGCACGGGTCAGCCTGTGGTCTTCAGCCACGGTTGGCCGCTCAGCGCGGATGCATGGGAAGATCAGATGGTCTTTCTGGGTTCGCACGGTTATCGTGCAATTGCGCATGACCGGCGCGGCCATGGGCGATCGAGCCAGCCCTGGGATGGGAACGATATGGATACCTATGCCGACGACCTTGCGGAACTGACAGAGACGCTCGATCTGAAGGACGCGGTCCACGTTGGCCACTCGGCCGGCGGGGGCGAGGTGGCGCGGTACATTGGGCGGCACGGGACGAAGCGCGTGGCCAAGGCGGTGCTGATCGGCGCGGTGCCCCCGCTGATGTTGATGACGGAGGCCAATCCAGGCGGTTTGCCGATCGAGGTGTTTGACGGAATCCGTGCAGGGGTTTTGGCTGACCGGTCACAGTTTTTCAAGGAATTGACGGTGACGTTTTATGGCGCCAACCGGTCCGGAGTTCCGGTGTCGCAGGGTCTGCGGGACTGGTTCTGGCTGCAAGGGATGCAAGCTGGTTTCAAGGCCGTGCTGGATGGCATCAAGGCCTTCTCTGAGACGGACTTTACGGAAGATCTGAAGAAGATCGACGTGCCGACGCTTATTATCCATGGCGACGACGACCAGATTGTGCCCATCAACGACTCGGCCCTGCTCTCGGCTGCACTGGTGAAGGGATCTACGCTGAAGGTCTATCCAGGCGCGGATCATGGGCTTTGCTCGACACACAAGAACCAGGTGAATGCGGACCTGCTGGCATTCATCCGGGGGTAGGCAGCGATTTGGCGGGGAGGCTGACGGAGCGGTCGCCAGGCCGGGAGGGCAATGATCTGGATGGAGGCATGACCCGGCACATGAACTCATCGAAGAGGGGTACAGTGAAGGCGGTTTCGCCGTAGATGGGGCTGTAAATCATGCCTTTGCGGATGAGTGCGTCGCGGACGGGGGCGACGGATTGAATCTTGACGCCAAGCCTGGCGGCAATTTCGCCGGATCGGTGGGCAGTTGGTCCCATGTCGGCCAGGGCGTGGAGGTAGTCCTTCTCCTTGGGGGTGAGGCGATCGAAGCGGACCCGGAAAAAGCTCTGATCGAGACGGCGGATGGACAGCTTTGTGGCGCGATGGATATCGGCGAGTTCAATGATGGGACCGGCTGAGGAATTCCAGGCTTCATAACCCCACTGCTGGAGGAAATAGGGGTAACCCTGGGTGACTTGGATGATCTCGTCGAGAGCCTCGCGTGAGAACGCCGCGCCCTGATTTCGGACAGGAATCTGGAGGGCTTCCTCGCATTCAGAGGGGCGCAGCGGGCCAATCTCGGGGTATTCAAACAGGCGCTCGGCATAGGATTTGGAACGGCCGGCCAGACCGCGAACTTGGGGAAGTCCCGCGGCGATGAGAGCCAGCGGAAGGCGGCGCTGGGAAACCCGGTGCAAGGCCATGATGAGCGCGCCGAACTCCTTCTCGTGCAGGTACTGGACTTCGTCGATGCAGAGTGCGATGGCCCTCTTGCGATCCGCGGCCGCCTCTCCGACGGCTTGTAGAAGTTCAGAGAGATCGGCTTCGAAGTCTCCGCTGTCGGCCGAGCCCGTTTCCGGATCGATGGCGAGTTCGAGCTCAAGATCGCCCAGACCGGCCTTTGCCTTTAAACCGAGACTACCGATAAAACTGCGTAGAACCCGGAGAGCTCTGCGGGTTTTGTCGCTGACATTTTCCCGCAGGTTGAGGGTGTAAAGAATCTGCCTGAGGGCGGGGAGAAGCAACTGGGCGAGGGTCTTTCTCTCGTTCGCCTCAATGAAGGCCGCATGATAGCCGGCCTCCTGGGCGAGCATGTGTATTCTATTGAGCACAACCGTCTTACCGACGCCGCGTAGACCGACGAGGATCATGCTTCGGGCATGGAGACCATTGCGGAGGCGGTCCAGGGAGATCGCGGCATGGTCGAGAATGGGGCTCCGCCCTGCCAACTCCGGAGGAGGGGAGCCTGCTCCTGGCGAAAAGGGGTTAATCCGGGGGTCCATATAGAGAGATTAGCAGGATATAGCGGAAAAGAGATATAGGCAGCTAAGAAAGGTAGAATGTGCGATGGACTAGGTAATACGTAGTTTATGCAGATATATTGCAAAATCGATAGAAGAACATAATCGCTATAGATTGAGTGGACACCAAGAGGAACGGAGCAGGTTATGAAAAGAATTGTGAGATATATGAGCGACAAGACATAAGCAAGTAAAGACAGAAGAAGTAAGGTCTGCTGGCCATTGCTTGCGATGCTGCCGAGATCCTTGGACGGAAGGGTATTTAATTCAATAGTTTGGCGGCGTCCTTGGCGAAGTAGGTCACGATAAAGTCCGCACCGGCGCGGCGGATTCCGAGCAGGGACTCGAGGATGGAGCGATCGCGGTCAAGCCAGCCCTTTTGAAAGGCGGCCTGGAGCATGGAGTACTCGCCGGAGACCTGATAAGCGCCGATGGGTACGCCGACGCGCTCGCGGGCGGCACGGATGACGTCGAGGTAGGGCATGGCCGGCTTCATGAGGATCATGTCCGCGCCTTCGCCGAGGTCGAGGTCGATCTCGCGCATGGCTTCGCGGAGGTTTGCGCCGTCCATTTGATACGACCGGCGGTCGCCGAACTGGGGTGCGGAGTCGGCGGCTTCGCGAAAGGGTCCGTAAAAAGCGGAGGCGAACTTGGAGGCGTAGCTGAGGATGGGGGTGTCCGCGCAGCCTTCGCCGTCGAGAGCATGGCGGATGGCGCCGACGCGGCCGTCCATCATGTCGCTGGGAGCGACGACGTCGGCTCCGGCTTTGGCGAGGCTGACGGCGGTGCGGGAGAGCAAGTCCAGAGAAGGGTCGTTGTCGACTTCAAAACCGCTGGGGGTTTCGACGACAACGCCGCAGTGACCGTGGCTGGTGTATTCGCACAGGCAGACGTCGGCGATGAGGACAAGGCTCTTGGCGGCGGCGGATTGCTTGAGGGCGCGGAGGCCTTGCTGAACGATTCCGTTCGAGTCCCAGGCGCCGGAGCCTTGCTCGTCTTTGGTTTCGGGCAGGCCGAAGAGGAGCAGTCCGCCCAAGCCGAGCCGGGCGGCTTCCTCGGCTTCGCGGACCGCTTCGTCTACGGAGAGATTGAAGACGCCGGGCATGGAGCCGACTTCGCGGCGAACGCCTTCGCCCGGACAAAGAAAGAGGGGATAGATCAAGTCGCCGGGCTCGAGCGTGGTCTCGCGGACGAGGGCGCGCAGAGAGTCGGTGCGTCTGAGGCGGCGCATCCGCGTTTGAGGAAAACTCATGGTGTTCATTGTAGAACACAGCTTCTAGCTTCTAGCTCCGGGATTGGGCTAGCAGGCAGAAGCTAGAAGCTGCTTTCAAATCTGTTCGTAGAGCGTGGCGTTGCGGTAACCGAGGAGGACGACGAGGGTCCAGATGCCGATGGCGGTCCCGAAGGGGAACTTCAACAGGCTGAGGAAGGCGGCGACGATAGCCACGATGCGGCCCCACTGGGTGCGCTCGACGAGGCCCCATGCGGCTACCAACGCCAAGATCGTGCGGACGACAAGGGCACTCCATACAAAGCTCATGATCATGGGTCCGAACCACTCGTTTCCGGGACCGCCCGACCAGGGTACATTGCCCCAGTTGCCGAAGTGGTTGGAGAAGAATGCATGGGCAAAGGTAAGGCCTGCGATTCCGGTGAGAAAGGAGAAGCCCGCATAGATGAACCAGACAATGCTGAGCGATTTGACCTTGCCAGCGTAGCTTTCGACCTGGAACTCGAGGCCGGGTATCGGGGGAACCGGCGCGGTAGCCGGCCGGCCACACTGGGGGCAGAATGGCTGCCCAGCCGCTAAAGCTTGACCACATCCGCTGCAAAACATGCTGCCTCCTTGAGAGACCGTACTGAGAGTATTACGCAGGTGGGGGGCGAAAGTTCCAAAGAACAGGGAATAGGGAATTGGGAACAGGGATCAGGACAAGCTGGCAGCTAGCGGCTTGTAGCGGCCGTCCGTCTTTCCCAGCGCTCTTCGTGGCGGTCGTCGTGGAGGACCAGGGCTGTGACATGGCCCTGGGGATCGCGCTCGAAGATGAGGCGGGGAATGCTGGAGCCGTTGGGATAAAAGAATGTGGAGAGCGATTCGGGAGCCAGCTCGTTGATCTCGCCGACACGGTTTTTCTGGTAGAGCTGATCGCCTTGGCGGAAGACGGTGGCAATGGTGTGGCCGTTTCGGTCGCGGTACTCCCCGGCAAGGGCGTCAAGCTGGGCCGGGGTGAGCTTGATGGCGGGCGGGTGGAGTGGGATGACAATGCGTTCGGCAAAGGCAGACGGCTCCGGACCAGGGGTACGATGTGCGAGGAGCCAGCGGGGCAGTTCCGGCTCGTTGTAGGCGAGGGTCCAGCAGTCGTGTTTGAGGCCCTGGTAGAGCCAGAGGCGAACGTGGCCGCCGGCTGCCTTGAAGGCCTCAAACATGAGTTCACTCTCGCGCGGCGGGACTACGTTATCGTCCGTTCCATGGAAGAGCCAGATCGGGGTGCGACCGAGTGCGTGGGCGTACTCGGCGGGCAGGGTGGACACCTGCTGCCAGCGCTCAGGGGCATAACTCCAGAAGACGCCGCTGGAGGAAATGGCAATGGCGGCCCAGCGTTGGGGGTGAAAGCGGGCCAGCTCCCAGGCGCCGTACCCGCCGAGTGAGAGGCCGGAGAGATAGGTGCGCTCCGGATCGGCGTGGAACTCAGCGGCCTCCTGGTCGAGAGCGGTCATGGCCATGGCGAGCATGTCGGGGTCGGTCCAATAAGCGGGTAGCGGGCACTGGGGCATGACGATGACGAAAGGCCAGCGTCCGGGGTGGTCGCGCACCGCCTGGGGAAGGCCGATCTGGGTTTGCCACATCCCCTCGGAACCGCGCTCGCCGCGGCCGTGCAGGAAGAGGATGATGGGCCATTGCTTGTGGTCGTCGCGACGCCATTCCTCGGGAAGGTAGACCTGGAAGCGATAGGTGGCTCCGTGCAGCTCGATCTTGCGATTCAGGAAGCCTGTCTCCTGAGGAGGCTCCGGGTGTGCGCCGCGGGCAACTCCCGCCTGGGCGTGCGGGGACGGACTCGATAAGGCCCACGCGGGCAATGAAGCCCAGGCGAGGAAGAGGCAGACGGCAAGGAATCGGGCAACTCGGAACATGGCGGAATCCAGAGATAACTATATCCGGCTTGGGAGGGACTGACGGGTTTGAAGGCTGGAAGGACAGGGCAATCGCATGAATGAAAGGAACCATGATCAGCAGTAGTTTTGAAAGGGCACGGCTTCAGCCGTGCCGCACGATGTGGCAATCATGCTCCGGCTTTAGCCGCTGAGGAATGTTCTTTCCGTTAAGAAACCTCCCCTTGGGGGCTGAAGCCCAAGAATCCTTCGGCCAAATGCATTTGGCACGACTGAAGTCGTGCCCTTTCAAAGCAATCATTCATGCACCTTCCTTGTTCTTGCGATTGCCCTGGCTCGAATGAACCTCCGAGGTGACCAAAGCTGCCGTGTGAGGGCACAGCCGCGAATCCGCAATTTGGGGTGTTTCCTTGCGGTTTCCTTGAGGGTTTTCTTACGAATGGCATGAAAGAATTACAGTATTATGCAGTACGCAATCATGACGACACTGGAAGCCGGAGACACGCTGGACCACTACCGCCTGGACGCGACGGTTGCGCGCAGCGGCATGTCTACGCTGTTCAGGGCAACGGATCTGAAGAACGGCATGCAGGTGGCCATCAAGGTTCCCCATGATGAGATGGAAGCAGACCCGGTGCTGGTGGAGCGGTTCAAGCGGGAGCAGGAGATTGGCCAGGAGCTGGACCACCCCGGCGTGGTGAAGACGTACGACGGCGAGGATCGCAGCCGGATTTACATGGTGATCGAGTGGGTGCAGGGCAGGCTGCTGCGGACAATTCTGAATGAAGAAGGCAGGCTGCCCATCGACCGGGCAATCCGCCTCACGCTGGGGATCTGCGACGCGCTGGACTATATGCACAAGCACGGCGTGGTGCACCGCGACCTGAAGCCGGAGAACATCATGGTCGATGAGCACGACCGGATCAAGCTGATCGACTTTGGGATTGCGATGAAAGAAGACGCGCGGCGGCTTACGTATGTGACGATGTCTCCCGCGCTGGGAACGCCGGACTATATTTCACCGGAACAGGTGAAGGGGCAGCGCGGCGATCAGCGCAGCGACATCTATGCGCTGGGCGTGATGCTCTATGAGATGCTGACCGGCGAGACGCCTTTCAGCGGATCGAATCCTTTGGCGGTCATGAACGAGCGGCTGCTGCACGACCCCAGGCCGGCGCGCAAGCTGAGGCCGGAGATTTCCCCGGAGTTGCAGGAGATACTGAACCGCGCGCTGGTGGGCGATCCGCGCCACCGGTATGCGACCGCGAGTGAGATGGCCTGGGAGCTGGAGCATCAGGACCAGGTGGGCGTGGAGGATGGAGCGCGCCGCCCGGCTTTGCGCGGGCTGCGGCTGCCGGGCGGGCGGAAGATGCTGCTCTACGCTGGGTTGGCGCTGGTTCCCGTGGTGCTGTTTGTGGTCATGCTGGTGCTGGCGCGAAGGTAGAGCAGCGGGTCGGCTCCCTGGTTTCAAAAGGGAGACTTGGGACGCGGTCTAGAGCGTGACGATTTTCAAACCGGGGATGAGGCGGAAGTGCTTCACATTAAGTGTGGCCACATCGAAGCCTAGATAGAGCGCTGTGGCTCCGATGATAAGGTCCGGGAAGTCGATGCGGACGCCCCGGCCCATCTGTTCGCCGTGGATGCGCCCCGCCAGCCGCGCCACTTCAAGCGTCAGCGGATACACGGCCACGGCTTGATAGAGTTCTTCGACGAAGTTTTGTCTCCGCAGACGGTCGGCGTCGGCCTTGGCTCGGTATATGCCGTGCGTCAGCTCGACGGCGGTTGCAGCCGAGAGCGCGGCGACAGTCCTTCCACACACGGTCTTGCACGCGTTCCAAAACATCCCACACGCTGTCCCCGCGCCGTTCGCCTGCGATCAGGACGCTGGAGTCGAGGATTACTCCCACGCTGGCGGATTCCAGGGCCTACGGCTATCGATGATTTCTTTGAGATCGGCTGCGAACTCCGGGTCCATCCTTGGCTCGTAACCAAGTTCTTGTGCGTGCCTCTTGGCTAGAGCGATCGATTCGGAGAGCAGGCGGGGCCGGAACTCGTCTCCAGCGGGACGCACCACCGCCACTGCGTGCTCATCGGATTCGATGATGACCTCGGCGCCCGCGCGAACACGGGCCATCAGACCGGCGAAGTCACCGGCGGCATCGGCTTCCGAAATGTGAATCGTTGCCATACTTAAGATGATACCCCGATTTCGCTTACCGGTACGAATCGTCGCGGTGGATGACGAACTCGGGGTATGCGCCGCCGCCTAGCTCGTGGAGGTCCATGCCGATGCGCTCGCCGTCGGGGTCTACGCGGAAAGCGACTACGCGGTTGAGAAGCCAGAAGAGCAGATAGACGAGAGGCAGGATGAGGCCGAGAAGTGTGGCGACGCCTACCAACTGTGCGATGAACTGGCCTGTCTGACTGGCGAACAAGCCGGCGGCAATGAGGCCCCAGAGGCCGCCGACGGCGTGGACGGAGATGGCGCCAGAGGGGTCGTCGATGGAGACGGCCAGCTCAAGGACTTCGACCAGAAGCGGTGTAGCGATGCCGGCGATGAGACCGATGAAGAGGGCCTGGCCCGGCGAGACCAGGGCCGCACTGGCGCTGGAGGCGACGAGGCCGGTGAGCCAGCCGTTGGCGCAGAGGCTGGCGTCGGGTTTGCCGAAGCGGATGCGGGTGACGAGGAAGGTGGCTGCGACGGCCGCGGAGGCGGAGAGCATGGTATTGACGGCGGTGACGGGGAGCGCGGCGAGTGGAGCATGGAGCCAGAGGATTGCGCCGGCGACGTTGAAGGCGAGCCATCCAACCAGGGCGAGCATGCAGCCGAAGAGGACATAGACGGCGTTGTGGCCGGGCATGGCCGTGGAAAAGCCTTCCTTGGGGAACTTGCCCTTGCGGGAGCCGGCGATCCAGGCGATGGCCAGGGCGCTGAGGCCGCCGAGGACATGGATTGAGGCTGCGCCGCCGGGGTCGAGAAAGCCGGCGCCGAGGGAGAAGTTGACACCCAATTGGGAAAGCCATCCGCCTGCCCACACCCAATGCGCGATAAGCGGAAAGACGATTGCGGCCAGGACCGCGGCAGTTGCTGCACCAGCGGTGAGGCGGAGGCGGTCCGCTCCCGAGCCCCAGGGGATGAGGGCGGCCATGGCTACGGCCAGAAATTCAAAGAGGAGCGCGAGCTGGGACTCAAGCGGGGCGGCGCCGAGGCCGCCGAGCAGAAACGGACCTGCGCCGAGCCAGTTCCAGGGCTTGCCGGCCAGGTGAAAGATGTGGCCTGGACTACTGGACAGACTGGCGGGTGCGCCAGCCAGGCTGCCGGTCAGAGTTGCGCCGACGAGAGCGAAAACGATGGCGGCAACGGCCACGACGGCCAGGCTGCCGAGGAGCGCCTGAGCGGCTGAGCGGGAACGGCCCAGTCCGGTGTTGATGAGGGCCACGCCGGCGATGGCCAACGGGGCGAGGAGCAGAAGGACGAGACAAAGCGCGCCTGTAGCTTCAGAAATTACGGGAGCGATGGGCGAGGGAAGGATCGGATTCATGGGCGGCTTTCTCCACGCGCTTCCATGTGGCCGCGTACGGCGACGACGAGTCCGAGGGCCTCAACGGCGAGGCCGCAGACCACGAAGGCCGCTCGCGAGGCTGGCGCGGGAAAGAGCACGAGTGCGGCTATGGCGAGAAAGAATCCGGCTGGCATGACCAGCAATCCGGCGTATTTCATGGTCTTTCCCTTTCACGTCTCACCACCCCAGCGGCGAAGACCTGTCCGTTCACCCCAGCGAGCGGAGATGGCTCACCGGGGACCCCGAGTCGCTGGCGACCGCGAGAGCTCAGTTCAATAGACGGCTGCCTTCCGGACCCAGAATCAATTCAGGGTTCCGCAATCGATTTTGTTTGTGACAGAGAGCAACCGGTTACAGCGTCCTTACGAATTCTAAAACATCTGGTTGTTAAGATCGGCATCGCGGGACCGGGTGCGGTGAAGTTGCGCATGGTGGGACAGTTGCGATTGTGGGCGATCTTGCCAATTTCCCTGGAGGTTTCATTCGTGAGCCGTGTTGACTGGCCGGTTTCAAGCCCGCTCGGCGCGTTTGCTGTTCTTGTCGCGGCCACATTTCTTGAGGCGCCCATTAGGCCCTTACGGTTTCTTTTCGAGCGGCGGTCAATAATGGCCTATGTTCATGCGTCTTGACCGGACCCACAGGGTCCTTCCTGTCATTCTTGGTGTCGTCACTCTTGCGGATGTCGGAGTGCTGTTCGTTTGGGACGCCTTTCCGCGGCTGTTTCCCGCCAGAAGTCATGACTTTCTCGCTGCATCTTCACTGGCGATGATCGCATTTTCATACCTCGTCTACCAGATTGCGCATCGGCCTGCGCGCATGGAATTCGCCAAGGCGGTGATGCTGGCAGTTGCGTTTCTGTTCTGGGCTGCCAACCAACTCTGGCCGAACCTGCGCCAGGCGACACTGTTTAACGACATTGCAATCGCGCTTTTCGTGCTGGATGTATTTCTGGTCATGGCCGGCTGGCCGCCGACATCGCCGGACGAATCCTTCGCTGAGACCTACGCGGAGGCCCTTGAGAAAGGGCAGCTTTGAGCAGGCCAACGATGCACAAAGGCGTTCAAGCGTTAAGTTGGCGAGTGGCGGATTGTGGAATCCGCATGATATTTTGGAGGGAATATCCCAGTCTCTGGTCCGAGGGCGGCCAGGGGCACGGGGTTGTTTTCCCAAGATTCGCACTTATCACAAGCTGTTTTCTTTTCAGCGGATTACAAAACGGCGTCGCCACGAAGTTTTTTGAAGATTTTGCGGTCGAAGGCGTCACGGAATCGTCTGCGGCTGCTATATTGGGTTTTCGGGGTTCTCCACCTCTCGGGTGAGTTTTGCCCAAGAACGAATTTTGTACACAACTTGTGTGACCGCCAGCACAGCGGGCGCACCTAAAACAAAAAATGCGAACTCTTCGGTAGATCTTGCTCAAGAAGAGGTTCTGTAGACAACGTGTGGGACGGGCAGCAAAGTCCGCACATCCATTCAGACAAAAACGAAGCAGGGAAAGCATTCATGGCGCAGATATTTGACCGCAGCTCCAATGCTCTGGCTCGCGCGAGCCTGGTGTTGACGGGGCTGATCGTGATCGCCCTGGGGGTCACGCTGGACCAACTGCAGCGGTCGCCCTGGGTGACGCGGCAGGGCCAGCGCCCGGATCAGCCAGTGCCCTTCAGCCACAAGCATCACGTACAGGGACTGGGTCTGCAATGCCAGTACTGTCACGTTACGGTGGAGAAGTCGAGCTACGCTGGAATCCCGCCGACCAAGACCTGCATCAACTGCCACTCCCAAATCTGGACCAACGCGCAACTGCTGGAGCCGGTGCGAACGAGCTGGGCGACGGGGCAGTCTCTGGTGTGGACGAAAGTTCACGATCTGCCCGATTTTGTTTATTTCAGCCACGAGATTCATGTGAACAAGGGGCTGGGGTGCGCAAGCTGCCATGGGCGCGTGGACCAGATGCCGCTGATGTATGCGCAGAATACGTTGCAGATGGAGTGGTGCCTGGATTGCCACCGGAATCCGGCGAAGAATTTGCGGCCCACTAGCGAGATTTACAACATGGCGTGGGAGGCGCCGGCGGAGGATCGTCCGGTGTGGTGCTCGGTGGGCGATGAGAAGAGCGGCTTGCCGACGGCGCAGAGTGTGAGCTGCGTGACGAAGGATCCGAGCGGAGCGGGCGTCGAGGTGGCGTCGCTGCAAATGCCGCTGGGCAGCGCGAATGGAATGGCGGGGGATGTGGCGGCGAGTGCGCTGCCGGCTGCGCCGATTTACAAGAAGTTCACCGGCCAGGACGAACTGGGACATTTTCTGGTGGATCACTACAAGATTCGCACTCCGAAAGATTTGACCAGCTGCGAGGTCTGCCACCGATGAGCGGACGAAAGATGAACGACGGTATGAACAATCCGGAAGTCGCAGGGGTATTGAACCAGGTTTGCGAGGAGCATACCTCAGGGGCTAAAGCCCAGCCTTCATCATCGGCGCCTTACGGCACGACTGAAGTCGTGCCCTTTCAAAACGCCGGAGCCGACAAGCCGATGACGCTGGCGGCCGTGCGGCAGGAGTTGAAGGCTGTCAAGGGCAAGCGCTACTGGCGGTCGGTGGACGAGCTGGCCGATACGGCGGAGTTTCAGGCGGCGGTCGAGAAAGAGTTTCCCAGCGCGGCCCAGGAGTGGGTCGATCCGGTTTCGCGGCGCGGCTTCATGAAGCTGATGGGCGCGTCGCTGGCGCTGGCCGGTCTGGCCGGATGTACCAAGCAACCCGACGAGCCGATCTATCCCTACGTCAAAGCGCCGGAAGATCTGATTCTGGGCAAACCGATGTACTTCGCCACGGCGCATCCATTTGTAACTGGCGCAGTGCCGCTTTTGGTCAAGAGCGACGAGTTCCGGCCGATCAAGATCGACGGCAATCCGGAGCATCCTTATAACCAGGGCTCGTCCGACCCGTTTACCCAGGGAACGCTGCTGGACTTATACGATCCGGACCGTTCGCAGCATGTGCTGTATCGCGGCGAGAACCGGGAGTGGGCGGAGTTTGCGCAAGGGTTTCGCATCAAGCTGGCCGAGACCAAGGACGGAACCGGCATCTACTTCCTGAGCGCGACCATCACCTCGCCGACGCTGGCGCGGCAGTGGAAGGCTGTACAGGCGGCATATTCGAAGGCGAAGCTGGTGCAGTACGACCCGGCGGTGGCTGGGACGGCGCTCTCAAACGGGTTGAACTTTCAGTATGCATTGAGCGACGCCGACGTGATTGTTTCGCTGGATGCGGATTTTCTTTCGGGCGCGAGCTTTCCTGGCTTCCACAAGCTGGTGGCCGATTATGCGAAGCGGCGCAAATCTCCGGACAAGCTGAATCGGCTTTACTCCATCGAGTCCACGCCAACGACGACGGGGTTGAAGGCTGAACATCGGCTGGGACTGCGGGCGAGCGAGATTCCGGCCTTTGCTGCCGAGTTGGCGAAAGCTGTGGGAGTTGCTGGCGTTGATGCTCCGGCGTATGCGTGGACTGATGAGCAGAAGAAGTTTCTGGCCGCGCTGGCCAAGGATCTGAAGGCGAACGCAGGGAAGAGCGTGGTGATTCCGGGGATGTATCAGAACCCGACGGTGACGGCTCTGGCTCTGGCCATCAACAACGCTTTGGGCAATGTGGGCAAGACGGTCTTCGGTTCTTCGGACCTGTCGATTCCGCTGCCGTCGCATCAGTTGGAAGACTTGAAGGCGCTGGTTGCGGATCTGAATGCGGGCAAGGTGGATTGGCTTGTGATTCTGAATGCCAATCCGATTTATTCCGCGCCTGCCGATCTGGAATTTGCTGCTGCCTTCGATAAGGCCAAGACTGTGGCGCACCTGGGCTCGCATCTGGATGAGACGGGACAGATTTCCCACTGGCACATTCCGTCTGCGCATTTCCTGGAGTCGTGGTCCGATGCGCGGTCATACGACGGAACTGTTTCGATTGTGCAGCCAATGATCGATCCGCTCTATGGCGGCAAGTCGGCGCACGATGTGCTGCAGACATTGCTCAACGAGCCCGATCTGAGCGCGTATGAAGCTGTGCGCGAGACATGGAAGCCGGTTGTCAAGGGTGACTTTGAAGTGGGCTGGCGCAAGGCGCTTCATCAGGGCTGGATCGACGACACGGCGTATGCAAAGGGCGGACCGATTCCTGTGGACGCGGCGAAACTGAGCAGCAAGCTTCCAACTCCCTCGCCGAAGGATTCTCTCGAAATCATCTTCCGGCCCGACCCGAATATCTATGACGGGCGGTGGTCGAATGTGGGCTGGCTGCAGGAGTTGCCCAAGCCGGTCACCAATCTTAGCTGGGACAATGCGGCGCTGGTTTCAGGCGCAACGCTGACGAAGTACGGCCTCGAAGAAGACGACATTGTCGAGTTGTGCGTGGGCAACGGCAAGGTCAAGGCGCCGGTGATTGTTGTGCCGGGGCATCCCGATAATTCGGTCACGGTTCATCTGGGCTATGGGCGCGAGTCTGCGGGCCGCGTGGGCTCGGGCGCTGGATTCAACGCGTACCTGATCCGCAATTCATGGGCTCCGTTCTATGCGACCGGATCGCTGAGAAAGCTCGAAGGCAAGTGGGGCCTGGCAATTACGAAGAGCCACTTCCAGGACCACAGGCCAGCGCTGTTTGGCGGACAGGGCAACGGCAACAACTCGCTTGAAGCCGATGAGGCAATCAGTGAGCGCGGCATTATTCGCTACGCCACGCTGGATGAGTATAAGGCCAATCCGGGATTTGCGAACGAAGGCGCGGGGCACGAGAAGACCGACCGCGACAATTCGCTGTTTCCCAATTGGAGTTACAACGAAGCCAATGCGTGGGGCATGTCGATCGACATGAACAGTTGCACGGGATGCAATGCGTGCATCGTGAGCTGTTATGCCGAAAACAATATCGCCGTCGTGGGCAAGCAGCAGGTCAGGATTGGGCGCAACATGCAATGGCTGCGCATCGATACTTACTTTGAAGGCGATCTGGCCGCGCCGCGGGCTCACTTCCAGCCCATGGCCTGCCAGCACTGCGAGAACGCTCCCTGCGAACAGGTTTGCCCGGTGGGCGCAACCGTGCATACGCCCGAGGGGCTGAACACGATGGTGTACAACCGCTGCGTGGGCACCCGTTACTGCTCGAACAACTGCCCATATAAGGTGCGGCGGTTCAACTTCCTGCTTTACTCCGATTACGAGACGGAGAGCCTGAAGCTGTCTCGCAATCCCGATGTTTCCGTGCGGTCACGCGGCGTGATGGAGAAGTGCAGCTACTGCGTGCAGCGGATTTCAGCGGCAAAGATCGAGTCCGACAAGGAGAATCGCCCGGTAGCCGACGGCGAGATTGTGACCGCGTGCCAGCAGGCGTGCCCGGCCTCGGCAATTACTTTCGGCAACATCAACGACAAGCAGAGCAGGGTAGCGAAGTTACAAGCGGACGAGCGCAGCTACCAGGTGCTTGCCGATCTGAATACGCGTCCGCGGACCAAGTATGTGGCCGCGGTGTTGAATCCGAACCAGGAACTCGAAGCAGCGCCGGTGGAACATCTGCCGGCGAAGGGTTGAAGCCACGATGCCAACCAGCGAATTGAAAGACAACCCGATGCTCGATCCCGCGACCGGAGAATACCGGGTCATTGCGCAGGGGCAGACGTTCAAGTCGATCACCGTGAAGATCGCGGGGATCGTGCTGACGCCGGACACGCCTCTGGGCTGGTTTGCGTTGTTCGGAGTGGGCGGCGCCGGGGCGACCATGCTGCTGGTGGCCGTGACCTGGCTGTTCCTGAAGGGCACTGGCATCTGGGGGGTGACGCAGCCTGTGGCCTGGGGCTTTGCCATCATCAACTTTGTCTGGTGGATCGGCATTGGGCACGCAGGAACGCTGATTTCGGCGATTCTGCTGCTGTTCAAGCAGGGCTGGCGCAACTCGATCAACCGGTTTGCCGAGGCGATGACGATCTTTGCCGTGGTCTGCGCAGGCATGTTCCCGCTGATTCACGTAGGCCGTCCCTGGCTGGCTTACTGGATGCTCCCGTATCCCAGCACCATGAACGTCTGGCCGCAGTTTCGCTCGCCGCTGATGTGGGATGTGTTCGCGGTGTCGACGTATGCGACGATCTCGGTAGTGTTCTGGTACATCGGGATGGTTCCGGACTTTGGAACGATGCGCGACCGGTCACAGAACAAGGTGGCGCAGTATCTTTATGGACTGGCTTCGCTGGGCTGGCGGGGATCGGTGCGGCACTGGGTGCGCTACGAGACTGCCTCGCTGTTGTTGGCTGGTTTGGCCACGCCGCTGGTGCTCTCCGTCCATACGGTCATCAGTTTCGATTTCGCGGTGGCGATTCTGCCGGGCTGGCACACCACGATCTTTCCGCCTTACTTTGTGGCGGGCGCCATTTATTCAGGCTTTGCGATGGTGCTGACGCTGGCCATTCCGCTGCGCAAGTTTTATCACCTGGAGGCCCTGGTCACCGAGCGCCATATCGACAATATGGGCAAGGTGATGCTGGCGACGGGTTTCATTGTGGCATACGGGTATGCGATGGAAGTGTTCATGGCATGGTACTCGGCGTCGCACTGGGAAGCGTTCATGATGTGGAACCGGATGTTCGGGCCGATGGGCTGGGCATACGGGGTTCTCATCACCTGCAACCTGGCGATTCCCCTGACGACGCTGTGGTCGAGGAAGCTGCGCACCTCGATACCTTTCATGTTTTTCATCTCGATCGTGGTGAACACGGGCATGTGGTTCGAGCGGTTCGTGATTGTTGTAACCAGCCTCTACCGCGATTTTCTGCCGTCGTCGTGGGGAACTTACCGCGCGACCAAGTGGGATTACATGATCTATGTGGGCACGTTGGGACTGTTCACGGCGCTGTTCTTGCTGTTTGTGCGCTTCCTGCCCATGATTCCAATGTCTGAGATCCGCATGATGCTGCCGGGGGCCAAGATTGGTCACAAGATCACGCCCAAGGCGACAGCGGAGGCTGGTGACTAATGCCCGCACGCGAAGGAACCTACGGCCTGCTGGCCGAATTCGATACGCCGAGCGACCTGGTGAGGGCCGCTCAGCAGGCGCGCCACGACGGTTGGCGTCGCATGGACTGCTACACGCCTTATCCGGTGGAGGAGGCGGCCGAGGCCATCGGCTTCCACCGCAACAAGGTGCCGCTGGTCACTCTGGTTGGCGGACTGATGGGACTGGCGGCCATGTTTTTGCTGGAGACCTGGATCTCGGTGCTGGCGTATCCGTTGAATATCGCCGGGCGTCCGACGTATTCATGGCCGGCCTTTATTGTGCCTGCCTATGAGTGGACGATTTTGTTTGCGGGGCTTTCCGCGGCGTTCGGGATGCTGGCATTGAACGGGCTTCCGGCGCTGTATCATCCGCTGTTCAACGCGCCAAACTTTCGCGACGGGGCGACCACGGATAAGTTTTTCCTGTGCCTTGAGGCACTGGACCCCAAGTTCAATCTGGTCGAAGCGCGGGCATATCTGGAAAGTTTCGCGCCGGTATCAGTGGTGGAGGTGGAGTACTGATGGCCAGGGATCAGGGATCAGGGATCGGGGATCAGGCTTCACGTGGAGACTTGTCGTCTCCCACCCATGCGACAAGAAGCCGTCGCATGGATGGGGCACCCATTCTTGTGTTGATGGCTGCGCTCATGCTTGTGGCGGGTTGCAGGCAGGACATGCAGAACCAGCCAAAGCTGATTCCGCAGCGGGGCTCGGAGATGTTTGCCGATCATCGCGGGGCGCGGCCGCAGGTTGTGAATACCGTGGCGCGCGGGCAGTTGCGCGAAGACAGTTACTTCTATACCGGAGTGATTCAGGGTGCGAACGGTTATCGCGAAGAGCAGAACCTGATGCCATTTCCGGTGACGCTTGAAGTGCTCGAGCGGGGCCAGGAGCGGTTCAACATTTATTGCACGCCGTGCCACTCCCGAGTGGGCAACGGACTGGGCGCGATTGTGCAGCGTGGTTATAAACCGGCCGCGAATCTGCACGACCAGGTGCGGCTGACGGAGCCGGTTTCGCACTATTTCTATGTGATGACGCACGGGTATGGGGCGATGCCGGATTACTCAGCGCAACTGACGCCGGTGGATCGGTGGGCGGTTGCGGCGTACATACGAGCACTGCAGTTGAGCCAGTCGGCAACGGAGAAGGATGTGCCGGCGGGTGTGCAGATCAAGAACCTGAAAGACTTGGCAACCGAGAAGCATTTGCCGGAGGGTTTTGCCGAACCGTGGACGCTTCCTTCCACGGCGATTCAGGCGTATCCGCATGATGCATCGCAGGGCACGCCGGCCATGGCTCCGGCCAATCCGGCGGACCCGGGAATCAGTATTCCATTAAGCAAACCGGCCGCAGCGGCCGCGAAGTAAGGACAGACGGAATGGCACACGAGACATACGCCAAAACGCTCCCCGCCGATCTAGGCGCACCGGCCTTTGTCGATGACTGGAAGACGCGGGCGCTGATGATCGGGGCGGTTTTTTCGGTGATCGCAGCGGGGCTGGCATTTGCCGACGGGTCGATCGAACATGTGCTGCGCGCCTGGCTTTTGGGGCTGATGATGACGTTTGGCTTCTCGGTGGGCGGGCTGGCTATGCTGATGGTTCAGTATTGCTCGGGCGGCAAGTGGGGCCTGCTGCTGCGCCGGCCTCTGGAGGCGATGAGCCGCACGCTGCCGCTGGTGTTTGTCTACTGGCTGGTGATTGTGATCTGGATGAAGAAACTCTACCTATGGGCGCAAATTGACGGGTCCAAGGCGGAGGATGTGGCGGCGGCGCTGAAATCGGGTCTGATCAACGAGGTGCAGGCGCACGCCATTGAATTCAAGCGGCCCATGTTGCAGCCGGACATGTTCGTCACCGTGGGCTTGTTCTGCTTTCTCGTCTGGGCGTTCTATACGTGGCGGTTGAACCGGCTGGGGCTCGAGCGCGATAAGGATTCACCGGAGAACACGCCGATGTGGATCAAGAAGTTTGAGAACATCAGCGGGCCGGGCATCATTGTGTATGCCATCACCATGTCCGCCGCGGTCATCTATTGGGTCATGTCGCTCGATCCCACCTGGTACTCGTCGGTTTACGGCCTGTTGTTCCTGGTTGGGCAGGGATACATGGTTCTGGCGCTGGGGATCATCGTGGCGGTTTCGCTCTCGAAGGGCGAGCCTTTCAAAACGATTCTGCGCCAGACCGAGCAGCACGATCTGGGCAAGTTTGCCTTCGCATTCGTGATGCTGAATATTTACCTGGCCTTCGGGCAGTTTCTCATCATCTGGTCGGGGAACCTGCCGGACGAGATTCCGTGGTACCTGGACCGGATTCGCGGGCACTGGGGCATCGTCATCACGCTGGATTTCATTTTTCACTGGCTGATTCCGTTCACGCTGCTGTTGTCTCGGGACATCAAGAGGAACAAGAAGCGGCTGGTGTGGGTGTGCCAGTGGATGGTGTTTGCCAGGGCGTTCGATCTGTTCTGGCTCATCGAGCCGAACTTCAAGGATGCGGCGCGCAACCTCCATTTCAGCTGGGGGATTCTCGAATACGTGGCAGTACCGGCGGCGATGGTTTCCTTCTGGGTTGCCTTCTACTGCACGCGTTTGAAGACGCGGCCGCTGGTGCAGACCAACGACCCGCATGTTGCTGAGATTCTGGAGGCGGAACATGCCCACGCATAAAGGCGATGGTTCTGAGGGGGATTCGGGACACGGCCTCTGGCAAGAGCCGGAAGACCACTCGGGAGAAGAGATTGACGCATCCGCGGGCTTTGAGAAGTCCGACGTACGGGTGACGGGGATCGTGGTCTTTCTGACCGCGCTGGGCATTTTTGTGGTGGTGACGGCGGTGCTGTGCTACGGGATCGGCATGGTGATCAACGCCCAGATGAAGAAGGACGACGGGCCGAAGAACAAGTGGTCGACGACGGTGGACGTGCGGACGCTGGGCAATCTGGCGTCGAGCCCGGAGTTGCAGAACAAGATGGCCGCGATGACGCAGAACTTCCCTACGCCAAGGTTGCAGACCGACGATGGGAACCAGGAAATCGCCGATCTTCATGCCAAGGAGGACCTGCTGCTGGAGCACTACAGTTGGGCGAATCAATCGCAGGGCAAGGTGAGGATTCCGATTGAGCGGGCGATGGAGTTGATTGCACAGAGCGGGCTGCCCGTGGCGCCCGCAGTGGCAGAAGCGCCGCTGTTGACCGGGGACAGCAAGCCGGTGGTGGCCGTGCCGCTGACCAATGGATTTGCGCGCACGGGCTACGAGCATGACCAGGCTGTCTTGGAAGCGGTTGAGGGCAAGCGCACGGAGCAGCAGAAGTAAGTCGTAACGAACGAAGCGTAGCTTGCGGTTGATTGAAGGAAGCGGGAAAGATGCAAAGGACAGGAACAATGCGGGGAAGTTGGCGAGGCCCGGTGAAGGCAGCGGTGGTTGCCGCGGTGTTTTGCGCGGCGATGCTGGCGCCTTCACTTGTAGCGCAGGTCTCCTCTTACGGCGACAAGGAAACCGGACCCGTGAACGATAAGCCTCCGGCGATCTTGAACGGAGTAGGCATTGCGCAGAATCTGAACCAGCAACTTCCGCTGGGGCTGACGTTTACCGATGACGCGGGCAAGCAGGTGCAACTGGCGAGCTACTTCGGCAAGCGGCCGGCGATTCTGGCGCTGGTCTACTATCAGTGCCCCATGCTGTGCTCAGAGGAACTGAATGGACTGACAGGCGCGCTGCAGATGGTGAAGTTTGTTCCCGGCAAGGACTTCGATGTGATTGTTGTGAGCATCGATCCTACCGAGGGAACTGATCTGGCCGCGGCCAAGAAGCGGAGTTACCTTCATCGGTACGGACATCCGGAAACGGCGGCGGGCTGGCATTTTTTGACGGGCACGCAGGCAAACATCGACGCTCTGACCAAGGCAGTGGGTTTTGGCTACGTGAAGATTCCAGGACCGGATGGACGGCTGACGCAGTTTGCCCACGCCAGCTCCATTCAGATCGTCACGCCCGAAGGAAAGCTGGCCCAGTACTACATGGGCGTGGAGTACTCGCCCAAGGACTTGCGGCTGGGACTGGTCGAGGCATCGGCCAACCGGATCGGGTCGCCGGTGGATAACATACTGACATACTGCTACCACTACGATCCCAAGACCAACAAGCACTCGCTGATCGTAGCGCGGGTGGTGCAGTTGGGCGGTCTTGTAACAGTATTCACGCTGGGTGGATTCATGCTGGTGATGTTCCGGCGGGATGCGCGCCACGAGGGCGACGGCACGGGAACGGGCACGTCCGATAAGGGATCAACAGGGACAGGAACAAAGGTGAACGGATAACGGAATGAGCCACATCAGTCCAGTACTCTGGCAGTTTCTCGTCAAGTGGATGACGACCTTCGCGCTGTTTCCGCCGGAGGCGTCGAAGATTGCGCCGCAGATGGATGCGCTGCTCTTCTTCATGATCCTTATAAGCCTGATCGGGCTGACCATCGTGACCCTTCTGGTCGTGTCATTCTGCATACTCTACAGCAAGGAACGGCATCCGGTCGCGGTACAGGTAGAGGGCTCGACGCTGCTGGAGGCAACGTGGACGATCATTCCGCTGGGACTGTTCCTGGTGATGTTTGTGTGGGGCGCGCTGATTTACTTCCGGGTTTTCACGCCACCGGCCAACTCCATGAATATCTACGTGGTGGGGAAGCAGTGGATGTGGAAGGCGGAGCATCCGGGCGGGCAGCATGAGATCAACTCATTGCACGTGCCGACCGGCCGGGCAGTGCAGTTGACGCTGATTTCGCAGGATGTGTTTCACAGCTTTTCGATTCCCGCATTCCGGGTCAAGCGCGAGGCGATTCCGGGCCGCTATACGACGGTGTGGTTTGAGCCCACGGTGCCGGGAACGTATCACTTGTTCTGCACCCAGTATTGCGGTACGAACCACTCGCAGATGATCGGCGACGTTGTGGTGATGACGCCGGAGGGCTACAAGAAGTGGCTGGACGAGTCGACCAGCGGTGCTTCTCTAGCCCAGAATGGCGAACGGCTCTTCGCCAGCCTGAGCTGCGCCGCCTGCCACAATGCACGGCCGGATGCGCGGGGGCCTGGTTTGGCCAACGTTTACGGGGCCAAGCTGCCCTTGGCAAGCGGGGGAACGGTAACCGCCGACGATGCTTACCTGCGCGAGTCGATTCTGAACCCGTCGCAACACGTGACGCAGGGCTATGCGCCGATTATGCCCACTTACCAGGGCCAGATCAGCGAAGAGGGAGTGATCGCGCTGGTTGAGTACATCAAGAATCTCAACTCCGACTACCGCATTCAGCAGACGCTGAACACGACCGATCTGCTGCCTGAGAGCGAAGGCAAGCCTGCGCCGGCGGTGACCGGACAGGCCGGCAAAAAGCCCGCTCCGCAAGGGAAGGTGAATCCATGAGCGCCACAATCGTAAGTCTTCCCGACCAATCCACGGCCAGAATTCCGAAGATGAACTATCTCAGCAAAGAGAACGGACTGCTGAGCTGGCTGCTGACCGGCGACCATAAGCGGATTGCGATTCTTTATCTGATTTCGCTGAGCTTTTTCTTCTTTATCGGCGGAGCCTTGGCGGGGTTGATCCGGCTGGAGCTGCTGACGCCCCAGGCCGATCTGATGGCCACGGACACGTATAACAAGGTGTTCACGATGCACGGCGTGATCATGATTTTCTTCTTCCTGGTGCCGTCGGTTCCGGCGACGCTGGGAAACTTTCTGATCCCGCTGATGATCGGCGCCAAGGACCTGGCGCTGCCCAAGGTCAACCTGCTGAGCTGGTACCTGTACATTGCGGGCGGCACTCTGGCCATTTACACCATGGCTACCGGCGGCGTGGATACGGGTTGGACTTTCACCACACCGCTTTCCACTCACTATGTAAACACCAACGTGCTGACCACAGGACTGGCGGTCTTCATTGCCGGCTTCAGTTCGATCTTCACCGGGTTGAACTTCATTGTGACCATCCACAAGATGCGCTGCCCCGGAATGACCTGGTTCCGGTTGCCGCTGTTTGTGTGGGCGCACTATGCGGCCAGCATCCTTATGGTCTTGGCTACTCCGGTGGTGGCTATCGCAATCGTGCTGGTTGCGCTGGAGCGGACGCTCGGCATTGGCGTATTCGACCCCACCAAGGGCGGCGACCCGCTGTTGTTCCAGCACCTGTTCTGGTTCTACTCGCACCCGGCCGTCTACATCATGATTCTGCCCGGCATGGGAGTGATCTCCGAAACCATCTCAACGTTCAGTCGAAAGCGTGTGTTCGGGTATACGGCGGTGGCTTTTTCGTCGGTGGCGATCGCGGTGTTCGGGTTCTTTGTGTGGGCGCACCATATGTTTATCATGGGCATCTCGAACTATGCGGTGCTGGTGTTCAGCCTGCTGACGATGCTGGTGGCGGTGCCCTCGGCGATCAAGATATTCAACTGGACCTTCACCCTCTACAAGGGTTCGATCACCTTCGAGACGCCGATGCTTTACACCTTCGGCTTTATGGGGCTGTTTACCATTGGCGGACTTACGGGCGTGTTTCTGGGAACTTCAGGGACGGATATACATCTGACGGAAACGTACTTCATCGTGGCGCATTTCCATTTCGTCATGGTGGGCGGAATGCTGATGGCGTTTCTGGCGGGCATCCACTTCTGGTGGCCGAAGATGACGGGCCGGATGTATCCGGAAAAGATTTCGCAGTTGGCGGCCGTAATCACGTTCATCGGGTTCAACTTCACCTTCTTCCCCCAGTTCATTCTGGGCACGCTGGGCATGCCGCGGCGGTATGCATCGTACCCGCCGGAGTTCCAGGTATTGAACGTGTTCTCGACCGCGGGCGCAACGATTCTTGGCGTGGGCTACCTGCTGCCGGTTCTGTACCTCACTTGGTCGTTGAAGTACGGCGCGATTGCGGGCAACAATCCGTGGCAGGCGACCGGCCTCGAGTGGCAGATCCAGTCGCCGCCATTGACGGAGAACTTTACTGTAACTCCGATCATGGACCACGAAGCCTACGACTACGAGTGGCTGGAAAACCAGAATCTGGCGAAGGAAAAGTCGAAAGAGGTGACCCATGCCGGATAGTCCAGTGATTGTCCATGGCGCCTCGGAAGCCGATCATCATGAGCATCCGGCCTATTTGCGTCACCACTTTGAATCCGTCGAGCAACAGGCGGATGCGGCCGGCTTTGCGATGTGGCTGTTCCTGGTGACCGAGGTTATGTTCTTCGGCGGGATGTTCACAGCCTATCTCATCTATCGCAACTGGTATTACCCGGCCTTTGTGGCGGCATCGCATCAGCTGGATGTACGCTGGGGTACGCTGAACACGCTGGTGCTGATTATCTCCAGCTTCACCATGGCCATGGGCGTGTGGTGCGCGGAGACCAGGCGCAAAAAAGGGCTGGTGCTTTGCCTGATGCTCACCATGATCCTGGGCCTGGGCTTTTTGGGCATTAAGTCGATCGAGTATTCCGAGAAGATCGAGAAGCATCACGTTCCCGGCTTCCACTACAGCTTGCAATCGTTCACCGATCCGCAATCGGATTCCGCGGTTTATGCGGAGTATCACGACAAGCCGCTTCCGCTGGATATGGCGCGGCACACCGAGATCTACTTTTCGCTCTACTTCGCCCTGACCGGCATGCACGCGCTGCACATGATTATCGGGATAGCGATTCTGGGGTTCATGATTTTCCGCGCCCAGGCCGGGGCTTACACATCGGGACACGTGACGTTTGTTGAGAACTTTGGGCTGTACTGGCACTTTGTGGACGTTATCTGGATCTATCTCTTCGCGCTGCTCTACTTGATCAGCAGACACCAATAAAGGACACCACGGCATGAGCGAACAGAACGAAAAAGCAAAACACGACGAACACGCACACCACATCGTCAGCCCCAAGGTCTACGTGGTCATCCTTATTGCGCTGCTGGTGGGCACCGCGCTCACGGTGTGGGCATCGTTTATCGACCTCGGCTTCTGGAATCCCATCATTGCGCTGGCCATCGCAACCGCCAAAGCCACGCTGGTCGTGCTGTTCTTCATGGGCGTCAAGTACAGCACCAAGCTGACCAAGCTGACGGTGGGCGCGGGGATTTTTACGTTTCTGACGCTGGTCAGCATGACGCTGGCCGATTACATCAGCCGGGCCTGGGGAAGCTGGTAGGAAAACAGGGGTCAGTGATCAGTTGTCAGTGGTCAGTGGCCGTTGAGTTTTGCGATTGTGAATGAGGGCTGCCTGATCCGGGCGGCCCTTTTTTGGTGGATTTTGGCATTTTTGTTGACGTTCGTGGTCTCCCTGCTCAGAAGCGAGACCTCGGGTTCCCGGAACTGTTCCGATAGCCAGCAGAAACGGCTGATTTGAGGTGGGTGATTCTCCTCACATTCGCGTGTTCCGTTTTCGTACTATAATCCGAAACGAATTCCAAACCCGGACAATTGCGTGTTTCGCACTGCGTAATCCATTGGGTTCTGACCAAATCCCCCTTAGACGTTGAGAGAGGGGAGGCCGGAACCGGATTTCGGACACGTGTGTCTATGCGCATTTTTTCATGGGTTTCCGGTGAGGCTGGCCCGAGCGGCAGGGTTGGACCCGAGTTTTCTTCAGCCAGGAAGGCCGGCTGGCGCGCAGGGCCGGCGAGCAGGATGCTTGCGGCGCTGGCGCTTGCGGTCCTTTTGGCTGCGGTTGCGATACCCGTGCGGGCGCAAGGTACATCGGCGCAGACCGCAGCGCGTGGAAAAGCGGCGCCGCAGCGAACGAGGCTGGCTTCGAGCCTGGGTTCGAATCTGCCGCCGAAAGTGATTCAAGCACAGAGGTTTTTGGCTGAGCGGGGCTGGGCGCCGGGAAGCCGACGGGGACGAACCGGCGCTGGGCGCGGCGGTTTGCAGCAAGCTGGGTCGCGGGCCAATGCGGTTGGACAGCAGACTCAGTCGGCGGCAACGGCGACGTGGCAGCCGCTGGGGCCCACGGCTGTGGTTACGCCGAACTTTGGGCTGGTCACCGGAAGGGTCTCCGCGCTGGCCTTCGACCCTGCGGACTCGACCGGGAATCGCCTCTACCTGGGAACGACCGGGGGCGGCGTCTGGGTGGCGCAGAATGCCGGAGTGGGGAATCCGGCCTCGGTTGTTTTCAATCCGCTTACTGACACTGTGGCGGCTCTGAGCGGCGTCACCGATGCTTCAATCAGCATCGGGGCATTGACGGTGCAGCCGGGCGGGACGGGTGTGATTCTGGCCGGCACCGGCGACCCGAACGATGCGCTGGACTCCTACTATGGAGCGGGAATCCTGCGTTCAGCCGACGGCGGAAACACGTGGGGACTGATCACCTCAACCAAGCTCGCGGACCCGCCTGTGTGGAGCTTTGCCGGGGAAGGCTTTGCGGGGTTTGCCTGGAGCACAATCAATCCGCAACTGGTTGTGGCCGCGGTTTCACAGGCGTACGAAGGCACGCTGGTGAATGCGTTGTTGCCCGGCCGGAGCTATGAGGGGCTCTATTACTCTGACAACGCCGACTTCTTGGGAGTCGGCGTATCGTGGTGCCTGGCGACGATCACGGACGGAGGGGGCGCGGACGTGCAGGGGCCGAATGATGCTCCTGCGCTTCCCGACGGCAATGCGGCCACATCGGTGGTTTGGAACCCGGTGCGGAAGCTGTTTATTGCAGCGGTACGGTTCCACGGGTATTACCAGTCGCTGGACGGCATAACCTGGACGCGGTTGGCCGCGCAGCCCGGCACTGGCTTGACAACGACCTTCTGTCCCACCAACTACGCCTCCACTGGATCGATCGATTGCCCGATTTTCAGGGGAACGCTGGCGGTGAACCCGGAGACCGGGGACACCTTTGCCTGGACGACGGATGCCTATAACCAGGACCAGGGACTGTGGCAGGACTCGTGCGCGATCGTCACGAGCGCGAGCGGGAGCGTGTGCGGCAACCAGAACATCACGTTTGCCAGGCAATGGAACACAACGGCGCTGGATACGAGCACGAACGACGGGGCGGCGACGATCGAGAACGGCGACTACACGCTGGCGCTGGCAGCGGTGCCGGCCGGATTGGGACAAGGGCAGGATACGCTGTTGCTGGCCGGCGCGGACGACCTGTGGAAGTGCAGCCTGGCCATGGGCTGCGTGTGGCGCAACACCACGAACGCAACGACGTGCATGAGCGCGCAGGTGGCCGAATATCAGCACACGCTGGCGTGGAGCACGGCCAATCCGCTGGAAATATTTGTGGGCAACGACAGCGGGCTGTGGCGCTCGACGGACGCAATTGGGGAGACCGGACTGGTGTGCGCGGCGACGGATGCGAACCATTTCCAGAATCTGAACGGGAGTTTGGGCTCGCTGGCAGAGGTGGTGAGCATGTCCGCGTCAGAAAACACGCCCTACACGATGATGGCCGGGTTGGGGGTGAACGGGACGGCGGGCGCAACAAGCGCGAGCGGCGTGACCACAGACTGGCCGCAGATTCTGGGCGGCGAGGGCGGACCGGTGGTGATTGACCCACAGGACAACACCAACTGGTATGTGAACGATGAGGCCGGCGTGTCGATCTACTTTTGCAATGAAACGCAACCTTGTACTCCGGCCAGTTTCGGCCTCAGTGCGCTGATCACGGATGCGGACGTGGGCGGGGATGGAACCACCATGGCGACTCCTGCGCCGTTTCTGGTGGACCCGTTGGATACGTCGCAGTTTCTGATTGGGACGTGCCGGGTTTGGCGCGGGCCGATCGACGGCGTCGGCTGGAGCGGGGCCAACGCGATCAGCCCGATTCTCGACAGCGGGGCAAGCGATGTGTCGTGCAGCGGCGATTCCTTGATTCGTTCGATGGCCGCGTTGGTGGTTCCCGGCGGCGGCGAGGTGGTCTATGTGGGAATGTACGGTTCGCTGGACGGAGGGGGGACGCGTGCTGGACATGTTCTGAGCGCGAATGTCAACCCGGCCAAAAGCGGTGCGCCGGTGTGGCAGGACCTGACGCTGAACCCGGTGACCAACGACAGCAACGCGATGAATGCGTATGGCTTTGACATATCGAGCATCACCATCGATCCCCATGACGCGACTGGGAACACGATCTACGCAACAATCGCCGGCGCTGCAAATTCGACCGAGGCAGTGAAGACGGTGTATCGATCGATCGATGGAGGGACAAGCTGGGCGGATGTGACGGCAAACCTCCCCACGGTTCCGGCGAACAGCCTGGCTGTGGATCCGCAGAACGCCAATACGGTCTATCTAGCCACGGATGCGGGGGTTTATTTCACGACGCAGATGTCGGGCTGCATGAATCCATCTTCCAATTGCTGGTCGGAGTTTGGAAGCGGGCTGCCGGGAGCGCCGGTGGTTGAACTCAGCGCTTCTCCAGTGACCTCCTCCGCGCAGGTGCTGGTAGCGGCGACCTATGGCCGCGGCATCTGGCAGACCGGATTGTGGACAGGCGGCACGAGTTTGACGACCGCGGTGGCGAGCCCCAGCCCACTGATCTTTCCAACTCCGGTGCCCGTGGCCAGCAGCAGCACACTGACGGTGACTTTGACCAACACCGGCAGCATTGCGCTAACGCCGACCCCGTCTGTGACGAGCGCGAGCGATTTCACGGTGACGACGGACAACTGCCAGGGCACGACCGTGCAGCCGGGCGGCAACTGCACGATTCTGGTGACGTTTGCGCCCACCGCGACCGGCAGCCGGACGGGCCAGTTGACCATCTTCGCCAACGTTTCCGGCGGGCAACTGACTGTGGAGCTGAGCGGAACAGGCGTTGCGGCGGGGGTGGTGACGCTGAGTCCGGCCACGATCAGCTTTGACTCGACGCCAGGCCAGACTTCTCTGTTGCCGCCGGTGGAGGTGGGGGCGACCTCCGGCCTGTTTCAGGTGGAGGCCGGCAATAGCGGCAGTGCACCGGTTTCCATCACGGGCATCAGTATCACCACACCCTTCATCATCTATAGCAACTCGTGCGGCACAAGTACGCTCGCGCCCTTGCAGTCGTGCCAGATGCAGTTGGAATTTGCGCCCACCCTGGAGGGTGCGATTGCGGGAACGCTGACGCTGATCGATGGGGCGGGAACCCAGACGGTGGCGCTGACCGGCTTTGGCTGGGCGGCGGCGACAGACAGCCTTCCTGCGACAGCGTTGAGCTTTGGCAACGTTGCGGTGGGGCAACTTTCGACGGCGCAGACGATTCCGCTCTCGAATTCCGGCGACCTGCCGCTGACGGGAATCGTTGTCTCTGTGAGCGGACCATTTCAAATTCAAGGGTCGAGCAACGCGTGCGGCGCCCAGCTAACCGGATCGTCGAGTTGCTCGATCAGCGTGGTCTTTGCTCCGACTCAATTGGGCAGCCAGACTGGGACGCTGACTGTCGCCGACATTACGCGAACACAGCCTCAGACGGTGGCTCTGAACGGCACCGGTGTGCAACCAGGGGCGATCAGCGTGACGCCGTCGAGCCTGACGTTTGCGGGGCAGCAGGTGGGCCTGGCCAGTTCGCCATTGACGCTGACGGTGACGAACACTGGCGGAGCGCCGATGGCGAATCTGGGCTTTGCGATTTCCGGCTCGCAGGCCAGCTTCTTTACGACCGGCGCTACAACCTGTCCGACGACCGGTGGGGCGACGCTGAACGCTGGAAGCAGTTGCACGGTGCCGGTGATCTTTACCCCGGAGACAACGGGCGGCAGCGCGGCCTCGCTGGTGGTCTCCTCTTCGTCTGCCGGGGTGACCCAGGTGACTGTGCCGCTGAATGGAACGGGACAGATCCAGTCCGGTCTGAACGTCAGCCCAGCGCAGTTGAGTTTTGGGGTTGTCAGCATCGGGCAATCAAGCGCCGCGCAAACGGTGAATCTCACGAATACCAGCACGTATGCGGCCACCGGGCTGACGCTTGGTGTGACCGGGCAGACGGTTCCCCCTCCGTTCAGCCTTACGCAAAGCACCTGCGGCGGCAGCTTGGCCGCAGGAGCAAGCTGTTCGGTTGGGGTGATCTTTGCGCCGGCCGTCACCGGGGCGACGACGGGGGTATTGACATTCAGTTCGGCCTCCGTGACGACTCCGGCCACCGTTCTGCTGAGCGGCACGGGTGCGGTTGGAGCAGCAATCGCGGTGACGCCGGGGGCGATTGTTTTTCCGACAACGGGCGTGAATTTGATCAGCACGCAAACGCCAGTCACCGTGACCAATACCGGAGTCAGTCAGAGCCTGAGCAACCTCACGCTGGCGGTTTCGGCGGGATTTGTGCTGGTGAACAATACATGCGGCACGACACTGGGGCCGGGGTCGAGTTGCACGGCGGCGGTGGAGTTTGCTCCCACCAGCGACGGCGCTCAAGCGGGAAGCCTGACCGTGACCAGCAGTACGGTGACGACAGGCGCGTCCGTGGCGCTATCCGGGATGGCACTCGATTTCACGTTGACGGTTTCCGGCTCGGCTACGCAAACCATTTCCGCCGGGCAGACAGCCAGCTATACGTTGGTCATCACACCGCTGAACAGTTCGCAAGGGACGTTTGCGTTTCAGTGCGGGACGCTGCCCACGAATGCGGTGTGCATTTTCAATCCCGTCACGGAGACGCTCGGCCCGGGTGTAGTGGGAAACGTCATTGTCGAGATATCGACTGGGGCTGTGGCTTCAGTCCGCCGGCCTGTTCCGGTTGGATGGCGCTTGCTTCCTCTGGTTTGCGGTCTGGTGTTGCTGCCCCTGGGATGGAGGCGACGCCGGAAGGTCTTGCTGTTGGCGGCGCTGCTGTCGATTCTGGCGGCGGGCGTGTCAAGTTGCACGGGTTCGGGAGGTGGGTCGGGAGGCTCGAGTGGGGGATCTGGGGGTACTGGCTCAACCCCAGCGGGGACGTATTCGATTTCCGCAAGTGCGGATTCGAGCGGCGTGGAACACAGCGTACTTTTAACGCTTACGGTGGATTGAGGGTGAACATGACGGATACGGGACAGAAACCAGGACGGGCTATACTCTATCTTCGGGCCTTTGCCGGAGAGCTAAACCAATTTCAGGATTTGAATGGCGCATGGGAGATCCATCGGGGTGTGTTTTTCTCAAGGGAAAAGACACTTGAGTGGAACGACTCCCATTTGAGCGACCGTGAAATCGCGATGGGAATGGGAGGCGCGCGCAAGCCGGTTGCGACAGAAGGGGAACGGGGAAGAGCAGGGAATGACAGTCAAAGTAACCGTGGAAGACGTGGAGCGCGTGGCCGAACTGGCGCATTTGCAGTTGGCGCCGGAGGAGACCCCGCGCATGTTGCATGACCTGAACGCCATTCTCGACTACGTGGCCGAGCTGAACGAACTGGATACGTCCGGCGTCGAGCCGCTGGCGCAGGTGAGCGAGCTGCTGGGCGTGGCGGCCGCAGGAGCGCTGCGCGCCGATGTTGTGCTGGCCTCGCTGGATCGGGCTGTCGTGATGGCGCAGGCGCCGGAGACGGATCAGGTCTTCTTCAAGGTGCCCAAGGTGATTGAACGGTGAATGCCGATCGAAGAGAATCCGCGGCAGGCGGGGCCGCAAAAAAGAACTGAAGAGAGGAAAGCTCGATTGCCCAGCGAAGCCAAAGCAGCGGAAACCTATGTAGAAAAGCCAAGAACCCTGGCGGAGTTGCGCGCCGATCTGATCTCGGGCCGCACCAAGGCCACGGACCTCGCCTCCAGCTATTATGAGCGGATCGAGAAGAAAAATCCTCGGCTGAATGTTTACCTGAGCCTTACCAAAGAGCGGGCGCTCAAGCAGGCTGAGCGGGTGGACGCGCTGGCAGCCAAGGGCGACCCGTTGCCGGCGCTGGCGGGCGTTCCGGTGGGGATCAAGGACGTGCTGGTGATGCAGGGAGCCCCGGCTACGGCGGGGTCGAAGATTCTTCAGGGCTATCGGCCTCCGTATGACGCCACGGCGGTGGCAAAGCTGGATGCGGCGGGCGCGGTGCTGCTGGGCAAGCTGAACTGCGATGAGTTTGCGATGGGTTCGTCGACCGAGAACTCGGCGTACGGGCCGGTGCGCAACCCCGTGGATACGGAACGGGTTCCGGGCGGGTCGAGCGGCGGATCGGCGGCGGCGGTGGCGGCCAATCTGGCGGTGGCTACGTTGGGATCGGATACGGGCGGGTCAATTCGCCAGCCGGCAAGTTTTTGTGGAGTGGTGGGTGTGCTGCCAACCTACGGGCGCGTGTCGCGGTACGGGCTGATCGCGTTTGCTTCGTCGCTGGATCGCGTGGGGCCGTTTGCGGCGAATGTTCGCGACGCAGCCACGCTGCTGGGGGTGATTGCGGGGCACGATGCGAAGGACGCGACCAGCTCGGCCGCGCCAGTGCCGGACTATGCGGCGGAGAGCGACAAGCCGCTCAAAGAACCGGGGAAGGCGGGGCTGCGGCTGGGTGTGCCCGCGGAGTATTTTGCCGAGGGGCTCGACGATGAGGTGCGGGCTGCGATTGAAGGCGGGATTGCGGCGTTGAAGGCGGCCGGATGCACCGTGAAGCCGGTTTCGTTGCCGCACACCAAGTATGCGATCCCGACTTATTATTTGGTGGCCACGGCAGAGGCCAGCGCGAACCTGGCGCGGTTTGACGGCGTGCGCTACGGCTATCGCTCGGCGGAATCGGAAATCCTGAGCTCACTGTACCGGCACTCGCGTGATGAGGGATTTGGCGCCGAGGTGAAGAGGCGCATTCTGCTGGGGACGTATGCGCTGAGCGCCGGGTACTACGACGCTTACTATCTGAAGGCCCAGCAGGTGCGGCGGCTGCTGGCCGAGGAGTATCTGCGGGCCTTCGCTGAGGTGGATGCAATTGTGACCCCGACCTCGCCGATGCCGGCCTTCAAGCTGGGCGAGAAGACGGGTGATCCGCTGGCGATGTACCTTGCCGACATCTACACGGTCACCGCGAGCCTGGCGGGCATTTGCGGCGTGACGGTGCCTTGCGGAACGACTCAGGCCGGGTTGCCGGTGGGGATGCAGGTGCTGGCTGCGCATTTGCATGAGGGTACGGCGTTTCGCGTGGCGCGGGCGGTGGAGTCAGCGCATCTGTAAAGAGTTGATCGAAGAGGAGCAGGGCTTGTCAGAGCCTGCCCAAGTGGCTACACATGTTGCGGAATGAATCGTTGTTTTGAAAGGGCGCGGCTTTAGCCGCGCCACCAGACGGGCAAGAAAGAAAAAGGGGCTTTAGCCCCTGAAGCCCAATAGCCTTTGATTGATTTGCGCAGGTTACCAAGCCGCGCCTTTCGTTTCCCGGCAGATTTGCGCCAACTTGCTTGGAGCAAACGACATGAGACTGGGTGGGCGGATTGCGGTTTTGACGATGGCGGCGATATTTGGCGCAGGCGCGGCGGTTCAGGCAGCCCCACGGAAGACGCACACAGTGGCGCTGGGTGTGGCTCGAAAGGTGCCGTATTCGAAGGTTGGCGACCCGGCGGGAGCGGCTACTGGCGAAGATGCGCTGAAGATTCGCCCGCTGCTGCTGGATGGCGTCCTGAAAGAGTGGACCACGGGTGACGCGCACGACGTGACCGACCGGAGCTTTCTGGTGCGGCGTGTAATCCGGCTCAACGATTCCTTACCTGGTGACAAGCCGGGGCCAAATGAAAAACCCGGCCCCGGCGACAAGCAGGGACACTGGGTTTGGCAGCGGGGTCCGTGGCTGTTGGTGGACCGCGTAACGGGGCATGTGACTGCGCTGAAATTGCCGGAGTACGACCCCGGCGTGAGCCAGGTGAGCTGGTTCCGCGACTACGGCGCATATTGCGGTGTGACGGCCAGCGGCAAGAGCTTGTACGCCGTGGTGGCGCAGGTGGCGGCGCGCAAGGCTGTGTTGGCGAAGAAGCTGACCGCCTTCGACCCCGAGAGCCATGCAGACCCGGTTTGCGGCGCGGCGGAGTGGCAACGGGAGCCGCTGCGAATTACGTTTCACGCGACGGGCAAGGATGGGGTGAGTTTCGATCTGGTTCCGGGTTCGGCGGTGCTGGTGGAGGACTCGGGGGACGAGGCGGAGACGCCGGCGGTGGAGGCGAAGTAGCGGGTTGGCGACACAGCGAGTCAGCGAGTCAGCAAGTCAGCAGGGCTGCGAAAAACTATGGAATCTCTGGACGAACTTCTCGTGAAGGCGGAGGCGGCGCACGGGCACTTGTGCGCGGGGCAGATTCTGGGCGTTCGTATGGCATTGCTGGGCCTGGAGCGGTTGGGGATTGCGGACCCGAGGGGAGCGGATCGCAAACGACTGGTTACGTTTGTCGAGATCGACCGGTGCGCCACGGATGCAATTGGACTGGTGACCGGATGCAGGCTGGGCAAGCGGTCGCTGAAGTTCCGCGACTGGGGCAAGATGGCGGCTACGTTTTTTGATCTCGCGTCGGGGCGCGGGGTGCGGGTGGTGGCGCTGGAAGACTCGCGGGAGCTGGCGAGGCAGCTCTATCCGCACGTGGAACCGAGGAGCCGGCAGCAGATGGTGGCCTACCGCGAACTGACCGACGCACAACTGTTTCGAGAGCAGTGGGTGAAGGTGGACCTGAAGGCCAGTGAACTGCCGGGAACCAAGGGGGAACGCTTGGTTTGCCCGAGGTGTGGGGAGGGCGTGAACTTTGGCCGGTTTGCAGAAGTGGACGGCGAGCGGCTGTGCTTGAGTTGTGCCCATCCGGAGCTGCGGTATTGGGAGCCGGAAGGCAGTGGTCAGTGAACAGCGGTCAATGATCGGTATTCAGCGGTTTGGCTCCCGGGGAAACCTGATCCGGAGAAAGGCGAATCACTCACTATTGACCCCTGACCCCTGTTCACTGACCCCTGTCTAGCGTCTGCCGGAGGCCTTGCAGAACATCCAGAAGAACCAGACCATGAAGGCTACGGCAAAACCTGTCGGAATGAGAATGAGTAAGTCGATAAAGAAGTTGTGCATGGAAGCGATCCTGTTCCCGCTTTCCGGTGAGCGAGGCGGGATCCTGGTGGAAGGCGTCTGGAGCGGAAGGCGATGTATATCCAGAAGAAATCAGAAGCGATAAGGAAGGAGTAGACGACTCGTAAGAGCTTTATAAGCATTGCAAAAGGCGCCGGATGGGATCGGGAGGACGCGCGGGACCAGGCCTTGCGGGACGCGGTGCGCCTTGACACGGGAGCGTGCGCGCGTATCTTATCTTACGAGGCATTCTTTTTGGAATCCGGGCGGAAGAAGCACTTGCTGAACTGTGCTCGTTCTGGAATCGGAGCTCCGGATTGGGAGTTCAACCCAATTGGAAGTTCAAAAAGAAGGCTGTGTCGAACAGGAAGCAGACGGCAGTTGGGATTCAAGGATGAGTGCGGGCGCGGAACTGGAATCCAGTCCCGAACGGCCTGCGGCAACCAAGGCGCCTGACTCAGAATCTGGCTAGAGCCTGGGCCGGGCATACGCATCGGCCTGGATCATGCTAAGTCCGTTCCCGGAGACAAATTTTCATCAGGCATCCGGCTTGAAGCCGGGTTTGCCTGTGCCCTGAACGGCAGCGGAATGCTTGCGGCCGCGGGTGAGCAAAGGATGAGTGTGGCGACGAGTTTCGCATTATTGGCGGGTTTGCCCGCTGGAGCGGGTGGAGGCAGTCTTCCCATGCTTCTACCCTTGCTTTTGATCCCGGTGCTTTATCTGGTGATGATCCGCCCGCAGCAGAAGCGGCAAAAGCAGTGGCAGGCGATGCTGGGCGGCATCAAGGCCGGCGACCGAGTGACGACCGCGGGAGGCATTCGCGGCATTATCCTTTCCATCAAGGACGACGTGATTGTGATCCGGGTGGCTCCGGACAACATCAAACTGGAAGTAGCCAAGAGCGCGATTGCATCGGTAACGCAAGAGGGGCTTTCGGGCTCGTAGGCTTTTGGACCAGATTCATACCGATTTGAACTAGAGAAACGGGACGATGAAGAAGAATCTCAAGAACAAAACAATTGGAATTGTTGCAGTCCTGCTGGTTTGCATTTACGGCATCATCGGGCGGCCATCGGGATTCAGCGGCGCTGCACTCTTGGATGCGATTGGCCAGCGGATTCACCTTGGATTGGATTTGCGCGGCGGCGTTCACCTGATTTTGCAGGTCGTGGTGTCGGAAGCGGTCAGCGCCGATACGGACAATGCCGCGGGACAGATCCAGCAGGACCTGAAGGCAGCGAACCTGAGCTTTACCCAGGTGTACAAGCCAGATCCGACCAAGCAACCCCAGGTGATTCGGATTGAAGGCACGACGCAGGCGCAGGCGAGCACGGTGCGCTCCACGCTGGACGCCAAGTATTCGAACGAATATGACCTGAGCGGCGGTGGAGCGGACAACACCTGGACGCTGACCATGAAGCCGCCGGTGGTTTCAGCTCTCGAGACCAAGACGGTCGAGCAGGCGATCGAGACGATTCGCGACCGCGTGGACTCGCTCGGCGTGAGCGAGCCGTTGATTCAACAGTACGGCCTGGGCGACAACCAGATTCTGGTGGAATTGCCCGGTATCAGCGACCTGGACCGGGTGAAGAGCATTATTCAGTCCACGGCGCGTCTTGAGATTCACGCAGTCGTGGGTGGCCCTTACAAGGACGAGCCGGAGGCGGTGGCCAGCCTGGGCGGCGCGGTTCCGCCGGACGATGTTTTGCTGCATGGCTCAGGGAACCTTGCAACCGGTTCCGATGCGGACAGTGTTTACGTGCTGCAGCGCGCCTACGTGGTGGGCGGCCAGGACTTCCGCTCCGCCGATCCGGGCACGGACCAGAATGGGCGCAGGAACGTTCGCTTTACGCTGACCAACGAGGCCGGCGACAAGTTTTACGACTACACCAGCAAAAACGTTGGCCAAAGCATGGCGGTGGTCATGGGTGGCCGTGTGCGCGAAGTGGCCACCATCCAGAGCGCCATTCGCGATTCAGGCGAAATCACCGGCAGCTTTACCCCGGATGAAGTCACCATCCTGTCGAAGATGCTGCGCACCGGCGCGCTGCCGGCCTCGCTGAACTATCTTGAGGACCGGACCGTCGGCGCATCCCTCGGAGCGGACTCGATCCACAAGGGTGTGATGGCGGCCGTCGTGGGCGTTCTGGTGGTGATGGCGTTCATGCTGTTCTACTATCGCGGCTCCGGCATCAATGCCGACTTGGCGCTGATTTTCAACCTGGTGATTTTGCTGGGATTCATGGGCGTTTCCACCGCGACGCTGACCTTGCCGGGCATAGCCGGCGTGATTCTGACCATCGGCATGGGCGTGGACTCGAACGTGCTGATCTTCGAGAGAATCCGCGAAGAGTTGCGGGCCGGAAAGGCGCCAGCGGCGGCCGTGGACCAGGGCTTTGCCCATGCGTGGGTCACCATCGTGGACACCCACGTGACCACGATCGTTTCGGCGGCTATCTTGTTCATGTTCGGTACCGGGCCGGTGAAGGGATTTGCGACTACGCTGACCATCGGCCTGCTGGCCAACCTGTTCACGGCCGTGTTTGTTTCGCGAGTGATTTTCGATGCGCACCTGAACAAGTTGAAGCCGGGGGAACCGCTTTCAATCTAGGTCCGCGGCAGTATGGAAATGTAATCTCCCAGGCCTGAAACGCGAGACCTGGGGCACCCCGCAAGATGGGAAAGAACGGGAAGGGAAAGAACCAGTGGAATTGTTTCGCGGCGTACATGTGGACTGGCTTGGGAAGAAGTGGTACTTCCTTGGCTTTTCTTTGATTTTCAGCGTGGCCGGTATCGTGGCGATGGGTTGGAACTGGTCGCACATCGGCAGCCCGGTTCCTCTGGGCGTGGACTTTCGCGGCGGGACGCAGGTGCAGTTGAAGTTTGTTCAGCTTCCGGACCTCAACACGATTCGCCAGGCTATTGCGGCGGCGGGCATCAAGGATGCGAACGTCGTGACCTACGACGAGGCCAGCAACAATGAGGTGCTGATCAGCCTTCCGGAGCAGCATGACGAGACCTCGCTCGACGCGGGACGGCAGCAGATTGAAGATGCCCTGCGTGCTCATTACGGCAATCCCATCATCTCCACGGGAACCAAGGTAGACGTGGTCGGTCCCACGGTTGGCCGCCAATTGGAGAAGAAGGCCGCGCTGGCAACGCTTTACTCGATGCTGGGCATGCTGGTCTACCTCTGGTTCCGGTTCCAGTTGATCTATGGCGTAGCCGCGGTGGTTGCCTGCTTCCACGACACGCTGATTACGGTAGGCGCCTTCGCGCTGACCAGCCAGGAGATCAGCCTGACGGTGATTGCGGCGATTCTGACGCTGGTCGGCTACTCTATGAACGACACGATTGTGGTGTTCGATCGCATCCGGGAGAACCTGCGGCTGAGCCGCCGCGAGTCGTTGCCGGACGTGGTGAACCGGAGCATCAACCAGACGCTGAGCCGGACGGTTCTGACCTCGGGATTGACGTTTCTGACGGTGCTTTCGCTGTACATTTTTGGCGGTCCGGTCCTGCGCGGCTTTTCATTTGCGCTCGTGGTGGGTATTCTTATCGGGACGTATTCGTCCATCGCCGTGGCGGCGCCTATGTTGGTGGCCTGGCAGCAGTGGCGGGCGAAGACGGGCAAGGCAACGGCGTTGCCGGCTGCCAAACGCAGCAAAGCGTAATGGTTTCTTGCCGGGTGATTGCACCGGTTTTGGGGTAGGTTTTGCATGGGAGGCGCTGATTCTGATATAGGTGAATGGCGCTCTGTTGTATCGTTTTGATCTGTACAGACATTTCGGGAACATTTAATATTCCCCCGGTGTCTAAATAGAAGTAACCAACACCCGATTCGAGGCTGGCCATGTTTGAAGATTCCACGTTTGCATCAGGAAACCGGATTAAGAGTAAGAGCGGCCGTTGGATGCTTGTGACAGGATTGATCAATTTTTCCATTCTTGTGTTGATGGTCCTTATCCCCCTCATCCATCCCGAGGCGTTGCCCAGTGCCATGATGGTGACGCAATTGACAGTCCCGCCGCCACCACCGCCTCCTCCGCCGCCACCACCCCCGCCGGAGGTGGTGCATGTAGTGCATGTGCAGTCGGAGATGATGAACAATCAGCTTACGGCTCCCACCAGGATTCCGCATGACATCAAGATGGTTGCCGAGAAGGAAGCGCCGCCAACTTCGGGCTTTGGCGTGGCCGGAATGGAAGGCCTGGGCGGTAGCAGCGGCGGCGTGATCGGTGGCATCTTCAGTGGACAGTCGGGCCCCAAGGTGAAGGCTGAGGCCCCCAAGAAGGTGAACATCTCCGGTGGCGTGGCGCAGGGCATGTTGCTCCAAAAGACGATTCCCATGTATCCTCCCATCGCCAAAGCGGCTCGTGTCCAGGGAACGGTGGTGCTGCAGGCCACCATCTCGAAGACGGGAACGATCGAAGGTCTGCACGTCATCAGTGGACCGGCCATGTTGCAGCAGGCGGCCATGGATGCGGTGAGGTCCTGGCGGTACAGGCCCTACCTGCTCAACAACGAGCCGGTGGAAGTGGAAACCACGGTGAACGTAGTCTTCACCCTGGGTGGATGAGGAACCCTTTGGCTTCTACCCGCATTTTGGGTAGAAGCTTTGTTTTTGACCTGAATGCGAATCCGGAAAGAGCCGCATTCCCAGCAACCCTCCGCCGCGGCGGAATGCACTTCACAACAAACTCCTTAGGAGGAACGATTCAGTGATTCTCGCTCAGTTCGCACATCTCGCTTCGCACACAGTCAGCAGCCTTGCACTCTTCCAGGAAGACCAGGCGGTCGGCTTCAGCCCCATGCAGCTTTGGGACCACATGGGATGGGCCGTACGCGCCATCGCCATCGTTCTTTTCATCGAGTCGATCTGGTCGCTGGCCGTAATGATCGACCGTTACCTGTACTTCTCCGCCGCCCGCAAGCAATCGCGCGAATTCGCGCCCAAGGTTGCCGGCGCCCTGAAGGACAGCAAGCTGGAAGAAGCCATCAAAATCGCCGACCGGAACAAGAAGTCTCATCTGGCCGAGGTTGTGACGGCTGGATTGCAGGAGTTTCGCTCTTCAGGCGGTTCGCCGACAGAGGAGACCATCCAGAGCTCAGGACGCGCGTTGGAGAGGGCTGAGGCCATCGTTCACGCTAAGCTGAAGAGGGGCCTTTCCGTTCTGGCCACCATCGGCGCCACGGCTCCATTCGTTGGATTGCTCGGCACCGTCATCGGCATTCTGCACGCCTTCCAGCAGATCGCCACCCAGAAGACTTCGGGCATCGGCGCGGTCGCCGGTGGTATTTCCGAGGCCCTTGTAACCACGGCGTTCGGCCTGCTGGTGGCCATTCCCGCCGTCATGACGTTCAACTACTTCACCGGGCGTGTCGAAAATTTCGACGTCGAGATGGACAACTCCTCGAGCGAACTGATCGACTACTTCATCAAGCAAAGCCACAAGCGCTAATCGGTTGTCGGTTCGAGCGAGAGTTTTTTGGGGGGCAGCGGAGCGATCTCTCTTCTGCCCGCCGATTTGAGCCTCACGCCGGCCAGGTGCTTTGCAGCAACGCCGGAAGCCATCCGGATTAAAAATTCTTTTGGCACGGAGCCCAAACAATGGGAATCGCGGTTCGCAACGAAGGCAGTAAGGTCAACTCGAATATCAACGTTACCCCCATGGTAGACGTGATGCTGGTGCTTCTGATCATCTTCATGGTCATCACCCCCATGCTCCAGAACAAAGTGTCCATCGACATGGCAAAGGTCGATAACCCTACCAACATGCCGGACGCGGACAAGGAAGACGCCATCGTCGTCGCGATTACGCGGGACGGAGGGGTTTTTCTGGGGCAGAACAAGGTCGCCGTGACTGAGCTTGGCGGCTTGGTGCGCGACAAGCTGGCTGACAAGCCTGGCAAGACGATCTACGTTCGGGCAGATGCCCGTGCGCAGTTCCGGGCAGTTGAAGACGCCATCGACGCAGTGCGCTCCGCCGGCGTGGACGACGTGGGCTTGCTGACGCAGAAGCGCGAAGGCCCCGCTCCAGCTGGTCAGTGATTTTACCTGTGGGTTGTCTCTTTAACGATTTGCGGAAAACAAGGAGTTTTAAGCCATGTCAATGACAACTGGTGGAGGCGCGGGAGGCTACTCGTCCGACATCAATGTTACCCCGATGATCGACATTCTTCTGGTGCTTTTGATCATCTTCATGGTCATTGTGCCGACGGTGCCGAAGGGACTGGATGCGCTGGTTCCCCAGCCGCCCAAGGACCCGACCAAGACCCCGCCGACGACCGACCGTACCATCGTGGTGCAGGTGATCTACCGCCCCGGTCAGACCCCGGCATACAAGATCAATGAGACCGACTACCCCAAGGCAGAATTGCTCCCGAAGCTGACCGAGATTTATGCCAATCGGGCTGAGCGCATCATGTTCGTCAAAGGCGACGACGATGTCAACTTTGCGTACGTTGCCGAGGTGATCGATATCGGCCGGGCGGCCAACGTGGATCACATCGGGTTGATGACGCCGAAGATTATGGCGGGCCAGTAGCCGGTTGCGTAGGGGCAATCTTCTGTGAGAGGAAGCTTGCAGTGGCAAATCGACGCCAGCCATGCGGCGGGAGTCGATCGCAAAGGCCTAATGAAGCGCAGAGTTCAGGCTGGCCGCCAGGGGCTGGGGCAGTTCCAGGGCTTCGGTTCATCCCAGGGTGGATGGTTCCGTCCGGAGGCGCTTCGGCGGTTCATTTTGGCAGCAAGCAGGAGTACAATTTTTTCATCCTGGTTTCGGAACTCCCACCCGCGGCCAGCTGCATAAGAATCCAGGCGTGCAATCGATAGAGACGACCTGAAGGAGAAGGATACGAACATGAATGGACCCGCACGATTTATGGCGCTCGCGGTTGCCCTTGCCGGCATGGTGATTTCCATGAGCGGGTGCGCAAAACTTGAAGCTCGCGACCAGTTGAACAAGGGAGTTGATGCTTACAAAGGCGCCCGGTATGAAGAGGCGATCGGACACTTCCAGAAGGCCACGCAACTGGATCCGGGTTTGCCGATGGCGAAGAGCTATCTGGCGACAGCGCTGGCGCAGAACGTGGTTCCGGGCTTGGATACGCCGGAGAATATGAAGACCGCGAATCTGTCGATCGACATGTTCAAAGAGGTTCTGCAGAAGGATCCGAACGACGTCAACAGCATGAAGCAGATTGCAGGCATTTATTACAACATCAAGAAGTTGGATGATGCCAAAGCATGGCAGATGAAGGTTTTGGCGGTGGACCCGAAGGATCCCGAGGCTGCTTACACCATCGGCGCGATTGACTGGACCCTGGCGCACGAGAACTTGCTGAAGGCATTGTTGCCGGCGGGCATTAACGACGACGGTGAAGGCAACGCCAAGGCGCCGAAGAAGATCATGGAACCAATCAAGGCGGAGAACGGTCCTCTCGTGGAGGAGGGCCTGCAATATTTGAACCAGGCGGTGGCGAACCGGCCCAATTATGACGAAGCGATGGCCTACCTGAACCTGACCTACCGGCGCAAGGCGGACGTGGACTACGGCGATGAGGCCGCCCGCAAGGCCGATGTGGCGGAGGCGGAAGACTGGCGCGCCAAGGCGATGGGTACGCGCAAGGAAAATGAAGCAAAGAAAAATGCTGGGCCTGGCGGCATCACCATCGATTCAAGCGGCAACCTGAAGTAAATTCAGGGCGTCGCAGGCAGATGGAAATGGCCCCCGCACTGCGCGGGGGCCATTTCCGTCTGGCGGTCTTTGACCGTCTGGTTATGTACCGGTAAAAAGTGTAGCGCCG
>PLFY01000114.1:0-18812 GCA_003138365.1 Acidobacteriaceae bacterium
CGGCGCGCGGCCTCTTTGGTGGCGAAGCAAACGACCCAGTAGACCAGGGAGCAGACGTAGCTGACGGCAACTACCTGATCTAGAAGATGGTACTGTGGTCCATACGTCTGGCTGGCGTGGTTCATCCAAACAGCCAGACTGACCAGGGAATAGAATCCCAGGCCCGTTGCAATTTGGAGTTCGCGATCCCGCCAGCCGATCGAAAGCAACTGACTGCATCCGGCCAGAAGCAGAAAGAACAAGACTCGCAGAATCGAGAAGGTCTCACCCACATGAAACATCAGCCGGTTTGCAAGAGGGAAATTGTCATGTCCAGGGCCGGTGGCGAGTGGCCAAGCGATCACGCCAACGAGTACGATGAGCGCCGCAACTGCGAACAAGGACCAGCGTGGCAAAGATGCACGGATCGGGCGCAGCACGGACCACAACAGCTCAACCAGCACTCCAAACTGGAAGAGGGAGTCGACGATCAACACAACCAAGAAGACCTTGAGGTAGGTGGCGGGGTAGAAATGCTGTGTGGTAAACACCGCAGCGTCGCTGAGCAGACTCCAAGCAAGATAGAAAGAGAATATAGGGAATGTGCGGTATACACGCCTAAACACGAGCAGAGCAACGACTGCAGCCGTTGCTCCGTCTCCTGCCAGCCAGAGAATATTATCCAGCGTCACCGCCTACCTCACGCCAAGGTCCCAAGACAGAGGAGTTTAATACTTCTACAACAACAACCAAGACATTGTAGCAGTACCATAGACGGATTCCCTGTGAATTGTGACGGTCGGTGGCTAGGCGACTTTGGGCGCTGTCGGCGGCATCACAATGACGGGACTCGCAACGGCAGCTCTGGGCGCTGTCGGCGGCATTACGATGACGGGGCTGGCGGCGGCGACTTTGGGCGCTGTCGGCGGCATTACGATGACGGGGCTCGCCATCAGCAAGCCGGCGCCAGAAAGCAATAGCACCGCAACGACAGGAAGACTGGACTTCAACGCATTCGGGTTCATACAGTAGGTACTCCCTTGGGTACAACTTTGTACCAGAAGAGTAACCCATTAGTGGTACGAAGTCTACGACTAAAGTAACTATTTTTTGCCAATTCGCAGAATTTTAGTTTTTTTGCGCTCGTATTGGCGAAGAGATAGCGAACAATCGGGCGGCTTGTCGCTGAAGCCGGCATTCGAGGCGGGAAACCGAGCCGCTTTGGCCCCTTGCGACCGACGCAACGCCGGAACTTTAGTGCAAAAAAACGCACCGGCCTTGAGGCGTTATCTTAATCAACAGCGGATTACCATTCGATCGAGGGCGAAACAGTGATTCCAGAGCTGCGAGGACGATTTAATCAGGGGTTCAGTCCGGAAGGATATGCGTCGCTATTGCGGTTGCTGGAGCAGCGTTGCGGTGCGAGGGTCGGCTTTCGCATCGCGGAGACCCCCATCTTTGTTCCGCTGACGCTGCTGGAAGAGATGGCAGTGACCGGCGCGGAGCTGACCCACAGCCAGATGAGCAATCCCGTCTATCTTGCCGCAGCCCGGCGGGCCATTCCCGCCGACTTCCGCGTGGCCGCCGAGACGTCTCATCCCAACTTTTTGACCGCCGACTTCGGCCTGATCCTCACTGCCGCGGGCGAGTTGGTTCCGAGACTGGTCGAAATTCAGGCGTTTCCGTCGGTTTATGGCTACCAGGATGAACTGTGCTCCGCCTATCGGGACGCTTTCGGGCTGCCGCAGGGACTGGGCAGCTTTCTGGGAGGACTGACTGAGGCCAGCTACTGGGATATGCTGGCGCGGACGGTGCTGGGGGGTCACGATCCGGAGAACGTGGTGCTCACCGAAGTGGACCCGCTCAGCCAGAAGACCCGGCCCGACTTCGAGGTGACCGCGCGCCGCCTGGGCATTGCGGTCGTGGATATCCGCAGCCTGGAAGCGATCCACAACAAATTGCATTATCGCAACGGCGCCGGGAAGCTTGTTCCCATCCATCGCATCTACAACCGGGCCATCGCCGACGAACTGATAGCCCGCCAAATCCGGCTGCCCTTTGACCTGACGCAGGCTTGGGATGTGGAGTGGGCGGGACATCCCAACTGGTACTTCCTGATCTCGAAGTTCTCGATTCCTTGGCTGTCAAATGCAAGGGCCATTTTGCGGCCACCTGGCAGCCGCTCGGTGGTGCCTCCTGCCGTTTTCTTGAACGATTTTCTGGAGGGGGATGGGCGGGGGGAGTTGGAAAAGGCGGGCGTGCCGCTTCCGCAGGATTCGGGAAGCGGGGCGGGGCGGGACAATATATATAGCGAGCTGTTGCTGAAGCCGCTGTTCTCTTTCGCGGGGAAGGGGATTGAGTTCGACCCCACGCAAGCGCAATTGGAGGCGATTCCGGCGGGGCAGCGGGCGGACTTTCTTTTGCAGCAGCGGATGCGCTTTGAGCCCACAATCGAGACGCCGCATGGGCTTACCCAGGCCGAAATCCGCATCTTGTACCTCTGGCCGGATGAAGGCAGCTTGACCCCGGCCCTGTCTCTGGTGCGCCTGGGCCGGGGCAAGATGATGGGGGTGGACCACAACAAAAATCAGGAGTGGGTGGGCGCTTCGGCGGCGTTTTACCCAAAGGAGCAGACTCAGTATCCAAGTAGTTAACTGTGCCGGAGGGCCGCCGGGGCGGCGCGTAAGATAAGACCTGTTTTGTATATAAGCCGTTCACTCTCAAGCAAATACACGGGGTCGCGAGACGGTCGTGACCCGCCGAAACGAAGCCGAATACCAAAGGGTTCAACCGGGTGTTACTTTATTGAAAACTTTGGTGCCGTATAGTGAACGGGAAAAGTTAGTTAGAGTTGCTTAAGCATCCCCCAATCCGAACCAGGATGCAACCTATGAAAGCTTTAAAATCCGCAAAGTCGAATTCCAAAGCTCAGCCTGCGCCGGCTATCCAACGGCAAGAAGTGCGTTGCGCGGTTCGTTTCCCGCTCGTGTTGCCTGCCGTTGTTTCGGCGGGCAAAACGGACTTCTCCGCTCACACCCGGAATATTTCCGCCAGCGGAGCGCTTTTTGAGCTGGACCGCCAGTTGGAGACCGGGGCCGATATCCGATTTTCGCTGCGTATGCCGGGTCCGGTGCTGGGAACTCCTCACGATGTTCTGGTTCATTGTCTGGGCCGTGTGGTACGCTGCTGCATGAGCCAAACGCAATATCTGGCTGCCGCTACAATCGACGAATACAAATTCGCTGCGCAGTGACAGCCCGGTTGCCCAGGCAGCCCACTATGGATTTCTTGGACGATTCTACTGAGGGCGAGGTACTCGACGCGCGGGTCAAGCCGGGGACGGTCCGCATTATTCTTGCGGATTCCCAGGCGATTTACCGCGTGGGTATTCGCAAGGTATTTGCCCTCGAAGACGATTTACGCGTTGTTGCCCAAGCGGATTCTCTCGAGAATCTGCGGTTGGCGGTTGAGCGCTTTCCCTCCGACGTTGTTCTTCTCGAGGGGAGTCTGCTGGCGGGCACGGCCAACGTCATCCCCGAGTTGCTGCGGGTTGCCCCCGATTTGAAGCTGATAGTGCAGGCCGTCGCGGCCGACGAAAGCCATACTGTGGAACTGTATCGCCGCGGTGTCCGCGGCATTATCTCCCGCTCCATCTCGCCTGATCTGCTGGTGCGTTGTGTGCGCCGTATCGCCGCGGGTGAAACCTGGATCGACAATCAATCTGTGAATTGGGTGATTGAGGCGTATCGCTCCCAGGCCTCGGCTCTTGTGAGTCCGCGCACTCAACCGCGACTGTCGCCCAAGGAGATGGCGATCATCACCTGCATTACTCAAGGCAAGCGCAACAAGGAGATTGCCTTCCAGTTGAACACCACCGAGCAGGTCATCAAGAACTATCTGCGCAAGATCTACGACAAGTTGGGAGTCTCAGACCGGCTTGAGCTGGCACTCTATTGCCTGCACAACAAGATCATTCAGGCGGATGCGGACGAAGAACTGGTGGCTCACAAGGTAGTGGGAAGTTAGCTGAAGGCCAGTTCAGAGACCCAGCCTCTCTTCAACTCACAGGCGCCTGCGGATCGACGTTCGGCTTGCGGGCAAGCTCGAGCAAACGAATCAACTCAGCCAATTCCGCGCCGTCCAGGTGTCCCAGAAGTTCGCCGGGGAGTCGCCGGATGATCGGCTCCATCTTGCACAGCAAATCCAGCCCAGCCTCTGAAATCTGCGTCCAGACCACGCGCCGGTCCTGTGGATCGCGCTGCTGGCGGATGAGTTTGAGCGCCTTCAGTCTCGAGAGGAGCCGCGTAATATCCGGTTCGGCGGTGATCATCCTGCTGCCGATGGCCGAGCAGGTGAGTCCGTGAGGCTGCGCGCCGCGCAGAATCCGCAGCACGTTGTACTGCGTCGAAGTCACGCCCCAGTCGCGGGTTTTCAGGTGGAAGGCGCGGCTCAGGCAGTCGGAGGTGCGCAGCAGGTTGAGAAGCGCCTCTTCTTCCACGCTGGAAAAAGGCGCCTCCTGCACGATTTCGAGTTTCAGGCCTGACATCTTCGCTCTCTCCTTCAAAAAGCCGCGGCATTTTTTGGGATGAAGGCAGCGGGCCCGACCCTCATCCGCCTGATTGTGCCCCTACTGCTTTACGACTTCCAACTCAATGGTCAGCTTGGCGTCGTCGCCTGCGATAGCGGCCGGGAACATGGAACCGATTCCGAATGCCGTTCGGCTGATGNNGCCGCGGACGGTCAAGTTGCCGGTGATCGTCAGTCTGTTCCCGTTCTTCACGACCCTGGTGCTGGTAAAAGAGGCGGAGGGGAAGTTCTCAACGTCAAAGAAATCCGAGCTCTTGAGGACTGAGTCGCGGGGCGAATCGCCGGTGTCTACCGCTGACACGTCGATGGTGGCAGTGACGCTGGATTGAGCGATGTCGGCTTCGTTGAACTGGATGGTGGCAGCTACCTTGCCAAAGTGGCCATGGACATTCGCGACTGTCAGGTGGGTAATGCTGAAATCGACCTCGCTGTGGGCTGGATCGGAGGTCCAGGTGGAGGTTTGCGCCAGGGCAAGGGGAGCCGTGAGGACCAGAATGCCGGTGACAAGCGCCAAACGCTTCATAAAGAGGATTCCTTTCGCTGCCGGGCCCCTGGGCCGATGTTGGATCGCTTCAGAGCCTGGAGGCTCGAACCATTCGTGCGCGCAAACTGCGAAACCCGATTCACTCGGCGTCAATCTTGCCGTGTAGATTGGACGCGTCAGGGCATCTATTTGTTACAACAAATATTCTTGAAGATGAATATCAATCTTGTTCCGGCAAGCGGCGTTGCAAGGGCGAAAGGGTGGCTGTGAAAGTGGATGAGTCATTTGTCGGACCAAAACCGCAAAGGATGCATCGTGACCGGCGCCTCAAACTAAAGAGCGCAGAATATGCCGGAAGCAAGGCGATTGTCATGGGGATGCTGGACCGTGACAGCCGTGAAGTGCGCGCCAAAGTGATTCCCAACGTGAAGCGGGAAACCCTACAGGCCGAGATTCTGAACCAGATCGAGCACAAGACAGCCGTCTAAGTCATCCTGCCCACCGTGGCAGTGAGCCTCAACGGGAAGGCCTGTAGCGCATCCCAGCCAAGAGATGAGCGCTACAGGCCGTGGTGGTTCCAATTCGGGGTAGCGGCCCAAAACGAGTCGTTACCCTTATCCATTATGCTTCAAATCACCAAATAGTGGCAGTGAATTCATTCTTGTAACAAGAAGGACTTGATATTATGTCAACAGTAGGATATCGTCCTCAGTACCTGAGTGAGGCCGCTTTGAAGGCGCTTGTACTGGAGGCGATAGAGGGCGCCCCTGGACCTGACGTAGAGACTTTCCATGCTCGGTTCGATCATCTAGAAAGAGGCATCTCACTAGATGACGTGATTCATGGCCTAAGGCGGGAATGGAAGTACGAGCGCGTCCCGGAATTCAACGAGGAAGAGTGGCAGTGGAAATATCGGCTCCTAACCGAAACCATTGATGGCGATGACCTGACAATAATGATCGCTGTGGATACAACCACTCGTACCTTTGAGGTATTGACAAGATGGAAGCCAAGGAAATCTTGACAGAATCAAGCGTAAAGGCGGTGCGCAAGGAGTACTTTGCGACCGAGGAGAAGCCCTTCCATTTCGTAGACAGTGGACTAGATAACGTCTATCTCATTGGAATTAAGTATTTTGTGGACGAAAATGGACACAAAATCGCTGAGATTCCTGCACTCCAGCAACTTATGCAATTGATTGCACGGGACATCGTGCTGTCTCCTTGCGATCTAGCGGGGAACGAAGTTCGCTTCCTTCGCAAGCGACTTGGGAAGAAGGGTACCGAATATTGTTCTTTCTTGGGCATAGAACCAGAAACACTTTCCCGGATTGAGAACGATAAACAGCAACTGTCGGCGCAGGGACAAAAGCTTGCTCGGCTTTCTTACTGCGTCTTTTCAGCAGATCTCCACCTGGTAGAGTGCGCTCGCTCAATCTTCCAGTCCATCATTGAAGAGATAAAGACAACGCGGAAAAGGAAAAGAATCGTCCTTAAAATGGACGAGAAACACGAGTGGCAGGAGCTTCGAGCTGCCTAAAAAACCCTCTTTGGAGGGGCTTTTTATCGGCGCTGCCTTGTCACTGGCCCTCGGTATATCATTCAGCGAAGTATATGATTGCCCTTCTTGGGTTGGCGCGTGGCGTCCTTGCTGAGTGCAATTGCGATTCTGCGATGCGCCGTGTGAAATCATAGGACATGAAGTTTCCGGGAATCCTGTTCTTCACCCTCGCATGCGCGCTCCCCGCCCTGGGCCAGCGCGTCAACGACCCTCACGCCTCGGTAGTTGACGTTGCCTCCCGCCAAGCGGCTCTCAAGTCAACCGTCAACCCGGTTGAGCTTGAAGCCATCAAGAGCCTGCGCTCCTGCGTCGCCATGCCGCTCGTCGCCGCCCCCACAGGTCGCATGAACATCCCGCGCCACTATCTCACCGGCTCCAATGGCCCCACCAATTCCGCCGAGGCGGCCGCCACTCGCATCTACGGAATGTTCGAAAGCCGGATTACCGCCGGCATGAACCAGTACCTCGCCACCGGCAGCCACGCCGAATCCGCTTGCGGGCTTGCCCAACTCGACGCTTGGGCCCAGGCACACGCCCTGCTCGACTACGACCGCCAGGAGTCTTCACAGGCGTGGTATCAAGTCGAGTGGACGCTCAGTTCCGCCGGGGTCACCGATTCCGTCCTCGTCAACGATGCGACCCTTGACCCCACTCAGCAACATCGCGTCACCGCCTGGCTTGACACCGCCGCCCGCAAAGACATCTCGTTTGAGAAGCCTGGCGATTCCGATAACAATCATCACTATTGGCGCGCGCTCGCCGCAACCGCCATCGGCGTCACCGCCTCTGACGACATGCTCTACCGCTTCGGCATTCAGGCTTACGTGCAAGCCATCGCTGAGATCGACCGCAGCGGCGCCTTCCCCAAGGAGATGGCCCGCCACGAGAACGCCACCCACTACCAGGGTTTCGCTCTTCAGCCTTTGGTGCTCATTGCGGAGTTCGTCACCCGGCAGGGCATCGGCATCTACGCCTACAAGGCAAACGGCCATACCCTGCGCGATGCTATCGTCTTTTTCGGCCGTGCCGTCGACGATCCCAGCCTCATCAAGCCCTACACCTCCGATGCCCAATCCAGCCACTTTGGTCAAGGCGACTTCGCGGATTTCGCCTTTTACACGGCGCGATTTGGCGCTGACGGGCTGCCCCCGGCAATCCTCAATGCGCTCCAGCATCCCACCACAGACACGCGCATCGGCGGCAACACCACCATCTTGGCCACTGAGCAAAAGCAATCTACCCAGCAGAAAAGCACAAAAGTGAAAGATGATTGATCTCTGTATAAACAACGCAATCACCGATATTGAGGTACTGAAGACCAATGCCCCGGCTGGACTTCCGCTGCAAGGAAAGAGGCCGGGGATCAGCGTGAGCTGAACCGCCGGCCTCTCGTTGCGGATCATCGATTCTGGTTGAGACATGTGCAACCGCGGGCAGTTTCCACCCAGCGGTTGCAGCAGTCTACTTGGACGTAAGCAGGACCGCCTTTCCTTTAGCCTTTGACGATCGCAGGAAGTAAATTCCTCCGTAGATGGCCCAGAGGCCTGAGATGCCCAGGGCCAGGTAAGGCTCCTTCCATGTGCCGTATCCCAGGAAGGGAACGATGAGGTAGGCAGTCATGCAGGCCAGGTTGGCGAGCAGGCCGAAACCGGGGATGAGCAGATGCAGGACCACGTTGTAGTCGGGGCGCTTGTGAAAGGCCACGATGCACAGGAAGCAACTGAGCGCGTAGAGGATGAAGGTGCCGAAGTTGGAGGTGAGGGTGATGGCCAGCAGAGAGTTGGGTAGGCCCGCCATGGCGTCGTGGCTGGAGTAGCCGAAGCTGGAGAAGATGCCGTGGGGCAGCGCGGCGATGGCGGCGTCGGTGGGAGCGCTGCCGTCGGCGAAGACCAGCGAAACCGCGATGACGCCGATCACCGCGGAGATGACGGCCAGCGTCCAGATGGCCTTGCGCGGCGACAGTGACTTGGCGTGAAGGATGCCGAAGTGCTCGGGCGCCTCATCGTCCTTGCCCATGGCATAGGTGACGCGGGCGCCGGTATTCATGCAGCTCAGGGTGGTGCCGATCAGCGCCAGGAAGACGGTGAAGGCTTCAGCCAGCATGAAGTAGTGGCCATTGCCGTGGCCCAGCAGGGCGTCGCCGACGATGATCATCATGTCGCCGATGGGAGCCGCTGAATTCGCGGCGCTCTGCATGGTATAGCCGGAGTTGAGGAAGTAGTTGGCCGCGAAATACTCGATCAGGTAGCAGACCACCCCCTGAATCAACAGCGAGGCGATGACGGCGATGGGAATATGCTTGGTTGGGTTCTTGGCCTCGCCTCCCATCGAGGTCACCGATTCGAAGCCGACCAGAATCAGAATGGCGACGGTTGCCTGGATGAAGATAAAGCTTAATTTGTGCGGCGCAATCACTGAGGCTGCGGTTCCGTGGCTGAGGAAGTTGCCGCTGGAATCCTTCTCCGGATAGTCGATGGTGAAGGGAACCTTCTTGCCGGAGGCGTCGAGCAAGGGCAGAGGGTTGCCGCTGGCGTCGCGGACGGTGGTGCCGTCCTTGGCGGTGGCGAACTGATAGTCGTAGGTTGCCATGGTCTGCGAGTCGTATTGGAAGGCGGGGGCGCCGGCGGGATGGCTGGAGCGGTAGCCAAGCGCGAGCACGCTGAAGACCAGCAGCGCGGAGATCTGAATCACGTTGATGGCGAGGTTGACGGCGGTGGAAGCGCCGGCGCCCTTGGCAGCGATCCAGGCGACGAAGAAGGCGAACGCGATGGCCACCAGCGCCATGAACACCGGTCCCGGATTGGAGCCGCTGAGGAAGTTGGGATAGAGGAAGCCGACGACATAGCCGACGAAGATGCCGGTGGTGGCCACCATCACGCCGGGATAGACCCAATAGTAGAGATGCGAGCCCCAGCCGACGATGAACTTGGCGACGCGGGCGTACTTGAACATCTTGTCCTGGGACAAGAGGGCCTGCTCGGCGTAGTAGTAGCTGGATCCGGTGCCGGGGTAGAGCTTGGATATCTCGGCATAGGCAACGGCGGTGGCCAGACAGAGCAGCAAGGCCAGGACAATGCCAAACCACATGGCGGGCGAGGTGGTGCCCTCAGTGGCCTGGATGTAAAAGGTGAGCCAAAGAAAGGCGCCGGGGGCGATGAGAGCCATTGCGTTGCTGGTCAGCCCGGTAAGGCCCAGGGTGGCCTGCATCTGTGGTGCTTTTTGATCTGCCATGTGCATTCTCCTGGAAGGTGAGTTTCTTGAGTTCGCTCCCGGCGGCACGCCCCCGGGATCTTCGTTTGGCTCGCCCGTTTCCGCAAGTTTTGTCCGGGCCCAATGGGTAAGCTGCTTGAGTTAGCTGAATCCTAGTGCTGAAGCGATAAAGATGAAATGAGGAAACCGAAATGTGGAGCGGACACACCGGAGCAAGAACGGAGATGCCTGCATCGGATTGGCGCTAGCTCCCGGCCTGACCAGTTATCTGATCAGGCCGGAACTGCGAGTTAGTGTTTCTTACCGCTTTGGCCCAAAGAAGGCGATTAAGGCAATCGTCAACGTGGATTGCTGATCCACCATCTGGGTAGCGGCTTTGTGGAAGGAGGCCACGTTGGAAAAATCGCCGCGGTACTCGAGCCGAGTCAGCAATCCTTCGACCCATTTGTACTCATAAGTCGCGGTGAATTCCTGCACATGCTGCGCGGTGCCAGTTTCAAAGCCTTCAGGATCGGTGAAGTACTCATACCTGCCTGCATAGGCAGACTTGCCGGTCGCTTGTTCGTGGAAGGCGACGGCGATGCCCTGCCAGGTGTTCAACTTGGTGTCGCCTGAAGTGGTTGTCTTTGTCCCCGTGGTGATCGTTGTAACGGCATCCTGGTTCTGGCCGTAGTCGTAGTTGAAGTAGGCATTGAACTTGGGCGTAGGCGTCAGCAGCAGCGTGGTGTCGATCAGGTTGCGCATGCCCGAAGTGGTGTTGGCGTTCTCGGGGCCGACGTAGTAGTTCAGGCTCCAGGCGTACTTGGGCTTGGTGAGCGCGTTGGTCAGGCCAACGGTTGCGCCGCCATTGGACTTGGATACGTTATTCCAGCCGTTCACGATCTGCAACCCGATCGTATCCGTCTTGGAGACAGGCAGGGAGGTGCGCGCGCCAAAGTGCCAGTACGGAATCGCCCAAACGAACAGCAAAGAGCGAGAGTAGCTCCAGTTGTCCTTCGCCTCGATCACTTCCGCGCCGGCCGAAGTGACGAATTTGCCGAAGTCCAGTTCGAAGCCCTTGGCCTTTGGCGGCTTCAGGCTGAGGAATGCCTGCTCGATGTAGTTGAGCTGATCGGTGGAGCTGTTGTTGGGTGTGGGAGCGTTGATCAGGTCGTTGGTGCGCCCGAAAAGCAAGTCGATATGAGCGCCGACCGGATCGGGATCGTGATTCAACGTGAACTTGGCGGCGCTCAGGTTGAACTGGTCCGTCTTGTCGTTGAAGTTGTACAGGTCGTTGACCTGGCCATTGGCGGAGGCGGTTGGGCGGTTGAAGTTTTCGCTGAAGTACCCGTCGACAAAGCCGCTAATGTCCATGGGCCCAACGCTCCACGTGGGCGCCGCAGGCGCTGCGGGAGCCGCCGCTGGCTGGTCGGCTGCCGCAGCAGGAGCTGCCGCCGGAGTGGCCGCTGGCGCAGGCGCCGGGGTTGCCGCCGGTGCTGGCGGAGCCGGCGTTTGCGCGCCAGCGATCAAGGCGAATGCCATTGCGGTTCCGGCCACGGTTTGAAAAATGCGATTCGGGTTGAGATTCATCGGCACTATATCCTCCCAAAGAAATGATGTCTGTTGAATGACGAAGCGTGATTGCAGCCAACAATGCAAGCAGAACGCGACACCCTGGCCGGTCCAATCTTCTTACCGGCAAGCCTCCACCGATACACGGCCGAGCTGGCCGTGTCGAATCCCAAGGGTGGATTCACCTGCTGCCTGATGTGGTCCGGTCGTTGCGGATTAACCTAAGTAACGCAAATAAGACATAAGGAAGAAATGAGGATTGTGAAAAGAAATCATGATGTAGTTTTTACGGATTCACAATGTTGGCCAGGGTTAGCAGCCTGTGGCAAAAGTCGTGTTTTGAAAGGGCACGACTTTAGTCGTGCCGTAAGACGCTGAAGATAAACGATGGGCTTTAGCCCCTGAGGGAAGGTTTTCAGAATTTTCGAATTTTACCACGGACTGTTGGGGGCGCAAACCCGGATTCGGCGCGGTGGTCTTTGACTCGGGATACGGAGGGAATGGGTCGAGTGGACACGCGACCAGGTGTCCGGCCTGCGATAGCCCGTGCCAATTCCGGGGCGGAGATGGATGGAGTGCGGGTCAGCTTGCCAATTCATTCAAAACGCGTCGTTGATTGGAGTTGCCGATCATGGCAGGGATGAGTGTATGATTCTCCAGCCGCGTCCCCTGCGCCTGCACCTGCGCGGCACTTCTCCCTGGAGGACACTTCGATGGCGGCAGCTGCGGCAGTGCATCCGGGCAAGCTCAGTGAACATGTGAGCTTTCGCCCGCGTTATGGCAACTACATTGGCGGCAAGTGGGTTGAGCCCGCTTCCGGCCAGTACTTTGAAAATGTCACACCCATTACCGGGAAACCCTTCTGCGAGATTGCGCGCTCCAACGCGAAGGATATCGAGCTGGCGCTGGACGCGGCGCACGCGGCTCGCGAGGGCTGGGGGCACACCAGCCCCACGCAGCGCGCCATTATCCTCAACCAGATTGCCCAGCGCATGGAGGACAACCTCGATATGCTGGCCCTGGCCGAGACCTGGGACAACGGCAAGCCCATCCGCGAAACCACCGCAGCCGATCTTCCCCTGGCCGTCGATCACTGGCGCTATTTTGCCGGCTGCATTCGCGCCCAGGAGGGCAGTCTTTCTGAAATCGACAGCGACACGGTAGCCTACCATTTCCATGAGCCGCTGGGCGTGGTGGGGCAGATCATTCCGTGGAATTTTCCCATTCTGATGGCCACCTGGAAGCTGGCTCCGGCCCTCGCCGCCGGCAATTGCGTGGTGCTCAAGCCGGCCGAGCAGACTCCGGCCAGCATACTGGTGTGGGCCGAGTTGGTCGGCGACCTGCTGCCGCCGGGCGTTTTGAACATCGTCAACGGCTTTGGCCTGGAAGCCGGCAAACCGCTGGCCTCCAGTGCGCGTGTAGCCAAGATCGCCTTTACCGGCGAAACCACCACGGGCCGCCTTATCATGCAATACGCCAGCCAGAACCTGATTCCAGTTACCCTTGAGTTAGGCGGAAAGTCGCCCAACATTTTCTTTGAGGATGTCTGCCAGCAAGACGACGACTTCTTTGACAAGGCAATCGAGGGCTTCGTCATGTTTGCCCTGAACCAGGGCGAGGTGTGTACCTGCCCCAGCCGCGCGCTCATCCAGGAGAGCATTTACGACCGCTTCATGGAGCGGGCTCTCAAGCGCGTGGCAGCCATCAAGCAGGCCAGTCCGCTGGAAAGCTCCACGATGATCGGCGCGCAGGTCTCCAGCGAGCAACTGGAAAAGATTCTGAGTTACATCGACATAGGTCACAAGGAGGGCGCGGAGCTGCTGGCCGGCGGAGAGCGAGCTCACCTGGGTGGAGAGTTGGAGGGCGGTTACTATGTGCAACCCACTGTCTTCCGCGGCAACAACCGCATGAGGATCTTCCAGGAGGAGATCTTCGGCCCCGTGGTTTCCGTTACCACCTTCAAGACGCAGGAGGAAGCCCTGGCCATTGCCAACGACACGCTTTACGGCCTCGGCGCCGGAATGTGGAGCCGCGACGCCAATCGCTGCTACCATCTGGGCCGCGGCATCCAGGCCGGACGCGTGTGGGTCAACTGCTACCATGCCTATCCCGCTCACGCGGCGTTCGGCGGCTACAAGCAGTCGGGCATAGGTCGCGAGACCCACGCAATGATGCTGGATCACTATCAGCAAACCAAGAATCTGCTGGTGAGTTACAGCCCCAAGAAGCTTGGCTTCTTCTAGGTCTCTGACCGTATGAAAANNCATCCGGTCACGGACCTAGCCGGACTTGTTCGATGAGGTGAAGTTATGGCGGAGTTACCTGCGCAGGTGCTGGCGACCGACCTCGCCATCCACCTCATTAGAACTTTGCGCGACAAGCATGGGCCGCTGATGTTTCACCAGTCGGGGGGCTGCTGTGACGGCAGCTCCCCGATGTGCTACCAGCGCGGCGAGCTCCTTGTCGGCGACTCGGATGTGCAATTGGGCGCCGTGGACGGCGAGCCTTTCTACATGAGCCGCAGCCAGTTTGAATATTGGAAGCACACGCAACTGACTCTCGACGTAGTGCCGGGACGCGGCGGCATGTTCTCGCTGGATGGGCCGGAGGGCCTCAGGTTCCTGATCCGCTCGCGGGTCTTCGACAGCGATGAAATCCGCGATCTCCGCGCCGCTGGGCGCATCTAAGGCCTGTGAGCAGGCTCCAGCCAGTAGCCCCTCCAACTACAAATGCGTCAAATCCACGGGCATTCTGCTCACTTGTCTGTCCCTCTCAAAAGCTTGTCGAAGTCGTTGGCGGAATCCTCAGCACTCTTGGAACTGGGCACATTGGCTCGAGATCCGTTGTTTGCGACGCCCTTTCCGTCCCGCTTCATCTCGTTCTCCTTGCGGCACCCCATAGCGTTGCCCGCATTGCAGGCCTTGGTATAGAGCGCCAGCGCCCTGGAGTAGTTCTGCGGCACACCCGCCCCGATCTCGTAATCCATCGCCGCAGTCAGGCAATCGTCTGCCAAACCTCCATCGCAGGCTTTGGATGCAAATTCCATCGCCCGAGGGATATTAGCGGGAAGATCGAGACCGTTGTTGTACATGGAAGCAACACGGCCGCAGTCACCCGTATTGCCGCTGTTGCAGAGTTGCTCGTAAAGCGGTGCAGCTTCCGCATAGCGCTTCTGCGCATAGAGTGCATCGGCCTGCCGGCCAAGCGCCTGAAAGTCCGGCTTTTGATCGGTCGGATTGGAATTCGCCGCGGGCGCAGGCCTCGGCAGCTTCGCAGCAGGCGGCCGCGCTTCCGCTGAGTTGGAATTCGCGTCGGGCGTTGATGCGTGCTCACTCAACTGTTGTGGGGACGGTTCATGTGAAGGCAGCGGTTGCGAATGCGGCCCAAAGAGCCGGCCTGCCGCGAACACCGCAACCAGCGCCAACAGAGCCAAAGCTCCCCACGCCCACCCTGGAAAACCTTTCGAGCCTGTTTTCCGCTTCGACCCAATCGAAGTTTCCGGTGCGCTGGGCTCTACATCGGGCTGCTTCGGTGGAGGTCCAAAAACCGGTTCCGGCGCAGGCACGGGCTGTTGCCTCTGAAGCAGCCGTGAAATCGTCTCGCACAGCTTTGAGAGCGCGCGCTCCAAGGGGGGGGTAAGCGCATCCAGCCAATGCGTATTGCTGAGCGCGAATTCCATGGCGTTGGAGGGCAATACGTTCTCGATGCGAAATGGAACGATGATCTTTTCCTTGCTGACGGCTCGCTCTATCTCGCGTCGAACCTGCGGAGAGCCGTTGGCAGCTTGAGAGAAGATCAGCAAAACGATCTGGCATTCTGAAAGCGCCTCAATGATGGCATCGCCGTACTCGATGCCGGCAAGGATGTCCCTGGGCGCAATCCAGCAACTGATCCGCTGTGCCTCCAGCGCCGCGCACGCGGCATCCGCAACCGGCTTGTCTTTCGAGGAATGGCAGATGAATACTTTATGAGCCATCGTCAAACCCCCAGCATTCATATGGCTTTCCCAGCCATGGGCAGGTATAACCAGGACAGGTTCTCACAGCTCGCAGCCAGCCGGAGACCTGGACTCTATTGGCGACAGCATACCACGCGTCCGGCTGCGAGAGATTGCCGCATGCGATTTTCATCGGGCAAAGGTTGCGTGCTACAGTGCGAACACTTTTTGGGGGTATCTCTTGGAGCGCGGTTAAAAAACCGGTTTTGTATCAGTCGTCCACTGGCGTTGCCGACCCGCGGGGGATGAAACTGCGTCCAGCGATGCCGCCGCTAACCTGCTAACTCGCTATCCCCGCTTCAGCGGGGGCTAACGCGCTGCTTTTACCCGAACACGCTGTCTCGGTTTGGATTGTTGAACTTGCAGCACAATCGAAATCTTGTTTCTTTCTAGGGCATGACTTCAGCCGTGCCGGGAAAAGGCCGTAAAATAGGGGTTTTGGCCCCTGAAGATTGCAACCGGCATTTGCCAAGCCATTGTGCAACACGCTCTTGAAACACTCTCGCGCTGACGCAAATGCACAGTCCCTGGAGATTGATTCCACACCGCTGTGGGAGAGCCACCGATGAGAACCGCAGTGATTGTTTCCGCCGTGCGCACACCGGTCGGCAAATTCCAGGGGTCGCTTCAGTCCTTCTCCGCGCCGCGGTTGGGTGCGCTGGTGGTGTGGGAGGCAGTGCGCCGCGCCGGAGTCGAATCTGGTCAAATCGACGAGTGCATCATGGGCTGCGTCCTTCAGGCCGGCCTTGGCCAGAATCCCGCGCGCCAGGCGGCGATCCACGGCGGGCTATCGCCGGCGGCAAGCGCCTTCACCATCAATCAGGTATGTGGCTCGGGGCTCAAGGCCGTGGCATTGGCCGCGCAGGCCATTCAAACGCAGAATGCCGAGATCGTTGTAGCCGGAGGCATGGAGTCCATGACCAACGCTCCCTACCTGCTCCTCCAGGCCCGGTCCGGCTATCGCATGGGCAATGGCGCGCTGGTGGATTCAATGATCTTCGACGGCCTGTGGGAGGTTTACAACGGCTTTCACATGGGCGTGGGCGCGGAGAAGATTGCCGCGAAGTACGGTATTGGCCGCGGAGAGCAGGACGCATTCGCATGCGAGTCGCACCGCCGCGCTGCCGCGGCCACGGCGGCCGGTTTCTTCCGCGACGAAATTCTGCCCGTGGAGATTCCAGCGGCAAAGAATGGTGCGCTGCCATGGGTTTTTGACGGCGACGAAACCATCCGTCCCGAAACCACCGTCGAGATCCTCGCCCGCCTCAAGCCGGCCTTTCTTGAGGACGGCACGGTCACCGCCGGCAATTCCCCCGGCGTGAGCGACGGAGCCGCGGCGCTCGTAGTCACCAGCGAAGAGCGCGCGCAAGCACTTGGCCTTGAACCGATCGCCGTGATTCGCGCCCAGTCCACCAGCGGCGGTGAGCCGGAGTGGTTCGGTCTTGCTCCCATTGAGGCGGTACGCAAGGTTGCCGTCAGCGCCGGCTGGCCGCTCCATGCCGTGGACCTCTTCGAACTGAACGAGGCCTTCAGCGTCCAGGCCCTGGCCGTGAACCGCGATCTGGGTCTCGATCCGGCCAAGGTCAACGTGCATGGGGGAGCGGTAGCCATCGGACATCCCATCGGCGCCAGTGGAGCGCGCGTGCTGGTCACGCTGCTCTATGCCCTTGAGCGGCGCGGCAAAACCAAAGGCATCGCCTCCTTGTGCCTGGGTGGCGGCAACGCCGTCGCGCTCGCCGTCGAACGTCTGTAACCTGGGACCGGGGCAGCCCCCAAGTCCGAGCAGCAACCTTAACAGCCTGTGGTGGAAGTCTGGTTTTGAAAGGGCACGACTTTAGTCGTGCCGTAAGACGTTGAAAATAAAGGATGGGCTTCAGCCCCTGAGGGAAGGTTTTCAGAATTCTCGAGTTTTACCACGGACTGTTAAGGAGTTCCTTCCCCGATCCGCTTCCCCCACTGTCCGGAATCGAACACTGCCGCACCGGAAGCGGTCACTGACCGCGTAGGCCCGCAAGCCCATCATCTGGATAACCTCTTTGTTTTCAATGCAAGAGATATCTCCCCCTTTGGCATGGCAAGTGCTGTAGCAAGGTGTGATGGATATCGCTCGCCCAGATTTATTGCAGAAACGGAAGCGCCGGTTTTGGATCTTCGCCGGCGTCGCGGTGGTTATGTTAGCGGTTGCCCTGTTTGGTGTCTCCCGGCTCAAGCCCGCCGCGCCCACGGTGGATCGCTCCACCATCTGGCCGGACACGGTCAAACGTGCGGACTTGACCATTCAGGTGCGCGGCTCGACCGGCTCTTTGGTCCCCCGAGAGGACTCGATCGAGCTCATCCCCGCGCAGACCGACGCCACCGTGGTTCGCATACGCGTCTTGCCCGGCGCCAAGGTCACTCCGGATACCATCCTGATGGACCTGGCCGATCCGCAACTTCAGCAGGAGCTTCTCAACGCTCAGTTGGCGCTAAAAGCCGCACAGGCCGACTACAAGAGCCTTCAGGCTACCCTGCAAAGCACGCTGATGGACAAGAAGACCGCCGCCGCCCAGGTCAACTCCGACTATACCCAGGACCAGTTGCAGGCGCAGACCGACAAGGCTCTTTACGATCTGGGCGTGATCTCCGGCCTTGCCTATAGCAAGTCAAAGAATACGGCCGACCAGTTGACCACGCAGCATCAGCTCAGTCATGAGCAGCTCGATGTGAACCAGAGCGCGATCAAGGTCCAGCTTGCTTCCGCACAGACCAGGATTGACCAGGCCAAGGCCCTGCTCGACCTCTATCAGAAGCAGTCGCAAGCGCTTGAAGTCAGGGCCGGAATCTCCGGTGTGCTGGCGCCGCTTGCGACTCCGGTGCAAGTGGGCCAGCACGTCACCGCGGGAACCTCGGTGGCCGAGGTGATTCAGCTCGACAAGCTCAAGGCCGCTCTCCAGATTGCCGAAACCCAGGCTCGCGACATCCAGATCGGCCAACCCGCCTCCATTGATACGCACAACGGCGTCATTCCCGGCCACGTGACCCGAATCGATCCTTCCGTCGTGAACGGAACGCGCACCGTTGACGTAGAACTGGATGGACCGCTTCCGCCGGGAGCGGTACCAAGTTTGAGCGTGGATGGCACCATCGACCTGGCGCGGTTGACCAATGTGCTCCAGGTGGGCCGGCCGGCTCTGGGCAATGAAAACTCCACCCTGAGCCTCTTCAAGGAGGACCCCGACGGCAAGGGCGCCGTGCGCGTACCGGTCAAGGTGGGCCGCGCCTCGGTGAACGCCATTCAGGTTCTTGAAGGCTTGAAGGAAGGCGACACAGTGATCCTCTCTGACATGTCGCGCGAGGACAGCGTGGACCGCATCCGGCTGGAATAGGAACAGTCGTCAGTGAACAGTGGTCAGTGGTCAGCAAACGGCGATCATTGGCACCCGGTCACTGACAACTGACAACTGA
>PLFY01000114.1:18819-20812 GCA_003138365.1 Acidobacteriaceae bacterium
CACTGATCTCTGACCACTGACCACCGACGAAGGGGGATTGAATGGCATCGAACGACACGCTGATTGAAATCGAGGATCTCACTAAAGTCTTCTACACCGACGAAGTGGAGACGCACGCGCTCTCCGGCATTCACCTCACCATCTCGCGCGGCGAGTATGTCGCCATGTCCGGTCCGTCGGGGTGCGGCAAGTCCACGCTGCTCTCCATCCTCGGCCTGCTCGATACGCCCACCGGCGGCCGCTACCTGCTCAACAACAATCCTGTCGAGAACCTGAGTTTCGGTGACCGTTCGCGCATCCGCAACCAGGAGATCGGNNATGCCCTCTGTCGAGCGCAAGGCCCGCGTCAAGGATGCCCTGGAGCGCGTCAACATGGCTCATCGCATGAGGCACTATCCCGCCCAACTCTCCGGCGGCCAGCAGCAGCGCGTGGCCGTCGCCAGAGCACTGGCCGGTTCTCCGTCCATCCTGCTCGCCGACGAGCCCACTGGCAACCTCGACTCCAAAAACGGCGAAGCCGTCATGCATCTGCTCGCCGATCTGCATCGCGAAGGTTCCACCATCTGCATGGTCACGCACGATCCCCGTTTCGCCAAGCACGCACAGCGCGAAGTACACCTGTTCGACGGAAAGGTGGTTTCGGAGCAGGAACTGAAGAAGCTCGAAGAAGAAGTGGAGGCGTAGCCATGTTCTTTCAGAACTCGCTTCAAGACCTGCGCTATGCCTTCCGCCAATTGCGCAAGTCGCCAGGCTTTACGCTGACGGCGGTGCTCACTTTGGCCCTGGGCATTGGCGCAAACAGCACCATCGCCAGTTGGATTCGTTCAACCCTGTTCAACCCCGTCCCCGGCGCTGCTCAGACCGGCCGGATGCTCACCATCATGCGCGGAGAAAGAAGCGAGCATCCCGGCCCGCCGTTTTCTTTCCCTGACTTCGTTGACATTCGGGATCACGCAACCACATTCTCCGGGATGCTTGGCTACCACGACGACTTCATGTACATCACCGGTAGCGGCAAGCCGGAGCGCATCTACGGGGCGGCCACCTCGGCAAGCTATTTTGAAGTCCTCGGTGTCCGGCCCATCCTCGGCGTGTCCCTCATCTCGAACCTTCAGAATGAAAGCGCGGGCAAAGCAGAGGCGGTGCTGGGATACGATCTGTGGCAAACCCGCTTTGCCGGCGATCCTGCCATCATCGGCAAGACGATTGAGATCAATCTCCACCCCTACACGGTGGTCGGCGTTGCTCCGCCGGGCTTTCAGGGATGCAAGTCGGGATTGCGCACGGATATCTGGATGCCGATCGGCATGGAGCGCCAGATCTGGGGTTCAAACCGACTTCAACGCCGGGACGCAGCCTGGCTCAACGTCCTTGGCGTGCTTCGGCCGGGAGTGGATCACCGCCAGGCTGAGAATGAGCTCAACCTGCTCATGCAGCGCATTGTCGATCGCTATCCAACAGAACACCAGGGAGCGAATCAAATCTCCACCGATCCGCTCTGGCGCTCTCCGTTTGGAGCCAATGTCTATTTGTCTGGAACCTTGCCCATCCTGCTGGCGCTCGCCGCAGTCCTGCTGCTGCTTGCCTGTGCCAACGTGGCCAATCTGCTCCTCGTCCGCTCCGTTACGCGTCGCCGCGAATTCGCGATTCGCTTATCTATGGGCGCAAGCCGGTGGAGGCTCGTCCGCCAACTCATGATTGAGAACCTCATGATCGCGCTTGCCGGCGGCGCAGTCGCGCTCATCTGCACCGTCTGGACAGCCAAAACCCTGGCTACCTTTTTGCCCGTAACCACGCTTCCGCTTGCCATCAACGGCAGCCTCGATAGCACGGTGCTGCTCGCAACCATGCTCGTTTCCATCGTTACCGCTTTAGTCTCCGGCATCGTTCCGGCCCTGCGCGCCTCCGCCCTCTCGCCGATCACCGTCTTGAAGGATGAGGCGCTCAATACCTCCGGCGGCCTGCAAAAGTCGCGCCTTGCCGGCGGTCTCGT
>PLFY01000185.1 GCA_003138365.1 Acidobacteriaceae bacterium
AGTTAACCCGAATGCGCCCTAGCACTTGAGGGAAGACCAACTCCGGTACAAAATGCCTCTGATGAAACAAAAGGCCCGTCCAGCTTGTTGAGAAGCTGAACGGGCCTTTTCAATGCGTTTGATACCACAGTCTTATCGCGATGCGGGCGGAGCAGTCGAGGGTTCATTGCCTGGAGGGGCAGCCACCAGCCCAGGCACCACAGGCGTCGTCTGAACGTTGCCGCTGGTTGCCTCGCCCAGGTTGATGCCATAGTGCTGCAAGGTTGTCGCTAACATCTGATACAGGCCTGCGCGATCTTTGGCATAGTTCGCCTGTGCCGCAATCAGAGAGTCCTCCGCCGAGGCAAGGTTGCGCTGCTGTTGCAAGACAAGCGCCGTAGTGGATGCGCCCAACTTCAACTTCTTCTGTTCGGCATCCAGGCTCTGGTTGTTATAGTCCCTGGCTGCGAGGTTGGCCAAAACCTGCGCACGGTCGTTGGTCAATGCGAACTGCTGGTTCACAACCTGCATGCGGATTTGCGTATATTTTTGTTCCAGTTGCAACTCCGCCTGGCGGTACTCCATCAACGACCGCGCCTGTTGCGATTGTGCATACTTGTTGCCGATGGGAATGTTGATGGTAAATCCAACCCCTTTATCGGGAGCCGAGTTGTTGAAGGCGCCTTGCAGAGCCGTTCCAAAGCCGGTGCCAGGGGTATAGATATATTCGCTGGGATTGCTCTTGGCCACCGAGGAACTGCTCGTCGGGCATTCTCCAGCCGGATAGAAACCGCAATCGAGATTCGAGTTAACCGAACCTGCAATGCCCGTTCCGCTCAAATACGCGAAGATGTCAACCTGCGGCAGAAGAGCATTCCGCGCGCCCTTCAGCGTGATCTCGTCGTTGCGCAGCGTCAACACTGCCTGTTCCAGTTCAGGCCTCTGTTGAAATGCTTCCTGCACCAAAGCTTCGATCGGCTGCTTCTCCTCGGGAATCTCCTCGATGCTCACGCGGTCGGTGGGAACCACTGCCGCTGCGGAAAGTGCCGGATCGTTGAGATTCCGCGCAATGGCCTGCTTGATGATCTGCTGCTGGTAGTTAAGCGCAAGCTGCGAACTGATAAGAGACTGCTTGTCCAGCGCCACAGACTGATCGGCGTTGAGCACGTCAAGCGGCGCCATGGTGCCGATCTCCAACTGTTTCCGGTTGTCGCTCGCCACCTTGCTGCTTTGCTCGACTGCACGCTGTTTGGACTGCACATCCTCATACGCCTGCACCAATCCCCAGTAGATTGTTTCCACTTGATTGACTGTATAGATGATCTGCTGGCGGAACGAGGAGTCGGTAATGCGCCGGTTGTTCAGCGCCTGGTACATGAAGCGCTTGTTCACCCAGATGCCGGCTCCGTACAGCAGGTGCTGGGTCACCGTGGCCTTGAAGCCGGAACTCAACTGCGGGCTGTAGAGCGTGGTGCCGTTGGTACTCGTGGCGTCGACATTGTTGAAGGCAAACTGGAAAGCCGCGCCCGTCACAAAGCCCTGGTTGTAGGTGAAATCGTAAGTATTGGTCCCGGTTTGGCCGCCGGCAAAGAAGCTGGTGGATGGATTGGTTGCGCGATCGATCTGGATGGTCGATGATACGGAGGGTTCCAGGGCCTCCGGCGTTGGGCCTGCGCCCTGAGTGGTAAGCGACAATCCAGCAGTACCGGAGCCCGCGCCGCCCGAACCGACCGTCGTTCCACCGGGGCCACCGCCCGTAGTCAGTGTCGAGGAGGAACCGCCCAGGGTATTTTGGACCAGGCCAGTCGAGACGCCAAGCGGCTGCGCCCCGGTGCGGGTCCGTAAAATATCCGTATCCGCAATGTCCAGGTTGTAGCGGGCAATGGCGATGTCGTAGTTGTTCTCAATCGCCAGCGCGATGGCGTCGGAAAGACTCAAGTAGATCTTGCCATCCTTCACCAGATCGGTGAGCCGCACGGAATTCGCAAAACTGGCCTTGGGAATGGTAGTCGGCCGGTACATGTCGATCGGGTTGCCTAGAAGCCGGCCGGCCGGCTTGGTAAAATCGCGCTGCGACGGGCGCAGGTTCAACGGCTCCGTCAATATTGGCGCTGGCGCCGCGGGCAGGTCGGATGCCGCCTTGTCCGTGCTTGCGGCCGCTGTCTGCTGGGAAAAGCTCGAAGGCACTCCCGCCGCCAATGTAAGCATGACCGCCGCTATGGCGCGCAGCCGTTTACCTGCCTGCCCGCGCCCTCCCTGCAAACGCGTGTCGCTCGTTTTGCCATCCTGCCGATCAAACACACTCATACCGTTCAAATGCATGGTTCCTCTCCACGAAGTGCTGAGGCATGTGGGGTGCCATTCTTCAAGACGACCGGAAAGCCTCTCCGGACGCAAATTTGTGACGCTTCTGGGCGATTTACGCTTCCAGCTTCGGCCTGCGGGCTCGTCAAGCAATACGTGCACGCCGCCCAGTTCGTTCCCTGCATTCCGTTCTTCACCATTCCCACGGGCCCAGAATCAATCACTTTCAGAAAGCTAAGTGTATCCCACTCGCACTCTCCACTCCGAGCCCCGTCCCGGTCGGGTAACCTGTTCTATAAACCGAAAACAATGACTGATCTCGCCCAGCCCGCTCCTGAAACGCAAACCTGGAAGCTCACCCTGGCCTACGACGGCACCGAATTCCGTGGCTGGCAGGTGCAGCCCGGCGAGCTAACCATCCAGGGCGAGTTGCAGGCGGCCCTGGGCCGCATCACCGGCGAAGCTCCCCTGCCCCAGGGCTCAGGACGCACCGACGCTGGCGTCCACGCACTTGCCCAGGTGGCCAGCTTTGCTTTGCAGGCCCGTATACCCCCTGAAAGCCTCCATCGCGCCCTGAACCGGACCTTGCCCCCCTCCATTCGAATCTTGGCGGCCAGAACGGTGCGAAGCACCTTCCACGCAAGGCACTCGGCACTGGCCAAAACCTACGAGTACCGGCTATTCCGCGGGAATATCTGCCCACCCTTCCTGGCTCGCTACGCCCACGCCTGCCCGTGGCCTATGGACGTTGAAGCCCTCCAAATGTCAGCCCGGCTCTTTGAAGGCGAACACGACTTTATGAGTTTCGCCGCTACCGATCCCGATCTGGCGAGCCGCGGCCTTCAACCTGAGCTGGATATAAACCAAGGAATAAAAGCGCCCACGGCCACGACCGGGGCAGTGCGAACCATCTTCTCCTCAGCGTGGGAAGATCGGCAGAGCGAAGGCGGAAGTCTTCTCGTCTATCGCGTCCGGGGCAATGGCTTTCTGCACCATATGGTCCGCAACCTGGTGGGGACCATGCTGGATGTGGGCCGTGGTCGCCTGCCGCTGTCTGAGATTCCGTCCATTATCGCCGCCCGCTCCCGTTCTGCCGCCGGCCCCACCGCCCCGGCGCGGGGACTTTTCTTGCACTCGGTCGAATATGACGAACAGAAATTGGATATCAGCCCCCCACCGGCGTAGCCGACCAGCGGGGCGTGAAACAGCGTCCGGCGACGCCTCCGCTAACCTGCTAACTTGCCATCCCCGCTTCAGCGGGGGCTAACTCGCTGCTCTTGCCCAAACACGTTGTTTCCGCGTGGATTGTTCAACTTGCAGCATAATCGAAATCTTGTTTTTCTTAGGACCGTATGGAGTCTTTATTTCATCCCTGATAAGGACTATATTTAGTTTGACAATGAGGTTCCCGGAGGTTCTCATGCGCTATTCCACCCAGATCAAGCCAATCAGCTACGTCAAGGCCCACGCCGCGGAACTCCTGGACCGGATCACTCAGGAGCGCGAGCCCATCATCATCACCCAGAATGGCGAGGCACGGGCTGTACTGGTCGATGTCCACTCCTACGAGGAGTCCCAGGAGACAATGGCGCTGCTTCAGATCCTGGCGATCGGCGGGAAAGAGATTGCGGCGGGCAAGACCTACCCCATCGAAGATGTCATTGCCGAGATTCGCGGCAACCGGTCAGCCCGGAATGGGAAAGCCGGAAGAGGGGATGCCAAAGATTCGGCTCCCGCTAAGACCTCCGTTGCCCGATGATCTATCCGGTCCGTATCACCAGTGCGGCCTGGCGCGATCTTGAAGAGATTCATACCTGGATCGCGGAACACGACGCGCCGGAGAAGGCCGATTACGTGCTCGACCGCCTAAGCGAGATGGCTGAGAGCATAGCCGCTTTACCCCTGCGCGGATCACGCCCCAAGGAACTGCCCTCTGGAATGGAGGCTGAGTATCGCCAGGTTTTTTTTCAAGCCCTATCGCGTGATCTATCAAGTTGCCCGAAATGAAGTCGTGATCCACCTCATCGCCGACGGCCGCGGACATCTGCGATCGCTGCTGATGCGGCGGCTCACAGGACGTTGAAATCACACCTGCCTCGCCGATCGCTTCGTCGGCATTCCTCCCTCGCTCCGTTCGTCCCTGCTACCCTGAAACCATCCGCATGTCTTTCTTTCCCCGCAGTTCGGCCTTCTCACGCGTCACGGCGCTGGCTGCGCTGCGGCCGGTCCATTCGGCCTTTGCATGGCTGCATGGAAACCCTGGCAAAATCATGGACTGGCAGGCGCAGCTTGTGGCCATTCCCGCGCCGCCCTTCGGGGAACAGGTTCGCTCGGAGTGGCTGGCGGCCCGATTTGTCCAAGCCGGACTCAGCCAGGTGCATACGGACGCGGCTGGGAACGTCTTCGGATTGCTGCCGGCTGCGAACCTGCCCCCTGAGAGCACCGGTCCGTTGGTTGTACTCTCAGCCCACATCGATACCGTCTTTCCCGCGGGTACAACGCTGAATCCGGTCCTGGACGGCGACCGCCTTGAAGCTCCGGGCGCCTGCGACAATGGCGCGGGCGTTGTTGGGATGCTGGCCGTCGCCCATGCGTTGGTCCAGGCCAAGGCCGAACTGTCCGCGCCGCTCATTTTCATGGGGAATGTGGGCGAGGAGGGCGAAGGCGACCTGCGCGGCGTGCGTCATCTCTATAACCAGGACGCCCTGGCCGGCCGCATCGCCGCGCACATTGTTCTTGACGGTGCGGGCGCGGACTCGGCCGTCACCCAGGCCCTGGGCAGCCGCCGTTTCCTCGTCGCCATCACCGGCCCCGGCGGACACAGCTTTACAGACGCCGGAGCGCCCAACCCCATCGCTGCGCTGGCTTCGGCCTTGGCCAACCTGTCGGAGATTTTGCTGCCGGAAGAGCCTCGCACCACGCTCAACTTGGGAACCATCCACGGCGGGACCAGCGTGAACTCCATCCCTGAGAGCGCACAAGCCTCCATCGATTTCCGTTCCACCGGCGCCGACCAACTCCTGCGTCTTGAAGTCGCGCTGCATCGCGCCGTCGAAGATGCCGTCGAACACGCGAATGCTTCGGCAAAGGCACGCAGCCGGGGAGTTCTATCCTTTGCGATTACCAAGATCGGCGACCGCCCGGCGGCATGCCTGCCCGGCGATTCCCCGCTGCTTGACACCTTGCGCGCCGTCGACCGTCATCTAGGCCTGCGCACGGACCTTCGCCTGGGATCGACCGATGCCAACATTCCGCTGTCGCTGGGCGTCCAGGCTTTGTCAATGGGCGCGGGCGGAGACGGAGGGGGCGCGCATACCAAGGCCGAGTGGTACTCAGCCAAGAATCGCGAAGTGGGCCTCAGGCGGGTGCTGCTCCTGACTCTGGCCATGATCGAATGGGCCGCGGAATCCTAGCAGCCTGTGGCAAAAGTCGTGTTTTGAAAGGGCACGACTTTAGTCGTGCCGTAAGACGCTAAAAATAAACGATGGGCTTCAGCCCCTG
>PLFY01000087.1 GCA_003138365.1 Acidobacteriaceae bacterium
AGGCCCTTCAAGCCCCAGCCCCAGATAAGACCCGGCGGAGGAATTCCGTCCATGGCTCTGGCACTCGCGTAGGCGCGAAGGCCTTCAGTCCAATCCCAACAGTCCACCGGCAGCGGCCTCATGAGCGGAAGCTTTTGAGGCCGCTNNAGCGTTTTTGATGGGGAAAGGGGCGTTTTTCAGAGAGCTTTGTTTACTGTTTGGTTAACAGGGCGGTCTCCGCATTGTTACGATAAGATGCTGATTCTGCGTTGCTTATTGATCACTCCGCCCGCGAATGTACGCCTTGGAAAGGGCATTTTTGGGTGGGGGGGGGTGGGGTCGGCGGCGGGTACGGACCGGACACATCCCTGACAGATCGATCTGGCGCAGGCTTGACATGCAGTCAGTATGCGCTGCCGGATGGTATTTTTCGGCAAAGGTGGAGGAAATGCAGGGGACAGGGAACATGGACCAGGGACCAGGGCGTCAGGGCCGGGGAGGGACGATGAACCGGGAGTGGCACAAGGAACACAAAATGCCGAGCGGTGCGACGGCGAAGGAGCGGATCGAGTGGCATATTGAACACACGAAGAACTGCGCGTGCAGGCCGTTTCCCAAGGAACTGCTGGAGAGACTTAGTGAGAAACAGAGGTTGGTGGTCAGGGCATAGGGGGATTTGTCCGGTGCTTAACTTCCGTGTGGCCGACGCCTGGGAGCTACAAGCATTCGTGGGCAAAAGGGCACTCACCGGTCTTCATCCAAATACAACCGCAAGCTGCTCGCTCCGCCTCAGGGAAGTCAGATTACGATGTGAGGTCACGAGATGGTTTTTTTGCGCAGGCTCAGCACCAGGAGCATTCCATCGCGTCCCGTTCTCAAGGGAAAGGATTGAAGACATCTCACTATTCGCTTGGCGGAGGATAGAAGGGCAGGCGGGCGTCTTTTTCCTGGGCTTGCTTTACGGTCAAATCATCGAAGAGCAGGGGAGGTGCGATCACGGTCGGGGAGGGGCTTCATGCGGCAATCCACCCGACCCGAAAAATCCTCCCAAGTTATGATGTGATCATCGTCGGGGCCGGCCTTGCCGGGCTCAGCGCGGCGAGGGAGTTGAAACATCTCGACCGCTCGTTCTTGATTCTTGAGGCGAACAATCGTATTGGCGGGCGCGGCTACGTCGGCCTGATCGACTACACCGGCCTAAAAAGACCACCCGCTTGGTCCGCCGCAACTTTTGACATGCAGGAACAAAATAATGCTTACAAAATCTCCCCCGGTTCCGATACAAAGGACTCCTAGTATCTCAAATTCTCAACCTTGATCATTCAAGGAATTCCCCTTAACCTCTTGAGATTTTGACGATTCCGTTGTTTTTTGGGGTCCCATCAATCTGAGCCATCCAGGACGCGCGTACAAGTGCGTCTCGTCTGGGACAGCGTTCAAAAAATGCTTGTGTCCGATGGTAGTACGGGAGCCGCTGGCGCAACCGGAACGGCTGGTGCGACCGGCGCGACAGGCAGTGCTGGTGCAACTGGAGCTGCTGGATCGACTGGCGCGACAGGCAGTGCTGGCGCAACCGGAGCTGCTGGATCGACCGGCGCNNGCTGCCGGATCGGCAGGCGCAGCTGGTGCAACTGGCGTGACCGGAGCGCAGGGCATTCAAGGCGCGACCGGCGCAACCGGCTCTGCTGGTTCGACCGGCGCAACTGGTGCCACCGGGACTACTGGCGCAACCGGCGCAGCTGGTGCGACGGGAATTGGAACAGCCGGTGCTACTGGCGCAACCGGCGCTCCCGGTGTCACGGGAGCAACCGGCGCAGCAGCCTCCACCGGCCCCGCGGTCACCATTGGGTCTACTGGCGCTACTACGGCGGGAGCGGCTTGGCCGGAATAACGGCTGTCTATAGCGCTCAAATTGGCGGTGGCGGCCTCCCGGCGGCATACTACTTGGTCGTGTATGGCGGTTCGGTCAACGCTGGGCAGGGCGCGACCACGGTCGTTAAATCCTTTCACACGGGTCTCGGCTCCATTCCCATCCTCGGTATCGCGCTCAACACCCCTGGCGCTGCGGGACAGCCCGTAACCGTGCAGCTCTCGGGTATTGCCCAATGCGTGTTCGACGCTACCGGTAACAGCGGCAGCGGCGGCGCCACGGCAGGCGACTTTGTCGGCAATAGTAGTGGATATGACGGGGAATGTACCGACCTCGGCACCACCTACCCGACCAGCGGCCAGGTTATCGGCGTTGTCTTGAGTCCGATCCCCGCCAACCAGGTTGGTTACGTGTATCTGCTCGGACCCGACGTCCAGGCTTCTTCCGGCAGCGGCGGAGCTACGGGGGCAACGGGAGCTACGGGCGCNNTCCCGCAGGTCCAACTGGCCTGACCGGCGCAACCGGGGCCGCAGGCGGCAGCAGCAATGTCTATGGAGTTGGTGGTAACACAGGAGGCTCTGGTTCGGGTGCTGTCGGCAGTCCTCTCCAAAGTGGGGCTACAATCAGCGGTGCTTCAACCGTATACTTCATCACGGACCAGGCGACCGTAACGCTGCCAGCCGCTTCTACTGCGGGCCAGCACTTGATTCTCATCGACAACGATCCGAGTAATATCGCTGCCAAGTTTACGGTAAATGCGTCAGGATCGAACAAGATCAACGATGGTACGACTAACTCATCTACTTCGGGTGTGACGAGCGACATCTCGTTTAACTCCATGGAATTGGTGAGCGATGGCAATGGGATTTGGTGGGTCTTTGAGAATAATTGAGGTATGTGACTCCAAGGTGCGCAGCTATCATGCGACAAGGCCGCGGAAGCGCTACGGGATGGCTAATTGGAGTTACACATCTTGATCGTTTGAACTTGAAGCAGCAAGCATGATCCAAGCAGTAAGCGTGAGGGAACTGAAGTGACCCACGGACGAAAGATCTCGACCCACACTAAGGCTCTTGTTTGTGGTCTGGCCTTGCTGACAGTTGTCTGCGCCGTCCCGCAGATGCCGAAGCCGGCGCAATCCAGGACGGTTCCGCTCGTCTCCGATACCTGCCCCACGGTACGCATAGGCGACCGTGTTTCTCTGGACTGGAATTCGCTCTTCGATCCCATATGGCCGGTTACCGGTCTCCGTGATTTCGGTCTAACATTCGCGGCTGTCGCGGATGACGGCGTCAACCTTACACAGCAGCAACTCCGACTGCGAATGCGACGTACCACGGCGAGCGTCACCCCGCTGGGGAATGATTTCTTTCATATTGAAATAGGCGTGAGCAATGCGAGCAAGAAGCCCATTCCACCAGGCACATATCGCCTGGTCGGGGCCATTGCCGTCCCCGGCGTTGTTCCGGAATATACCGGAGAGCTTCCCAAGATGACGAGATCTCCGGTGGATGAAAGATACTGCGTTACGGTTGTCAATCCTCTCCCCTCAAAGGCGCCCTAGCGCAGAGGAGCGGGCGAGGAACTGAGCCGGGTGATGCCGCGCTCGGCTGAAGAGGCTGCGAGAAGTCAGTGAGTGATCCAGTGAAGTGCCAGAGGGAACGATGAATCCGATGCAGACCACGAGGCTGACCCGCGCTGTGCGCACCTTCAAATTGTTTGCCGCGGTCGCAGGGATCGTCTTCTTCGTGGTGTGGGCGTCCGCCGCTCATGCGCAAAATGCCGCGCAGCGTGCCGCGCTGGTGCGGTTGGGCATCGCCCGCCCGGAGGTTGCTCCCCCCAGCGGCGTCCCCGCCACCAGCGTCCCACTCGATCTTCCCGGCGGTCTGGCTTTCGACGCAAGCGGCAACTTTTACGGCGCTTCCGGCTATTTAGTGG
>PLFY01000132.1:0-8793 GCA_003138365.1 Acidobacteriaceae bacterium
AGGGATGCTTTCCGCCAGACTGCGACTTCTGCCACAGGCTGCTAAGGAAGCCGGTCCGCTCCTGCGGAATTCACGAATTTGGCGTGCGGCGCATTTTTCTAGTCCTGCGTGGTATGACCACTGAGTATTTGAGGCGTATGATCAGTTTGCAAAGTGAGCCAATTGCCTGCGAGGAGTTCCAATGATTCAACAAAGACAATCGATCGTGCATCTGCTTTTGGGAATGGCCCTGCTGGTTGGCTTCGCGGCCGCCCCAGCCAACGCCCTCGATTCATCCGACCGCTGCAACCCGAGCAAGCATGGGGCCAAGGGGGATGGCGTCGCCAAAGATACCGCCGCGATTCAGGGTGCGATCGATGCGTGCGAGGCGCAAGGCGGCGGCACCGTTCGATTGATTGCGGGGACATATCTGAGCGCCCCAATCGTGCTGAAGAGCAACATCGCGTTGCAACTCGACAAGGGAGCCACGCTGCTTGGGTCTCCCGATCATGCGGACTATCCGCCGATGACCATGTTTCATCTTCCCGATCTGCAGCCATTGGTCAGCGCGACCAACGCCACCAATGTTTCCATCACCGGAGAAGGCGTGATTGACGGCAATGGAGAAAGCTGGTGGCTGATGGCGCGTTCCATCCGGGATGCGGGCGTGCTGGGAATGGGCCACCCGCGGCCGAAGCTCATTATCTTCGACCATTGCAAGCATGTGCGGGTGGAGGGAGTTACGATCCAGAACTCTCCCATGTGGCAGTTGGTTCCTTACTACTCGGACGATGTGATCATTCGGAACATCAAGGTTCTGGCGCCGGCGCACTCCCCGAATACGGACGCCATCGACCCCTTCTCGTCGTCGCATGTGGTGATCGATCATGTGACTGCCGACGTGGGGGACGACGACGTTGCGATCAAGTCGGGGCCGATCAACTCACCGGGGCCCGACGATCCGAGCCGCGACATCACGATTACCGATTGCACCTTCCTGCACGGCCACGGCCTGTCGATCGGCAGCGAGATTGCCGGCGGCGCGCAGAACATCCGGGCCGAGCGGATTCACTTCGAGGGCACGGACAACGGAATTCGGGTGAAGGCAAACCGGGACCGCGGCAGCGATGTGGGGCATCTGGTCTTTCGCGACATCGATATGAAGGATGTGAAGAACGCGCTGATCATCAGCGAGTACTATCCAAAGGTCCTGCCGCCGGATGGAGAAGCGGCCCAGCCCATTACACGGCTCACGCCGCGCTTCCACGACATCACGCTGGAAAATGTGACGGCCACGGGGAGCACAACGGCGGGAGCGATTGTGGGGCTGCCGGAATCCCCGGTCACCGGCGTGGTTCTGCGCAACGTGAAGATCGGCGCTCAACATGGACTGACGATCGGCTATGCCGATGTCTCAGGCGAGAAGGTAGTGATTGAGGCCACCGAGGGGCAGGCAATTACCAAGGGGCCGGGAGCCAACGTCTCATTGCGGTGACCGAGCCTCCTCATGCGAACAGGCTGGCCTGCGAAGGCCGGCCTTGTTCTTGCACGATGGGGGGAGTCTCGCAGCAGTTTCTGGCGAGTTGTTTTTGCAGTTGCCAATCGGGGAAACGGTCTTCCGGCCCGTGAGGCCTGACCAGTATGGACCAGTACATCTCTAGTAACGCTGGCGGCATGGCGCATAACGCGCCTATGCTGTTGGTTTTCCAGTGGGCCTCTGAAATAATATCCGTATTGAAATATGCCGAGTCATCGATTTCCGTTTGACATTACCAATGTTGTGCGGGAGACTATTTAAGATTAAATCGTGGTCGGACCACCGTCGTATAATGTTTCTGGAATCCTGATGCAAGGAACCAGGAACCGAAGCGAATGAGGAAAACTTTGGAGGCTTCAATGATGAAGTTGGCTGTAGAAAGACAATTGTGCGTGAATAGGTCATCGAAGGGGCCGCGCCGCGCGTTCCTGAGTGGCCTGGGTTTGGGATGGCTGGTTCTTCTGGTCATTGCCATGATGGCTCCGTTCGGCGCGATGGCGCAGCTTAGCGGAAAAGGCCAAATCACTGGTCTGGTGACGGACAAGACTGGTGCAGTGATTCCAGGCGCCACCATTGCAGTCACCAACAGTGAAACCAACATCACAGTCAAGACAACGTCAACTGGGTCGGGCGACTATAACTTCCCCAACCTGGATCCGGGCATCTATTCCATTACCACGACCGCCAAGAACTTTGAAAAGCTGGCCCAGGAAAACGTCCATGTGAATGCGCTGGAGACCCAGACCTATAACCCTGTCCTCACGGTTGGTGGCGCGAACGTAGAAATTACCGTGACCGCGGCGCCGCCGCAGTTGGAAACCAGCAACGCTACGCTGGGCGCGACCATGGAGCAGGAGACCTACTCCGAGCTGCCGATCGAAATGGGCGCCTATGGCAATGCCGACCAGCGGCGAGCGACAGACTTTGTGTATCTCATGCCTGGCGTGCAGGGCAATGTGACCAACGGCAACGTCACCACCAACACCGGCGTGGTCAACGGCTCCGGCAGCCGAGGAGCCGCTTCCGATGTCTACATCGACGGCCTTCCGTTTGTGCGCGCCGGCGGCAACGGCGACCCGCGCTTTGTGTGGACCGCTCTTTCGGTTGACGCAATCGACCAGTTCCAGGTGCAGACCAACGGATACTCGGCCGTCTATGAAGGCCAGGGCGTCATGAACTACTCAGTCAAGCAAGGCGGCGCCAAATACCACGCTTCGGTCTATGAGTTCTTCCGCAACACGGCGCTGGATACCTGGGGTTGGTTCGGACCGATCGTCAATCCAGTGATCGGCGTACCGGTTAAACCGATCGAGCACAGCAACGAGTACGGCATCAACCTGAGCGGTCCGCTGGTCCCGTTTGGCGGATGGAAAGACAAAGTCTTCTACTTCGGCAACTACAACGGCTTCCGCTACACCAGCACGACCCCGACGCCGATGACTTTCCCCACGGCGGCCCAGCAGGCAGGCGACTTCAGCGCGACGGGCATCAATATCTATGACCCATCCTCGCAGGCCCTCTGCAGCGCGCACGCCACCGACGGTTTCTGCCGGTACCAATACGGCTACGGTCCGGGTACCACCACAGGACCAGCGGGCAATCCGACGTTGACTGGCCTTAAGGTCAATGCGATCCCGTCCAGCGAGTTCTCCTCAGTCGCTACGAAGATGCAGGCCTTCCTTCCAACAACGGGCATCAGCTCGGCTTTGCAAAACAACTACGTTTCTCCCAACGCCACCGGCCTGGTCAATTGGTCCTTTACACACCGCATCGACTACCTGGTCAATTCCAAGGACACGCTCACGTTCATTGCGGCCATCGGTCGCCAGGCCAGCTCCAATCCCGTCGGTCAGACCACCGCGGGCCGCAACGTCGGACCAGTCCCCTTCAACTACGGTCAAACCTACGCGCCAAAGACCGCGGTGGGCATCATTGAGGAGACGCACGTCTTCTCGCCGCACCTTATCAACCAGGTCAAGTGGGGCTATGCCCGGTACAACGGTCCAACATTCAATCCCAACCAGACGCCGAATTATGCCGCATCAACCATGGGCATGACTGGACTCCCGGTAGGCCAGGCGCAGCAGACCTTCCCAATCGTGACCTTCGCAGGCACGGATATTCCAACGAATTGGGGCGGCACAACTGCCAATGTGACCCTGGGGGCAAACTTCACGGCTCTCGATAACCTGCAGTGGACCGTAGGCAAGCACGCGTTCACCTTCGGTGGGCAGGTTGCATGGATGCAGTACAACACGATTAGCGCCACGGGCGGAACTACCCCCATTACCCTCGCCGCCGCCGTAACGGAGACCGCGGGCATTGCAAAAGGCTCCTATACAGCACTGGCCAGCACCGGTTTGTCCTACGCCAGCTTCATGCTCGGCCAAATCGACAAGGGCAGCCTCACGGACTATTCCATCCATCCGGAGTACGGCGCGCGCTTCCGCCCCGTTTCGCCCTATGTCCAGGACAACTGGAAGGTGACGCCGAACCTGACTCTCGACCTGGGCCTGCGCTACGATTTCTTCCCGACCGCAACCGAAGTGCATAACTTCGCGAGCTTCTTCAACCCCAATCTTGCCAACCCGGTGACCGGCCTCAATGGAGCCCTCCAGTTCACGGGTACCGGCGCCGGAACCTGCAACTGTTCCTCCCCGGTCAAGAACTACTTCAAAAACTTTGGCCCTCGCGTTGGCCTTGCCTATCAGCTTGGCAGCAAGACCGTGGTTCGCTCCAGCTACGGTGTCATGTTCTCCCACGGCGATGCTGTGGGCGGCCTTGCCTATTCCATCGGAACGCTGGGCTTCTCGACCGGGCCGTCTTTCTCGTCGTCTAACGATGTGACCGCCATGTCTGGACTTCTGAATGCCTCGAGTGGGGTTGCGGGCAGCGGCACTGGCGCGGTTCCCACCTACACGGGCGCGACTGGCGTTGCTTCGGGTCCGCAATTCGGCACCGGCTACACCACCAATACCCTGAGCGGGAGCACGACCAGCTATCAGGCAGCACCCTCGGGCATGACGTATCCCGACCCGTACCTTGGCGGCCGCGCGCCGGAGTACATAAACTGGACTGTCGGTATCCAGCGTCAGGTGACCAACGCGATGGCAGTCACCGCCACCTATGTGGGTTCGGAGGGCCACTTCCTGCAATTGGATAGCATGAATGCTCGCGGAATCCAGGCTAACCAGCTCAATCCGAGTTATCTGTATCTGGGAGCGAGGCTGGCCGACACCGGCACCACTGCCACGAAGGTCACCGCGGATTGCACCACATACAGCCTGACCTGCACGGGACTGAGTCAGTTCGTTACGTCTCAGCCGTTGAGCACGCTCTTGAAGCCTTACCCGTTCCAGTCGGTCTCTGACTCCTGGGGATACGTTGGCAACGCAAACTACAACGCGCTGCAAGCCTTGGTCTCGATGCGTTCCTGGCACGGGTTGATTTTCAACGTTAACTATGCGCTATCGCGCGGCATCGACGACGGCGGCACCTTCCGCTCCGGCTACGCCATTCCTGCTGGAACCATTGCCGGTTCCCCGCAAGCGGCCTATCCCGCGGACCGCATGGAAAGGACAGTGTCCACGTCCAACCAGGCGCAGCACTTTGTCGCGACCAGCGTATGGGATATGCCTTTCGGCAAGTCGATTTTCAACGCAAATACCTTGGAGCGGGCAGTGATCGGAGGCTTCAAGTTCTCCGGGGTCTTCCAGGCCTTCTCCGGGTCACCATTGGCAGTCACCGGATCGTCATGCCAGACCAATCCCGCGGACAGCACCTGCGAGCCCACGCTCAACGCGAACTTCTCGGGCTCGGCGCGCCAGAATGGAAAATGGGGCAAGGGAGTAAACAATCAGAATTACAACGCGACGACGAATGGGGGCCCTTCTGCCGCCAGTACGTTTATCGTTCCCAGCATCGGCAGCACAACCACCGCCCCTACGGGTCCGTTCATCAACCCCGTAGCTCCAACTGGACAGACGTCGCTGCTCAATACGGCAACGGTGCCTGCTTACACCTTTGGCAACTCGCCGCGTACGGCGCCGTACAACCTCCTCGGGCCAGGCAACTACCAGCTTGACCTGGCTATGGTTCGCAGCTTCCCGCTGCACATTACGGAATCGTCCAGTCTGGACTTCCGGGCCGAGTGGTACAACATCACCAACCACACTCAGTTCGGTGTTGCCAGCACGGCTGTAGGCAACGCGAGCTTTGGACAGGTTACCCAAAGTTCAATCTACACACGCAAGGCTGCACAGTTCTCGGCACGTATCTCGTTCTAACCTAACCCACGATTTAGCGGAAGAGGCTGCCGGCTTGAAACGGCAGCCTCTTCTTTTTCGGCTTTGCGGCATCCGCCCTGCTTCATGCCAAATCGACCCACTTTCACCCCGTTTGAAATTGGTTGGCTCCAGAGTTTAGTCTTGACGCTCGATCTTCCGCGTGCCGATTCAAGTTTGGATAAATTCTTTCTTCAGGATCCCCCAATGGTTGGTTCAAAGTCGCTCGCAGTTCTCTCTCCTGTCTCCCTCTCATCTTGCGGCTTCTCGCGCCCAGCGCGGTTGCTGTTTGCCCTTCTGGTCATTGCCTGTGTGTGTGCGCACCCGAAGGCCGCGGCTCAGGTTGCCGCAGCGAATTCAGCATCGGCGATACCCGCGGCGTCCGAAGTCGCGTCGCCGCATGGACAGATTGAATACCTGTGGCCCTTGGGAGCGCCCGGAGCGGTGGGCGCCGAAGAGCAGGACAAGCCGCATCTGGAGATATTTGGCGCTCCAGGGTCCGGCCAGCACACAGCGGTCATCGTGTGTCCCGGCGGCGGGTACACACATCTGGCGTATGACAAGGAAGGGACGCGCATCGCGGAGTGGCTGAATCTGCGCGGGATCACGGCCTTCGTTCTCACCTATCGCCTGGCGCCCCGCTATCGCTATCCCGCGCCGATACTGGATGGCTATCGCGCCATGCGCTGGGTTCGCAGCCATGCGCAGGCGTTCGCAATTGCTCCAGACCGGATCGGTATGTGGGGCTTTTCAGCGGGTGGGCACCTGGTGGGAATTGTGGGAACGCACTTTGACGAAGGAAACCTGCAAGCCGCCGATCCGATTGAGCGGGTAAGCGATCGTCCCGATTTTGTCATCAGCTCGTATGGCGGCCTGACCCTTCAAGAGGGAGTTGCCAAACCCGGCGCGATGAGCTCGCTGCTCGGCGATCATCCCTCGGCTGAGTTGACGGACGATATGTCTCCTGACAAGCATGTTACGGCGCATACGCCTCCTTATTTTCTCTATGCGACCACGATGGATCAGTCCGTTCCGCCGCTCAGCAGTGTGGTGTTCTATACAGCTCTGGTTCGTGCGGGAGTTCCCGCGGAGATTCACATCTTTGAGCAGGGACCGCACGGAACGGCACTGGCGCAAAACTATCCTGCGCTGTCCGCATGGCCGGGGTTACTTGAGAACTGGCTGCGGCTGAATGGATGGATTCCAGCTCCTTCCGCTGGTCCGGCGCACTGAACTGCTCTCGTTCCGCGGAGGAATCTATGTCATGGATAAGCAAATGAGCCACGCATTGTCTTTGCACATTGTCGCCGCAGTTTTGATTGGGGGGGTTGCTGCTTCCGCCGCTACTATGATTGGAACGAATCCTCCAGTCGAGCCCCTCACGCGGGAGCGGATCGCACTTCTGCCGTCCAAAGAGCGGAGCGCCTGGCTTGAGTATCTGGAGCGGTCCCAGCGGCAGCGGCAGGCGGACAAAGACGCGCTTCAGGCGGAGTTGAAGAGCGCTGGGATGGAAAAGGCGACTGAGCCGCCTCATGGATTCTCCGCCCGCAGCATCCCGCTCGATCGCGACGCTGCCTGGTACGCAAGCGCGGATGCGCGGCACATCGCGGATGTCATTGTCTCGTTCCAGACGCCTGCCGGGGGCTGGGGAAAGAACATGGATATGAGCAAGGAGACGCGTCGCCCAGGCGAGGCATTCACTCCCGGCAATCTTTCCAGGTTTCTTGCTCCCGGCGATTTTGATGCTCCCTTGGAACCGGAATGGAATTATGTGGGTACCATCGACAACGATGCCACAACGACGCAAATGAACTTTCTGGCCAAAGTCATCGCGGCAGCCGGAGCCAGGGACAGAACGGCTTATGTGGCGGCTTTTTTGCGAGGGATGGATTATCTGTTCTTGGCGCAGTTTCCCAACGGTGGATGGCCGCAGGTATGGCCGCTTGAAGGCGGCTATCACGATGCAATCACCTACAACGACGACGCGATGACCCAGGTGGTGGAGCTCATGGGTCATGCGGCGGATGGCAGGGATGAGTTTTCATTTGTGCCGAAGAACGTTCGGATGCACGCCGCCGCCAGCTTCGCGCGCGGAATCCGCTGTATTCTAGCCTCGCAAATCGTTGTAAACGGAGTGGCCACGGTCTGGCCGCAGCAGGACGATCCATTGACGCTGAAGCCGGAATCAGGCCGCAACTACGAGCCGCCGGCACAGTGCGCAGGCGAGAGCGCCAGCTTGCTGTTGCTGCTGATGAACGATCTGCCGCATCCAACCGCGGCTGAGCTGCGGGCCATTCGCTCTGCTGCCGCGTGGTTCAAGAAGACGGCAATCTACGGCCAGAGCTACCAGCGTGGACCGGACGGACGCCAACTTGCGGCCAGTCCAGGCGCGGGGCCCATCTGGGCGCGCTACTATCAGATCGGCAAGGACATTCCAATCTTTGCGGACCGCGACAAATCCCTTCACGACAATGTCAATGAGTTGTCCAAAGAGCGGCGGAATGGCTACAGTTGGTACAGCCCCGAATCGAAGCGCGCCCTTGACCGCTTTGACACCTGGAGTGCGGAGCACCCGGAGACAAAATGAAGAGAGCCCTTAATCTTGTTTGGTTGATGCTGCTCGCCGGAATGGTGGGCGGAAGTGTTTCGATTGCATATGGCCAAGAGCGGCCCTGGTCACAACGCGCGGCGAATGCGGCGATCGAGCGCTGGCCCGATGGGCGCTTTGTGCCAGCCGGCCAACATTGGGTCTGGAACTACGAGCTCGGAACGCTGCTGCGCGGCATGGATGCGGTGTGGTTCAACACCGCCGACGCCCGCTATTACAAGTACATCAAAAGTTCGGTTGACCAGTTTGTGGGGGTTGACGGGTCTATTCCTACCTTCAACGCGCAAGAGAATCAGCTCGACAGCATTTTGCTTGGGCGGCAGCTTCTGTTGTTGTACGGCGTGACGCGGGATCCACGCTACGCAAAGGCCGCCACGCTGCTTTAC
>PLFY01000132.1:8819-16466 GCA_003138365.1 Acidobacteriaceae bacterium
AGAAGACGGGCTTGCTCTATCACGGATGGGATGAGTCGAAGAAAGAGCGCTGGGCCGACAAGGAAACCGGGCACTCCCCGGAATTATGGGCCAGGGCCATGGGCTGGGCCATGATGGCGCTCGTTGACACGATTTCGTATTATCCCGAACAGGATGCGGGGCGGAAGGTGTTGATGGCCGAGCTTGATCGGGATGCCGCCGCGGTGGCGCGGTATCAGGATGGCGAAACGGGGCTGTGGTATCAGGTGATGGACAAAGCAGGGGCAAAGGGAAACTATCTTGAGTCGTCGGCCTCCTGCATGTTTGTTTATGCACTGGCAAAGGGAGTCAGGCTGGGTTATCTTCCGCAGAGTTATCTGGCAAACGCCGAGCGCGGATACAAAGGTATTATTGGTCACTTTATCCAAACCGGGCAGCCCGGCCAAGGCGACTCGGTGTCACTTACAGGAACGGTGAAGGTCGGGGGGCTTGGTGGCGATCCTTACCGGGATGGGAGCTACGCCTATTACATCGGCGAGAAGGTGGTGACCGACGATCCCAAGGGAGTGGGCGCGTTTCTGCTGGCAAGCACGGAAATGGAGAACGCAAAGAGTGCGAAGCTGGGGCGAGGCGACACGGTTCTGGTGGACGCGTGGTTCAACAGCCAGAAGAGGGTCGATGCATTTGGCCAGCAGGACTACTTTCATTACAAGTGGAACGACGAGAGCAACGACGGCTACTCACTGCTGGGCCACATCGTCCACAACTTTGGCGCGCAGACAAAAACGCTTTATACGGAACCGACGGTCGCGGCGCTCGATCAGGCTCAGGTTTACATCATTGCTTCGCCGGATACGCTGGCTAAGAACCCGAATCCGCATTATGTGAATCCGGAAGACGGAGCGCAGATTGCCGAATGGGTCAAAGGCGGAGGCGTGCTGTTCATTCTTGCGAACGATCCGGCGAATACCGATCTCGAGCATTTCAACCTGATCGCCGATCGGTTCGGCATTCACTTCAACAGCGTGCTGCGCAAACACGTCATCGGGGACGCGCACGAGATGGGAAAGCTCATCGTTCCCGGCGGCGGTCCTATCTTCCATGATCCGCATACTCTGTTCATGAAAGATGTGTGCAACATTTCAGTGCGGTCTCCGGCGGTATCGGCGTTCCAGGACGATGAAGGAATTCTGATGGCGACGGCGAAGTACGGCAAAGGAACTGTTTTCGCGACGGTCGATCCATGGCTCTATAACGAGTACACCGACGGGCGGAAACTGGCGGAGCCGTATGACAATTTCGCCGCGGGCAAGGAACTGATGCGCTGGATTCTCGCGCAGGTTCCGCGGTAGACGGTTGCGGAGGCTAGGTCTCTGACCGTCTGGCTATGGACCAGTAAAAGTGTAGCGCCGGTCTCCTGACCGGCTGTAGCGCGGGTTTCCCAGCCCGCGCTCTCACCCCTCATAGCACCATTTCATCCGGTCAGAGACCTGGAGTTTATGTGAAGATCGGGCGCTAAGACTTGGCTGGGGAACTTCCGCCTGAGTTACCGGGCAGGCTATTGCAGCGGCGGAATCTCCTGCGTTGTCGGATTCCAGTTATCGTCTCCACGGAGGAAGACCTCCGGTGCGTAGCGGGCTGCATCATCTGGAGTGAGAAATTTGGTGTGCGGATCGCGCTCGCCGGGATGCGCTCCTGGGCCGGTTGAGCCATATTCGGAGTAAGTGGCCGTCTCCATTGAATGCGTTTGGCCAGGCAGCCATTCGCGCCAGCCTGCCGGTTGAATGTGGTTGCCCATCTCCGTGTCAATGTAAGTAACTGTGGAGTACGGCCGCCATGGCCTCCCAAGATACACATTGGTTACTCCGGGCTCGGCCGTCAATCTGGATTTGTAGATAACATAACCGGAGTCCTGCTGCGGATAAACCTTACTCTGCGCCGTGATGAATCCAGCGGCGAGAAGGTCGCTTTGGATCTCGCAACGATCGAACACGGTCGTGCCGTCGCCAAAGATGAAGTCGAAATTGCCCTCGATATAGCTGTTGGAAAAGTACTGGCGCGCGGGGCGGCAGGTGCGGGCTTCTCCTGTCCCGGTGCAACCTTTGCTGGCTGCGTAGAGCGTATCCTGGTGGCCCAACAGGCGAACATTGTGGAAGATTGCGCGGTCGCCGGTGACACGCAACGCCACGGCTTGCGAGCCTTCAGGATATGGATCATGCGCGGCTTTGAAGTCGTTCTGGAAGGTGATGTTCTCGGCAAGGAAATTGTCGCCCGAGACATTGACCGTTGCTGTGTGAGAAGTGCCGCCATTGAGGGATGCGCTGCGGTCGAAAACCACCACTGTCTTGCTCGCGTTGGGATTGGCGCTGCGAAGCTGGATGTTCGGCTTATCGATGGTCAGCACTTCGCGATAGGTTCCCGGCGCCACCAGGATCAACGCGCCGCCCGTGGCCGGCGCTACATCGATGGCCCTCTGGATCGAGTAGTAATCTCCGGTTCCATCGGCGGCTACATAGAATGTCTTGTCTTCCGGCAGAACCTTCTCGGCAGACTCGGGCGTGGAGGTTGTAGTGGCCAGCGCAACAAATCGAGTTTGACAGTCGAGCGGCGCTCCCGCAGTTGCATTCGCTCCGGTTACAGTGACGTCCGCGCCGGAAGGTATGAGATTGCCGCGCGTACCGGCGATCGTGATGTCAGCGTATTTTGCAAAGACTTCAGACTTCTGCAGATCCTCGGCAGTTACATTGTTCAGCGAGATGCCGAGTTTGTGCTGCGCGTCGAGCCCATTGAAGGTGAATGCGCCCGGCGTGAGTATATGAACATCGCGCAACGCAATATCGCGGAACACTGGCAGCTTATCTCCGGCAAAGGTTGTGTACATAGGCACGAAGACCAGCGGATTGGGGGTATTTCGGATACATACATTTTCAAAAGTGACGTTCTGCACGAGCCCGCCGCGGCTGCGGTCGGACTTGATGCGGAGGCCGTTGTCAGCGCCATCGATAGTCAGGTCGCTCACCAGCACATGGTCCACGCCGCCAGCGGTCTGGCTGCCGATAGACATGCCGTGTCCCGAGTAGAAGTGGTTATGCAGGATGGACATGTTCGAAGCTGCGCCACTGGCATCGGATTTGATAGAAACATTGTCATCGCCCGTGTGGATGGTGGAATAGGCAATGGTTACGTTCTTTGCTCCGGCCTGGGGGTCGATGCCATCCGTGTTGCGCGCGGTCTTCGGCGTGAGGATCTTGACTTCCCAGGCGGTAAAGCCATCGCTGTGGGATACGGAGACGTGGGTGTTGGGTGAGTTGCGCAAGGTGATTTTGTACAGGGTGAAGTTATTGGAGTGGTTGACGTTGAGAATGCGCATGCAATTCTGCTGTTTGTCGGTCACCTTGGCTTGATGCGCGAGATCCCACCATGTGATGTTCTGGCCCAGCATCGTGGCGCCGCCTCGGCCGTCAATCGCGCCTTCGCCCATGATGCCGCTGTTGGGCGCGTCATCCGCGGCGATCAGCGGCTTGCAGTGTTGGCCCTTCTCGGAGAGGACGCCGCAGCTTCCCGGAGTCACATCGTAATCGTGCGGGTCGCGCGAGGCAAACAGCGCGACGTTGGCGTCGACGAGGAGCGTGACACCGGCCTTGAGGCGAAAAGGACCGCTCAGAAAAACATTCCTGCCCTTATCCGCGCGCAGTTCGACGGCTTTGCCCGCGGGGCAACCGTCGATAGCGCTCTGCAACCGCACTGTGTCCGGATTGTGCTCGTCGGCAAGAGAGAGTTGCCCGTCTGGAGCAGAGAGGTGGGCGCGCAGAACCGTGCATGTCTTTGGGAAATGCGGCTCGACGACGTGGCGTGTATCTTGGGCAACGGCGGTTCCGCAAACAGCCAAGGCAACGGCGAGGTAAGTGAAAGAAAGATTGGCCGGCATGTTGAGTTCCTCAAGAATAGGGAGGAAGCGATGACGGCGCTTCCCCCGTTCGGCTTGTTTGGAGTAGCGTTACCCGGATGCTCGAGTGTTACGGTGTGGTGGTCTTCGTTTCCGCCTGGCCTTTTACGTCGGGTCCGAGTTCCACACAAACCCTGGCCAAGCCATCGGCGACCATGCGCCCAAAGACAGCGGAGCCGGTTGCGTTCAGATGCGTTCGGTCGGGACCTTTGCTGGCGGCATCTGGATGCGTTTCCGCGTCGAACTTGTCGGCCTGCTCTTGTGTCATGGTTTCAAGCAGCTTTGTGCTGGCTGCGTTGAGGTCGATGACTGGAACATCTTCTTCGCTGGCAACTCGTTTTGCGGCGCTGGCGTAGGCCGTCAAGTCCTGAACCAGTTTGCCGTCTCTATAAGTGCGCCTGGAAAGGGAAGTTACAATCACCGGGATTGCCCCGGCGGCTCGCGCCTGATCGATGTAGCGGCGCATGTTAGCGGCATAAGTCGTGTCGGGGTCGGTCTCGCGTTCAGGGCCTTTGCCGGGCATGTCATTATGTCCGAACTGAATGAGGATGTAGTCGCCGTGCTGAGCCAGCGCAGTTTGCCAAACTCCCTCGTCATAGTAGCTCTTTGAACTGCGGCCGTTTCTGGCCAGATTCACACACTCGACATTGGGAGTCATCAAGGCACAGAAGCCGGGACCCCATCCTCCGCCGTTGTTGACGGTGGAGTCGCCCACCAGCACGATGCGCACCGGTGCGCCATGAAGGACCGCCACGCTGCGTATTCCGGCCGCAGGCAGCGGTGTCGGCTCCTTCTTCACATATGGCGCGAGAGCGGGCACGGCCTTGGCCATGTCCACGGCGACGATGCGACCAAAGACGTAAGAGCCTTCGTAGTTCAAGTGCGTCTTGTCCGGGATAATGTTTCCCTGCGGGTCTTTCTTAGTTATGCCGAGAGCCTGGCCCTGCGCTTCAGTGAGCGTGTCGAGGTAAGCGATGCTGTCCGCCTGCAGATCGATCAAGGGCGTGTGCTCTTCATTGGACACCTTCCTCACGGCCTCGGAGTGGGCGAGTAAGTCAGAGTGGATCTTGCCATCGACCTCGTAATAGCGGCGGGTCAAGGGAGTTACAAGGATGGGAATGATTCCATGGGCGCGTGCTTCCTCGACATAGCGCTTGAGGTTGACAGGGTACTCGGTCTGGAGATTTGTTTCGCGCGCGAGATGGTCTTTTGACTCTTCATCGTTGTGGCCAAACTGGATGAGCATGTAATCCGGCTTATCTGCCAAAGCCTTTGTCCAGTATCCTTCCTGGTAGTAGGTCTTGGTGCTTGCTCCGCCCTTGGCATCGTTGATGCAGGTGACGGAGCCGGTAAGGTTGGCGCAGAAGCCGAGGCCATAGCCGGCATTTTTAGTCTGGGTTGAATCGCCGACGAGAGCGATCCTGATTGTGGGAGCGGGAGGGGGCACGGTCTTAACTGGGGTCTGAGAGTAGCCGACGCAACAGATGGATAGAAAGCCCAAGATGAGGGCTTGTGAAATTGGTTTCATGGCGTGACTTCCGCTCCTGTGCAATCTGTTCCGAACAAGTAGCATATTGAGGATTCTATCGTCCACGAGGTCTGACCAGCAACCACTGCGCGCCCCGGAGAAATGACGAGATGAAACGAAGCCAGAGCGCTTTCGCGAGACGTGGAGAATTTAATAAATGGCAAAGAGTCGTGCCCGGAGAAGAGATAAAAAAAGAGAAATCGTGCGGATGTCTTGACGATGGCGAGTTGGTCTACGGTAGAGTTGATGATGCTGGTGGTCAGTCCTCTAAGGAGACTCTGATCAGGTGTTGCTGTGAAGCAGGAATTCCCTCATGGGTTATAAAGCCCAGTCATCTTGGCGTCATTTGCGGCGCTGTTAAAGCCACGACACACATTTTTCGGAACAGGCGCGNNCCCCACTTGAACCTTGCCCAAACTTCCGACTACCGCGAGTCCTATGCCAACAGCGTGCAGGTGCGCGTGAGCGTGTGGGATTTCCAGCTTGTGTTCGGCCTGGCCTCGAGCGAAAGCCCGGAACAGGTGACGATCCGCAACCACCAAGCCATCTTTTTGAGCCCGCAGCAGGCCAAGGCGCTTTGGAACGTGCTGGGGCAGAATCTCTCCCAGTATGAGCAGGCCTTCGGCGTGCTGAACCTGGAGCCGCACGGGCACAGCTTTCCGCAAGGGCCGGTGAACTGAAAGCTTAAGAGGGGGCGGAGATGCGGCGCATAGCAGATGAATTTCGCGAAAAGCACACCTCAGGGGCTAAACAGGCTGCGGAAAAACTCATTCCGGGGCGCAGGAAGCGTCAGGGCACGACTTTAGTCGTGCCGTAAGTGCCGCAGAATCAATACGGGCTTCAGCCCCTGCGGTATGCTTTTCGGGTATTTCGGTTGAATTCGGGCCTTTTTCCGTAGCTTGTAAAGTCCGCTTTGATTTTACCAGGCCGAGTGTCAGGGTTGAAACCCCGATCTACCAGTTCTGCGCCGCTTACCGTGATTTCGCTTTGGGAGTGATCGCTTGCATTTTAGAAGACTGATGCAGTCGCGGCTGGATGAGCCCTTGCCCCTCTGGAGGATCTTTCCGGTGGTCTTCGCGGCGCTGTACGCCAGCCATTTCACGCTGCTGCGTTTGCCCTACTACTGGGACGAGGCGGGCTATTACATTCCCGCGGCCTGGGATTTTTTTCGCACAGGGTCGCTCATCCCGATCACGACGCTGACCAACGCCCATCCCCCACTTGAGAGCATCTACCTGGCGCTTTGGTGGAAGGTTTGCGGCTTTTATCCCGAGGTGACGCGGGAGGCTGTGCTGATGGTTGCGGCGCTGGGGCTGCTGGCGGTCTGGCGGCTGGCTATGCGGCTGGTGGGCGTGGGCGCGGTGGCTTTCTGGACTGTGCTTCTTACCGGGCTGTACCCCATTTGGTTTGCGCAAAGCACGCTGGCCCACGCGGATATTTTTGCCGCGGCGTGTACGCTGTGGGGGCTGGTTTATGCGCTGCCTGAGCGGGATCGCAAGCCCTGGGCCGCGGCGCTGTGGTTTACGGCGGCCGTTCTTTCCAAGGAGACGGCTGTTGCCGTTCCGCTGACGCTGGCGCTGGTGTGCGCGGTGGAGGGGTTTCGCGCTCGGCCGCCCGCTCGGTTCAGGCTGTGGCGGGAGACGGGGTGGCTGGCGAGTTGCGTACTGCCGCTGGCTGGCTGGTATGGCTGGCACTATGCGAAGACGGGGTTTCTGTTCGGGAATCCGCAGTTCTTGCGCTACAACGCGCAAGCCAATCTCGACCCGCTGCGGTTTCTGGCGGCGTTTGGGCACCGCGTGCTGCACCTGACCGCACATATGAACCTGTTTGTGCCGGTGCTGATAGCCGTCGCGGCCGTGCTGCTGTTGGAGCCGCGGCTGGACGCTGAGGACCATGAAAGAGCGGGCATTGGCCGTCCGGCGCAGCGGCGGATTTTTCTTCTTCTTTTGATGAACGCACTGCTGTTCAGCGTGTTGGGCGGCGCGCTGCTCACACGCTACCTGTTGCCCATGTACCCGCTGGTGCTGCTGCTGGCGGTGGCGACGTTTTATCGCCGGGTTCCCTACTGGCAGGGGGTGGCGCTGCTGTCGGTGGCGGCGTTTGTGCTCGGGCTGTTCGTCAATCCGCCGTATGGATTTGCGCCGGAAGACAATCTGGCATACGCGCATGTAATCCGGCTGCACCTGGCCGGGAT
>PLFY01000132.1:16486-26668 GCA_003138365.1 Acidobacteriaceae bacterium
TGAGCCGGAGAAGTACACTGCGGCGCTGGTGTTCTCAACCAAGTACGACCCGCCATGGCCGCAGCTTAGCCTGGGCCGGAAGAGTGAAGCGATGGACGAGCGATTCTTTGGGTTGCACCATGATCTGTCGCCGGAAGAGATTGCCAGGGAATTGGGCGGAACGCTGGTTTGGAAGGGCGTAGACCAGGGGCAATGGGTGGGGCTGATCCGGTTTGACCGGGTATTGAATGCGGCGCTATGAGCACTCTGGTCCAGCCGGAAATCCAGCCAATGCCCTAATCTAAATCCATGAACGATTCCAATGAACACTCCGTGCTGAATTTGACGCCAGACCCGACCCCGGAACCGACTGCCGACCCCATGCCGGACGAGATCTTCGATCTGTTGGTCATAGGCGCCGGGCCAACCGGGCTGGCTTGCGCCATCGAGGCCCAGAAGACCGGCTTTCGCTCGGTTGTGGTGGACAAGGGCTGCCTGTGCAACTCGCTCTTCCATTACCCGGCGCACATGACCTTTTTCACCACGCCGGAGCTGCTCGAGATCGGCGACATTCCTTTTCCCAGCCCCAATGCCAAGCCCACCCGCGACGAAGCTCTCCAGTACTACCGCCGCGTGGCGGAGCACTATCGGCTGGATTTGCGCCTCTACCAGTGCGTGGAAAAGGTGACAGGCTCTGACGGCGGCTTCACCATGCACACGGTGGACCGTTTTGGCAGGCCGGGAGCCATCCGGTCCCGCAAGCTGGCCCTCTCTACCGGCTACTACGATCTGCCCAACTACATGGGTATTCCCGGCGAAGACCTGAACAAGGTCCATCACTACTATGTCGATCCCCATCCCTACTTTGAGACCGACGTGGTGGTGATCGGCGGCAAGAATTCGGCGGCCATTGCGGCGCTTGAGCTGTGGCGCAGCGGCGCGCGGGTCACGCTGGTTTACCGCGGGCCGGAGATTCCTCCGCATGTGAAGTACTGGATCAAGCCGGACATTGAAAACCGGATCAAGAATGGCGAAATCAAGGCGTTTTTTCGGTCGAATGTCGTGGAGATCAAGCCGGACACAGTGGTTGTCGAGACGCACGAAGGCCGTGAGATCCTCAAGAACGATTTTGTCTTCGCCATGACCGGCTATCACCCGGACTTCGACTTTCTTGAGGCAATGGGCATCCGCTTCGAGGGCGAGGACCGCCTGCCGGTCTGCGATCCTGAGACGTTGGAGAGCAATGTGCCGGGCATTTACCTGGCCGGGGTGATTGTGGCGGGCTCGCGCACCAATGAGATTTTCATTGAGAATGGGCGCTTCCACGGGCGGCAGATTGCCAAGGCTCTGGCATCCAAGTAAAGACAGGGGCGGCTCGGTCCCAGGGAATTCGCTGCACGGGGACGCCGATTTTTTGCGGGGGGTAAGGCTCGGATATGCGCTGGTGGCCGCGGTCGATTCGATGGCAGATGCTTGCCGGGCTGGTGCTGCTTGAGGCGCTCTCGATTGGGCTTTTTGCGGCCTTGCTGATCCGCCAGCAGACTCAAGAAGTCCACCAGCGCATCGTACAGGGCCTGGCCCATCAGGTCACTTCCATGTCGCTGCAGGCACAAGAGGCCCTGCTCCAGAACCGGCCCGGCTGGGTGGGCCTGTCGGTCAAGATGGTGGGCGAATCGCCCAGCGTGGCCTTTGCCAAGGTCACCGATCCGGCCGGCAACGTGCTCTTCGTCAGTGAGGGAGTAGCCGGGCAAGTCACGCTCAATCCGCTTGAGCGCGCGCAGATTCCGCTCATGATCAAGGATGAGTCAAGGGTGTTTACCTTGGGAAGGGATCAATGGGAGAGTGCTAGCCCGATCTATACGGGAAGCGACCTGCGTGGGTTTGCCTGGGTAAAGAGAGAGCGCGCCTGGGATTATCAGCAGCTCGACGCGATTCTGCGCGACACCGCGATCTTCGCCGTGATTTGGATTGTGGCGTCGGCATTGCTGGTGTTGCTGATGGCCAACTCCATCTCACGGCCTCTGGCCACTCTGCATCGCGGCACGCGCGCCCTGATGAGTTCACCGGAGAACAGCGGCAGCTTTCCTCTGCCCGTGGTGGTGCACAACGAGATCGGCGACCTGATCGAGGCCTTCAACCGCATGGTTGCTTCCATAGCGGAGCAGCGCTCCGGGCTCAACGACACGCTTTCGCTGCTGGACTCGATGCTGGCCAACGCACCCATCGGCCTGGCCTTCTTTGACCGCCGTTGCCGGTTTGTGCGCGTCAACCAGGTGTTTGCCGACATGACCGGCGTCCCGCTCAGCCGCCACCTCGGCCGGACTCTGCTCGAGCTGCTGCCCCTGCCGGTGGCGCAGGAGCTTGAAAACACGGTGCTGCGCGTCTTTGCCGAAGAAGAGGCGGTGCGCAACCTTGAACTGACCAGTCCGGCCTTGACCAGTCCGGCCCTGACCAGTCCGGCGATCAACGGCCAGAACCCCCAGCCTGGCCCTCGCCAAAGGCCCAGCCGCCCGTGGACCTGGCTGGCCAGCGCCTACCCAGTCAGGACCACCCCGCAACAGGTTCGTTGGGTAGGCGTCATCGTGCTCGACGCCAGCGACCGCAAGCGCAGCGAAGAAGCCCTGCGCAAGACTGAAAAGCTGGCCGCCACTGGACGTTTGGCTGCCTCCATCTCCCACGAGATCAACAATCCGCTTGAGGCCATTACCAATTTGCTCTTCCTGCTGCGCAACTTCTGCCAGCTTGAGGATCCGGCGCTGAACTACGTGGTCCTGGCCGAGCACGAGGCCCGGCGCATCGCGGAAATTACCCAGCAGACGCTGCGGTTTTACCGCCAATCCACGCTGCCGGCAAGGGCCAATATGGGGGAACTTCTCGATTCCGTGCTCAGCCTCTATCAGGTTCGCCTCAATACCCTGAACATCCGGGTCGAGCGGAAATACGACCCGGACATGGACCTGTTTTGCTTTGCCGGAGAACTCCGCCAGGTATTCGCCAACCTGGTGAGCAACGCCATTGACGCCAGCAGCGACGGCGGCCGTCTGGTGGTGCGCGCACGGCGCTCGCGGAACTGGAAGGATCAGGCGCAAACGGGCGTTCGCTTTGTGGTGGCCGACACTGGCTCCGGCATGGACCCCGCCGTTCTGGAGCGCGTCTTTGAGGCCTTCTTTACCACCAAGGAGGTGACCGGAACCGGCCTCGGCCTCTGGGTGAGCCACGAGATCATCGTCAAGCACCGCGGCCTGGTCCATGTGCGCAGCCGCACGGCTGTTCACGGGGCGGCGGCCCAGCCAAGTACTGCGGGCACCGTCTTCCAGCTCTTCTTTCCCGACGACCCAAATCTGACGGCTTCGATCAAGCAGACGGCTGCGGCTGCGGTGTGAGGGAGGCTCACGAACCGGGGAGAATGGAGAGGACTTCGAAATGGGCGCAGGGATGTCCGTGCGCCCACCTCCTCTGTCAATTTCTATTCTTTGAAATCCAGATTCACCGGGCTCGTGGACAAGGGAGCTTTTTTAGAAGGTTTGGCGCCGGTAGTTTCTGTCTCTTGGCCTACAGCTTCAAACGTCACATGATTCACCCACACCTTGCCGGATCCCGACAGAAGCGTTCCGAACGAAATGCTTGTAGCGTCCTGCGGAACATCGAGAACGACATCGAAAGTAGTCCACGGTTGTGTGCCCTTGATCGCACGGTCCTGCATGTTGTCGAAGGCAACCATGGTTTGTTCCTTATCCACCCTCATCCACATCCCGGCCCATTCGCCCACATCTTGCGATTTGACCGTAGCCCGCAGGCGAACGCGCTTTCCGGCATAGTTAGCGGCGCTGATCGTTTGCATCAGCGTTCCAAATCCATCGGTCGTTGGCGCCTGTGACTGGAGATAAGCACTCGGTTGCCCATCGTGAATCACTGCGCTATCGATTCCGGTGCGGTAGTTTGCGGGTTTGCTCCCGGCCAGGAACCAGCCGGACGGAGCCTGGTCTGCTTGAGTTGATGCATGCGCAAGAAGCGGGCTTAGGCCAAAGGCAACAGCGACGGCGCAACTCAAAAGAACAAGACACGAGCCAAGAGCCATCGACATGCACAGGCGCAGGCGGGTTTGTTTCGTCTTCTTTTCAATAAGGTTCATGATTCGCTTCTCCATGAATTCTCCCTCGAAGATTCCGAGGGCGCAACTTGGTTGAGGGATGTCGGCCGCAGTGCGCATCTTTTGCGTGAGCTGCAACAGACTGTGAGCGTAGGCGTGTCTTCCGGCCATTGCATCGGCCGCCAGGTCGTCGCAGGCCAGTTCCCGTGTCTCCTGTATCCTGCGGCGTATCCAATGCAATGCGGGATGGAAAAAAAGCAGCGTTCCAAGCGATTCATAGAGCAGATTGCAGAGGAAGTCTCTCCGCTGGATGTGCGCCAGCTCATGGCAAAAGGCCGCGGCCACTTCGCTGGCTTCCGCATCGTGCAGATTTACCGGCAAAATCACAATGGGCCGCGGCCAGTTTAGAGTTGCTGGACTGGATAGTTTGCTTGAAGACAAAAGCTCGATCCGCTCTTGCCCGAAAATCGCCATGCAGGAGTTCCAGTGTTTCTGCAATTCTGGCGGCAGAACTGCTGTCTTTGCGGTTTTCAAAAGACCGCGTGTGAGCCAGAGACCCCATGCCAATCGAACAAAGGCAAAGAGGACGGATGCGATGTAAAGCAAGCAGATTGTCTTCGAGAAGATAGCAGGCGGAGGAAACAGATGTTCAGAGTTCCACGCAGGTCTCTCGGTCCACAGGTAGGACAAAAGTGGCGGCAAGGCGCCGTGAGAGTTGTGTTGAACATTCGGCGCCTGCGCCGCCAGCGGCATTGCGGCTTGCGGGCTTGTCAATAAGCCACGGAGAGGCTGCGCCTGGTCACGCAGGAGCGAGAGGCCGGGCAAAGTGAGCGAAAGAAGGAGGCAGCCCAGCCAAACACGGTGAATAACTTTTGCGCGCATTCCTGCAAGAAGTCGCACGGTAGCCGCGGCCGCCAACACCAGAAGCGGCAGTTGCCAGAGTGCGTTGAGAGCATAGGCGGCTACAAAGCTACTTAAGGTCTGCATCCATTACTCCTTTCGCAATGGCCACTTTTTGAACCAGTTCAGCCAGCTTGGCGGCATCGACCTGCTTGGTTCGGAGCAGGTTCATGAGCAGATCTTCCAGAGAGCCGTCGAACATCCGGTTAAGCAAATCGCGAACCGCGCTCCCGAGAGCTATTTCGCGCGTCTGAATGGGCTGATATTCGTATGCACGGCCTACCAGAGTTCGTGTGACATGCCCTTTTCGCAGGAGCACATTCAGCATGGTCTGCACTGTCGTGTAGGCGAGATCTTCGCGAAGCCCCTGCTGCACCGCCTGAACATTCGACGGGCCGCCAGTCCACAAGACTTGCATGACCCTAAGCTCCAGCGGAGTGAGCTGGCCCTTCAATTTGGTTTCTTCCGGCACGGCATCTCCTAAACATCTAGGACTTTATGAGCCGCGGCGGAATTTGTCAACTAAAACTTTAGGACTTGACGGTACAGTGCACGTTGGTTCGCTTGGGCAAGACAAAACGTCTGGTCAGGCGCTGGGCGGCGTGTGGTCCAGGTCTGACGAGTAAGAAATGTGGGTGCCTCAGGTCTCGATTTTGAGACCTGGGATGTGCTCGACTGTTTGCGCGAGGGGGTCGCCGTCGTGGAGCTTTGCTCTTTCCAGGGCCGCTTCAATTTCGGCATCGGTCGTAACGGCTCCATGCTCAGCCAGGATGCCTCTCCCAAAGAAATCGCCAGAATTCACAGGCTGCGAAAAAACCCATTCCGGGGCGCAAGAAGCGTCAGGGCACGACTTTAGTCGTGCCGTAAGTGCCGCAGAATCAATACGGCCTTCAGTATGCTTTTCGGGTATTTCGGTTGAATTCGGGCCTTTTTCCGCAGCCTGTTCAGCCCCCGAGGAATGCTTCCACATTCAAAAAACTGCTTCCTCGTTGAGCTTGAATTGCGTTACTTTAGAAAACCTTCATCTTGATGACCAGGTACTTTTTCGGGTCTTCGCGGATGCTCTTTACCAACTGCTGGGTCTGGTCCATGGTCTGGTCGGCGTGGTCGTAGAGGGAGCGGTTCTGGGCGAGTTGTCCCAGCGTGCCCTTGCCCTCTTCCACGCCCTTCAGGATGTTGTCCAGCCGGGTCACAGTGTCATCCAGTTTCTGCGCGAATGCCGGGTCCTTGGCCAGCTTGCCCAGGCTGCCTTTGCCTGCGTTGATATCGGCCACCAGCTGATTGGTGTTGGAAACAGCGGCATTCAGGTTGTTATAGAGAGAGTCGTCCTTGAGAAATTTGCCCGCGCTGCCTTTGCCTTCATTCAGATCGTCGGTGATTTTATAGAGCCGGTCGATGGCTGCATTGGCGCGGGTGTACAGCGTGTCGTCTGTAATCAGCTTGCCCAGGCTGCCCTTGCCGTTGGCCATTGCTCCGGTAACCGTCTGGAGATCTGTGGCGATGGTGTTGATCTTGATGTACAGTTCCGGATCGTTGATGAACCTGCCCGCGGTTCCTTTTTTCGAGTTAAGCGAATCCACCAACACTTCGACCTTGGCCATCAGCTCCGTGATCTGCTTGATCGAGACTTGGCTGTCGCGGATCACGTCCTGAATGCTGGGCGCGCCGGTGGTTCTGAGTTCTGCGTTTTGGCCTGGAGTGGGGCCGGTGGCGTGCTCTGAACTGATATCGATGTAGCTGTCGCCCAGAACGCCGGCCTGGGCGATCATGGTGGTCGAAGTCACGTGCAGGTCGGGCAGCCACTCCTGGCCCACCTGCATGGTTACCTCTACGGGGGTGGGTTCGCGATCCGGAACCACGCGAACTTTGACCACATTGCCAATAGTCACGCCCTCAAGCGTGACGGGCGCCCCATCCTTCAGGCCCGCCGCGTTCTCAAAGTAGGAGCGGAGCACCAGCTTGTGCGCAAACAGCCCGCCAGTGGAGCCGGACATGAGAAAAATGATCCCGATGAGCACGGCCATGGCCGCCAGGACCAACGCTCCAACTCTCAGTTGCGACCACTGAATCTCTTTGCTGCTTGGCACGTGGACTCCTCTTGCTCAATGGATGCGGTTTACGCCTTGAGAATAGCAGAGAGAGCGGATTTATCCCCCATCTTCAAGCACAACGCTGGCCATGGCATGGTCGGCCGTGTGGGTGATGGAAAGGGCCGCTCGGACTACGCCCAGGCGGGCCGCAATCTCGGCGGCCCGCCCGTGAAACTCGAGGTTGGGCCTGCCGCTTGCTTCGCGGACAACCTCGATCTCGAGCCAGCTCACGCCGAAACTGATGCCGGTTCCCAAGGCCTTGGCCCCTGCTTCCTTGGCGGCAAATCGAGCGGCAAAGCTCTCCGCGGACTTGCGCTTGCGCAAGCAGTAGGCCTGTTCCGCGCGCGTGTAGACGCGGTCAAGAAAGCGTCCGCCATAACGATCCATGGACTGCTGGATGCGACCGATCTCGATCAGATCAATTCCGGAGCCGATGATCATGCTGTGTATAAAGCTACAACATTCTGCTTTTATTGTGTTTGCAGGCATTCCGGGACCCCGCTTTCCGCAGTGGCTTCGAGCCCGGCAAACCGTGGCCAACGCTGATCCAATTACCAGCGCAAGGTGCGGCAGGCCGCTGGGCGGGATCGATGTTTCAAAGCCGGGCAAGAGCCGTGCGACTCCAGCACATTCGTGAAGTGTCACAGCCCCGCTCCGATAAGAACGGTGTGAGGCTCATAATGCCGAACTACGACGCTGGGCAAGCGATAAGCATACCTTGGGCGATGCAAATGAAGGCGATTTCCATTGAGCAGCCGGCGCACCTTGTCAAGACTCTTACTGGCGCTATTCTCGGCTGTGGCGGTTGGGTGCTGAGCCGTGGCGCAAACGACACAGGTACGGTGAGCATGTTGTTCGAATTCGAGCGCCAGGCTTGCGTGGAGATCTACAGCGTGCTGATTGCGGCCGGGCTTGACCTGAGCCAGAGCGGGCATATCCGCTTCACGGAGCTCTGCCAGTGCACCCGCAGCCATCAACAGGAATGTGGGAATGAGATTGCCAGCATCGACCTGGAGATACAGACCTTTCCGGTGGAGACGGTGCATGGTTCACTCGCCCATGACGCGGCCTGAAGTTGCTCAGCCCGCTTCGACCAATCCATACCGCCTTTGCCAGGCCTCTTTAAGGCGAGCCCATACACGCGCGCGTTCAGCCTCAGTGGCTTCAGAGCGTGTGCCTTGATCGGCAACGGGGACATTGGCAAAGCGGGCGGCTTCCATCTTGGCCAGTTCGAGCAACTGCCGGTCGCGCACCAGGTTGGCTACGCGAAAATCGGGCAGTCCGGCCTGTCGGGTCCCAAAGAACTCGCCGGGTCCGCGCAGGTTCAGGTCCAACTCCGCCAGCTCGAATCCATCTTGAGAGCGGACCATGGCGCTCAGCCGCTCCTCGGCCAGCGGAGAGACACGCGGTCCGGTCATCAGAATGCAGTAGCTCTTGGCCGCCCCTCGGCCCACGCGACCGCGCAGTTGGTGCAACTGCGCCAGTCCGAACCGCTCTGCGTGTTCCACCACCATGACCGTGGCGTTGGGAACATCCACGCCGACCTCGATCACGGTAGTGGCCACCAGCACGTCGATCTCGCCNNGGGCCCAGGCTCAGCTTTTCGTACATCTCAGTCGCCGATTTAAGGCCGGATTTCGCGCCCGGATTCGCCTCCTGCGCTGCCTTGGGAAACAGCTCCGCGGTCTTGCCTTTTCGAGTCGTCTTGAGGGCTGTCTTGCGGGCGGGCGCAGGCGCTGGTTCAAGACCGGCCTCAGCCTCGTCATGGCTGAAATCCAGCTCCGGCTGGTCCTCCTTTGTGCCCTCGATGACCGGGTAGACGATGTAGGTCTGACGGCCTTTGGCCGCCTGTTTGCGAACGAAATCCCACACCTCTTCCGCACGCTCGCCGGGAACGCGCCGGGTGACGATGGGCGTGCGTCCCGGTGGCAGCTCATCCAGGACGCTCAAGTCCAGGTCGCCGTAGAGCGAGAGCGCCAGCGTGCGCGGAATCGGCGTTGCGGTCATCACCAGCACGTCGGGCTCCGCCCCCTCCGTCCCATCCGGCCTCGGCTTCTTCATGAGCTTGAACCTTTGCAGTACGCCGAAGCGGTGCTGCTCATCCACCACCACCAGTCCCAGCCGGTCGAATTCCACTTTTTCTTCAATCAACGCGTGGGTCCCGATCACCAGTTGGGCCTCGCCGCGATTGATGAGGCCGCGGGTGTGGCGCTTGCGGTCCTCATCAAGCGAGCCGGTCAGCAGAACAATTTGATAGCGGCGGGAGGAGCGCTCCAGCAGTTTGCGCGCGGCCAGAAAATGTTGCGTGGCCAGAATCTCGGTGGGCGCCATCAACGCCGCCTGGTAGCCATTCTCCATGGCCACCAGCATGGCCTGCAGCGCAACAATCGTCTTGCCCGATCCCACGTCGCCTTGCAGCAGGCGGCGCATGGGGCTGGGTTGGCGCATGTCGGCCACAATCTCGCCCAAAGCGCGCTTTTGCGCCCCGGTTGGATGGAAGGGCAGCACTTCGCGGATGGCCTCGCGCACCTTGCCGGTCGTGGAAAACTCGATGCCCGCGCGCTGCCTCATGCGGCGGCGCTTGAGCTCCAGGCCAAGTTCCAGAAAGAAGAGTTCTTCAAAGATCAGCCGCCGGTGGGCGCGCGTTGCGGAGCTTTGCAGTTGGACAAAAGGCGTGCCCTCGGGTGGGAAATGAACCTCGCGCAGCGCGGTTTCGCGGTCGGGCAGGTCGAGCCGCGCCAACATCTCCCGCGGCAGGCACTCCGGCACCGCTCCGCGCATTTGCTCCAGCAGGTTGAAGATCACCTTGCGCTGCCAGCGTGAGGCCAGGCGGCTGCCGCCCAGGGACTCGTAGACCGGCGTAATCCGGCCCACCTCGAGCAAGCGCGTCTCGGCGTCGTCTGTGGCGTCGGGCAGAAGCTCGAATTGCGGCTGAATCATCTTTAAATTGCTGCTGGAGCGCGACGCCTCGACCTTGCCGTAGACGGCTACTGTCTGCCCGGCCAGAAACTTGCCGCTCAAATAGCTTCCGTTGAACCAGATGCACTTCAGGCTCAGCCGCCCCTGGCCCACGGTCATCTCAAAGATGGGCGCCTTGCGGGTGCGCAGCAGCGTTGAGCCGCG
>PLFY01000212.1:0-7146 GCA_003138365.1 Acidobacteriaceae bacterium
TTCATCGCGTAGAGGATCGCCCGCGCGGTCCATTCCTCGTCGGTGCGCGAGGAGATCATCAGGTCGTAGAGGTGCGGATTGTTCCATGCCTTGCCGTAGTACTGTTGCAAGTACTTGGCGCGCTCTTCATCGACAATGCGGATGCGCTGCTCGGCGTGGACGCCCTTGTCGAGGCGGCCGCGCAGGCGCACCAGGCGATCCAGATAGGGCGCGTAGACGAAGACGTGATAGACGTCGGGCTTGTGCTGCAGGATGCACTGCGAGCCGCGGCCCACGATTACGCAGCTGCCCTCGCTGTAGGCCTCTTCGATGATCTTGCGCGAGATTTTCACCATTTCTTCGGCATCGAAGACAGTGTTCTCGCGGAGTTCCAGGCCGGCGGCCAGGGCGGCTGAGCGCATGGCCTGCTGATTGATGCGGCGCAGCCATGAATCCACGTGCTCATCGTAGGGCCGCACCACCTTGGGATCCACGTGCGCCGCGTAGGCGATGGCGTCGATGATGTCGCGGTCCAGCAGTTTCCAGCCGAGCCGCTGGGCGATGGTTTGCGCGATTCGTCCTCCGCCGCTTCCAAACTCCCTGTTGACGGTCAACACGCGGTATTTCATTCTTGCCTCCGCCTACATAGAACAGATTCCTGTCGAGCGGTTTGGGGTGCAAAACCTCTTGCTGGCGCCTGTTGTCTTCCGATCGGTTCCAGCCTTGCGTTCGGCTGGCAATTATAACGAACCGGGGATTGCGAGGTCAGCATGTCTTGTCACATACCGCAAAGGGGGAGCAAAAGAAACCACCCACGCGGAGGCCAGGCGGGGCGGCCTCAACAACCAACTGCCGTACACTGTAGGCGAGCACCGTTGCGGCGGCACACCCCCTGAGGTGCATGCGACGCTGCTTATTCCAGAGGTCAAAAGGGAGGTCAAGGCGCTATGAAAAAAATCGGCATCCTGTTCGGCATGGAGAACAGTTTTCCCTGCGCACTGGTCGAGCACATCAATGCCCGGAACATCGACGGCATTCAGGCCGAGTTTGTTGAAACCGGCGCCGTTCATCTCGACAAAGCTCCCCGCTACTCGGTGATCGTGGACCGCATTTCGCACGACATTCCCTTCTACCGCGCCTATCTCAAGCACGCGGCCATCAACGGAACGGTGGTGATCAACAACCCTTTCTGGTGGTCGGCCGACGACAAGTTCTTCAACTACACCCTGGCGGCAAAGCTGGGCGTGGCCGTGCCCGCGACCGTAATCCTGCCCCACAAGCAACTCCCGGAGGGGACCACCGACCGATCCATGCGCAACCTGGAGTATCCGCTGGATTGGGATGGCGTGTTTGCCTACATTGGCGAGCACGGGTTTCTCAAGCCGGTGGATGGTGGAGGCTGGCGCGACGTGTATCACGTGCACAATCGCGAGGAGTTTTTCAAGGCGTACGACCAGTCGCGCGACCTGTGCATGACCTACCAGAAGGCGGTCGATTTCAAAGAGTACTTCCGCTGCTATGTGGTGGGACAGAAAAAGGTCCACATCATGCCCTATGACCCGAGGAAGCCGCACGCGGAGCGCTATGAGCGGAACCCGCCGCCCTATGATCGAAAGCTGCTCAAACGCATCCGGCAGGACGCCCTGAAGCTGTGCCGCGCCCTCGGCTACGATCTGAACACGGTGGAGTTTGCGGTCGAGGATGGGGTTCCGTACGCCATCGACTTCATGAACCCCGCGCCGGATGCGGGACTGGAATCGGTAGGGCAGGCGAACTTTGAATGGATTGTGCGCGAGGTGGCCGATCTGGCCATCGAGAAGGCCAGCAAGGCGCCGCATGTGCTGGAGTTGCGGTGGTCGGCGTTTCTGGGCGCGGAGAAGGCGCCGGTGAAGGCGAGAAAGAAGCCGGCGAAGAGGAAGGCAGCGAAGCTCAGCAAGAAGGTCGGGGAGTAAGGCGGCCTCTCTTCTTGTCGATTTTCCGAATTTGGAGGCGAGATAGCGCGGCTGCACTCTTCCCGCTACAATGGCCCCAAGCTGTCCCTGAGGAATCCCCATGCGGCCATCGTTTTCGCTCGGCATTGAAGAGGAATACCAGACCATCGATCCGGTCACGCGGGATCTGCGCTCGCACATTGAGACCGAGATGCTGGCTGCGGGCAAGATGCGCTTGCAGGAGCGCGTCAAGGCCGAGATGCACACCTCGGTCGTCGAGGTCGGCACCCGCATTTGCCACAATATCGACGAGGCTCGCGAGGGCATCTATTATCTGCGCCGCGAAATGATCAGGCTGGCCCGCGAGAATGGCCTGGTCCTGGTGGCCGGCGCAACCCATCCCTTCGCCGACTGGCGCAAGCAGGGCATCTACCCCGACCCCCGCTACACCCAGGTGGTCAAGGACCTGCAACTGGTGGCCCGCTCTAACCTCATCTTCGGCTTGCACGTCCACGTGGGCATCGAGGACCGCGAGGCGGCCATCCGCATCATGAACTCGCTGCGCTACTTCCTGCCTCATATCATGGCGCTAGCCACCAACTCCCCCTTTTGGCTGGGCATGAACACCGGCTACAAGGGCTACCGCGCCAAAGTCTTCGAGCACTTCCCCCGCACCGGCATTCCCGACGCCTTTTCCAGTTACTCGGAGTTTGAGAATTACGTAAGTCTTCTGGTACGGACCAACTGCATCGACAACGCCAAGAAGATATGGTGGGACATTCGGCCGCATCCCTTCTTCGATACGGTTGAGGTCCGTGCCTGCGACATTCCGCTCCGCGCCGAGGAGACGGTGGCGATTGCGGCGCTGATCCAGGCCACGGCTCTGTATCTCTACAAGTTGCACGAGGCCAATCAGGACTTCCGCCAGTATGCGCGTCCACTGCTGATGGAGAACAAGTTTCGCGCCGTTCGCTATGGGTTGGACGGCAAGCTGATCGATTTTGGCAAACAGCAGGAGGTTCCGCTGCGCGACTTGCTCGAGGAGTATCTTGCCCTGATCGATTCGGCGGTCGATGAGTTAGGCAGCCGCGATGCCATCGACGGAGTTCGCAAGATCATGAAGACGGGCACCGGCGCAGACCGCCAGCTCAAGGTGTTTGAAGAGAGCAAAGGCGACCTGAAAGCGGTCGTGGATTATATGGCGCTGGAGACGGCGGCGGGGCTGTAATCAATATTCCATCCCGCGCAGGACGGCGCGAATGCGGTCGGCGCTGTCGAACATGTCGGCTTCTTCGTCGACGGTCTTGGGACGGGCAGCGGCGCTTCAATTCCTGATTCTGTACCCGATTTACCGAAGTCGCGCGTGGTTTTGTTTTGGCACAGGGCGGCCTCTGCCGCCACTTCCCCATTTCATTCCGATGAATTTTCCGGTAACCTCATGAGATGCGCATTCCAGAATTGCGTCATTTTCAGGGAAGGCCCGAACCCAACGCATGACCGAGACCGCTACGTATCTGCTTTCAATTGACTATCCCGACGAACTCACCGCTGGGGCGCGTTCTGCCGTCACCACCTGCCTGCGCATCGATTCCGCCGAGAAAGTCACGCTGATTACCGACCGCGTGACCGAGCCGATAGCCGCCGCCTTGGGCCGCCAGTTGGCCGAGCGCGGCTGCCCGTGGAACGTCTTCGTGCTGGAAGATTTGGCGCCGCGGCCGCTGATCGATATGCCCGCTGCCGTGCTGGCCGATATGGAGACTTCGCAGGTTTCCATCTTTGCCGTCCAGGTGCAGACCAATGAGTTGCGCTCGCGGATGCAGATGACCGACATTGTGAACCGGCGGCACATGCGCCACGCTCACATGGTCAACATTACCCCGGAGATCATGTGCCAGGGCATGAGGGCCGACTTCAACCTGGTAGACCGGCTCAGTCAAAAGGTGCTGGAGCGGGTGCGCAAGGCGACCCGCATCCGCGCCACAACGGCCGCCGGGACCGATATTACCGCCGAGATGAATCCCGGCTACAAGTGGTTCAAGACTTCAGGCATCATCTCTGCGGAGAAGTGGGGCAACCTGCCCGGCGGCGAGTGCTTTACGTCGCCGGGCGACGTGAACGGCAGGTTTGTGGTGGACGGCGTGGTGGGCGACTGGCTCTGCGCCCGCTATGGGCTGCTGGCGGCAACGCCTCTGACCATCGAGATTGCGGGCAACCGCATTGTGAGCTGCTCGAGCCTGAACAAGCAGCTTGAAGAGGATTTTTGGGCCTATACCCACACCGATGAAAACTCCGACCGCGTGGGCGAATTCGCCATCGGCACCAACCTCGGCGTGGAGCGGGTGATCGGCAACATTCTGCAGGATGAGAAGTTCCCCGGCATCCACATCGCCTTCGGCAATCCCTACGGCGAACACACGGGCGCTCCGTGGCGCTCCGGCACGCATATCGATGTGGTTGGGCTGGGCTTCAACATCTGGCTCGAGACCGAGGCAGGCCAGGAGCAAATCATGCGCGAGGGAAGGTTTTTGATCGCGGCATAGGCATCTGAGTTGAGAGACGCCGGCCTGTCACTGCAGAATCTCCAGCGCATCTCGTTCCGCGCTGCCTTCCGGGGCAAGTGCGATCATGCGCCGATCAAAGGTGACGAGTTTCCCGCGATGGTGAATGGCCAGGGCCAGCAGGTAGGCATCGGTGATCTGCTGATGGCCCTGGAGTCTCTGGCGTATCGATGCACTGAGCGCCGATAGGGGAATATCGTCTGCCCAGAATTCGCGATTCATGTTTGCGTCGGTTGTTTTCTGCAGAAGATCAAGCGCCGAACGAACTCCAGGTGCAGGTTTCATATAGGCGACATTGCTGACAATACGTACAAACCCCTGTTCCGTGATCGGGCACGTGGCCCATCCCCGATTCTCATTGTTAACGAACCATCGCGCCATGCGCGCATGAAACATATGATTTTCCCACAGAAGGGCGAGTAGGGCGTTCACGTCCAGCAAGGCAACACTCACGGTAGCTCACTCTCCATCGCGTCCTTCAGCGCCAGCGCCCTCTCGAGTGTGATCATCTCCGATTCCGGTCCGGGCGAGAAGATCAAAATCCCATTCTCCCACTTCGTAGGCACCTCGGCATTGAAGCCGCGCTCCAGGACATCGGAAACGGCTGCACCTTTCGAGATGGAGCGAGCCGCTGCATATTCATTTACTTTTTCCAGAACGTCGTCCCTTATGTCGAGAGTGGTTCTCATCGTAATCCTCCTTCCGCACCAATAGTTCAATTTGATGCGTCTTGAGATATTTTACATCAGGTATCCGAAGTGATGCGCCTTTTGCGATTGAGACATTTGCAGTTCTTGCAGCCAACCAGCCTTTCAGCGCATCCAAGCTGGTGTCATGACTACTACCGCCTTACCTTCACTTCGCACCCTCGGCAACTCCGACCTTCAACTTACGTCCATCGGCTTTGGCGCATGGGCCATCGGCGGCGGCAACTGGGAGTATTCCTGGGGGCCCCAGGACGACAACGAATCCATTGCCGCCATCCATCGCGCGCTCGAACTGGGCGTCAATTGGATCGATACGGCGGCCATTTACGGTCTGGGCCACTCGGAAGATGTGGTAGGCCGGGCCGTGAAGAGCCACTCCGGCCCCAAGCCGCTGATCTTTACCAAGTGCTCAATGCGCTGGCGCCAGGACCGGTCCATTTACCGCTCGCTCAAGGCCAACTCGCTTGCCGAGGAGCTGGAGGGTTCGCTCCAACGCCTGGGGGTGGAGACCATCGACCTGTACCAGATTCATTGGCCCGACCCGGATGAGGAGCTTGAGGAAGGCTGGGAGGCGCTGGCCCGGCTTCGCCAGCAGGGCAAGATTCGCTGGATTGGCGTCTCGAATTTTTCCATCGAGCAGATGAAGCGCGCTCAGAAGATTGCGCCCATCACGAGCCTGCAGCCGCCATACTCGATGCTGCGGCGGGCCATCGAGGCGGAGCTTCTGCCCTTTGCGCAGGCCAACGGCATCGGTGTCATCAATTACTCGCCGATGCTCTCCGGACTGCTGACTGGAACCATGACCGCCGAGCGGATCGCGGCTTTGCCGGCCGAAGACTGGCGCCGGGGCGGGATCGAGTTCAAGGAGCCTCGGCTCAGCCGGAACCTGCGCCTGGTGGAGTTGCTGCGGAAGATCGGCAGCGGTCACGGCGTAAGTCCCGGCGTGGTGGCCGTGGCTTGGACGCTGCACAACCCGGCTGTCACTGCCGCCATCGTGGGTGGCCGCAGTGCGAAGCAGGCCGAGGGGGTTGCGCCTGCCTTGAAATTCAGGCTCAACGAGGAAGAGTACGCCCAGGTCAACGCATTTCTTGCGTCCAATGCGGTCTGAGCCGGGTTTCAGCTCGCATCCAAGCAAAAACCCCGGCCGTGGCCGGGGTTTTTGCTTTGCACCAGAGGGTCGAATTACATGGCTGCTACAAAATTGGGGACCATGCCGGGCTGGCTGACCTGCAGAAAGGTGGTCAACTGTGAGGCCATGCGCGCGTACGTCGAGGCGGTGCGGAACGCATTGATGCGAATGCCCTCGTTGGCCTTGCTCAGCGCGTACTGACCCAGGGTGACGAAAACACACACACGAATCTGCATGGCGTCGCTGCGGAGGCCCTCCAACACCAGGCGGTCGAAGGTGTCAGAGTTTTTGGCGGCGTAGTCGGCCATCTCCATCATGACCTGCGCGTTCTCGTACATCGCCCACAGGCCCTTCGGACCCTCAATGCGCTGCCATGCATCTTCGGGAGTCACGTTGAGCGCCTCTTGCCAAAGGGAATGATCGCCTTGCAAGCGGGCGCTCCACTCGGGACGCAAGCGGGCCAGAAGTGAGTTCCACGATTGAGTGTTGCGGCGGCGTATGCGTCCGCGCAAGTGACCGAGGTAAAGCCCGACGGCCGCGATCAATGCAATCTGAAGCAGAGGAAGTATCATCGTTTGATCCTTAAAGCTCAATTTGGTAACTGCAAGGTCTAACCGAGCAATTCGGCTCACCTTTGTTGCACAAACAATTCATATCAGAGGATGGCGCATTTGTGAACAGAAATATTGCCCCTTTGCCCTGTAAGTTGTAGACGCATCCCACCTATAGGTCAGCGCTTCCGCAGTAACTCCCATGACCCCGCGGCATCGGTCCAGTGTTAGTACTGTGACCGCGTGATTTGGTAATGGATGGAATGTAGCGCCGGCCTCCTGGCCGGCTGT
>PLFY01000212.1:7198-8298 GCA_003138365.1 Acidobacteriaceae bacterium
CTTCGTCCGGTCACGGACCTGGTGGGATCTGGGTTAGTGCGGCAAAAGATCCGGTACGTGTATATAGCCGAAAAAGCGGCAGCAGCAATCCACAAACAAGAGCCCCGGCCGTAGCCGGGGCTCNNAACTACATGGCTGCTACAAAATCGGGAACCATGCCGGCTGCATTCTCCTGCAGCAACTGGGTCATCCTCGCGGCCATTCCTGTGTACATCTGAGCGGCGCGGAAAGCATTGACGCGGACGCCCTCGCTGGCCTGCGTGAATGCGTACTGAGCCAGGGCCATCAGAACGCAAACGCGAATATGCATGGCATCGCTGCGCAGAGTCTCCAGCAGCAAGCGATCCACTGTGTCGCTGTTCTTGGCTGCATAGTCGGCCATTTCCAGCATGACACGGGCGTTCTGGTACATCACCCACAGGCCCTTCGGACCTTCCATGCGCTGCCAGGCGTCTTCAGGCGTCGCGCTCAATCCCTCTTGCCAGAGAAAGTGGTCGCTCAGTTGATGGGCGCTCCAGTCGGGACGCAGACGGGCCATGAGCGAGTCCCAGGATTGCGCATTTCTACGGCTTACTCCACTGCGCCACCGAATAAGGTAGAGCGCAACGGCTACAACCGAGGCAATTTGAAGCAGAAGTAGCATCATCGTTTGATCCTCAGTCCGGATCTTGTAACCACGACCTCGGTCACTGCAATCCGGCGAACCTTTGTCTTACCTTTTAACTAGTAGCAGACAATTTATGACATGGGAAGAGAAAAATCGCTGTTATGCCCCATAAGTTGTAGATGATAAGCTCCAGCCTGAAGGAAGCAGCCGAGTAATAGGCCGACCGCATTGGAACCAGGCCTTCGTGCCAGCGTGCGCGCCGGAGTGGAGAATGGTTGGATTCGCAGTGTGAGCAAGCCCTAGAATGGCGGCAATCCGCGGAGTCACCATCATGATAGGAATGCAAGCGGCGGACTTAGTCCCGGCGCGTGCGGTTTTTGTCGGCCGCGGAATCCGTCAACGCAACGCGGGTGGTTCTGGCAGTTCCAGCCATAGCCAACAGCAGGCTCTGCATCTGCGGAGTGAATTCGCGGCGCGCGGCCTCTTTGGTGGC
>PLFY01000149.1 GCA_003138365.1 Acidobacteriaceae bacterium
GTGGGCCAGGAGGCCCACATTACAGCCGGCCGGGAGGCCGGCGCTACATTTCCAAATGGAACATTTTCATACGGCCAAAGAACTAGCGCGCCTGGTTCCTTTTTGGCAAGAGCGAATCGAGCAGGAGGAGACAGGCGCCGATGACAATGGAGGAGTCGGCTACGTTGAAGTCAGGGAAGTGATAGCTGAAGATGTGGACTTCAATGAAGTCGACGACCGAGCCGTAAAGGATGCGGTCGTGTACGTTGCCCAGAGCGCCGGCAAAGATGAGCGCGAGGGCGACAGTGGTGAAGGTGAATCGATCGCCTAGCCGGACCATCGCGATCAGCACAACCAACGCGGCCAGGAGCGAAAAGCCGATCAATGCATAGCGGACCAGGTGGGGCGAGGCTGAGTCAGCGAAGAGCGAGAAGGCAGCGCCCTCGTTGGTCCAGTGAGTGATGCGCAGGATGCGGGGGATGATAGGGATGGCGCCGCCGAGGCGTATGTGCAGTGCGACCCAGGTCTTGGTAAGACGGTCGGCAAAGACGATCAACGCGGAGATGAGCAAGAGCCAGGGCAGACGGCGGGGTATGAGCTTGCTCACGAGGCGACCTCCGTTGGCTGCGGCTGAGGTGGGTCAATGCCCATTTCTTTGAGAGCGGATTGGCAGCGGGTGCAGACGTTTTGCCAAATGCCGTAGTTACTAACTTCGGGCATGAAGTTCCAGCAGCGAGCACACTTGTGGCCGGTGGCGGGACGAACGACGAACCGGTAGCTGGCAGGCTGATATCGCTGGATTTCGTCCAACGAAGGAGCAAGGTCGCTTGGAGGGAATGCGGCGTCTGTGTACTCGTCAACTCGTACGGCGGAAACGTTGAATATTTCCTTAAGCGAGTCCATATATTTGCGGAGAAGGGCACAATCGCTATCGGTCGTTGAGATCAAGAGGTCCGCGTCGAGAGCCTTGCCGATGGTCTTTGCCTGACGAGCAAGTTCGAGCCCTCGCAGAGCATTCTCACGGATGTCGAATATCCGCTTCCACTCATCGAGCAGAGCAGCGGGCGGTTCTGAAAAAACCTCTTCAGGTCTTGGGAACTGCGCCAGATGCACGCTGGCTTCGCGGCCTTCTACCGCGGGCAGATAATCCCAGACTTCGTCGGCGGTGAAGCTGAGAATGGGGGCGACCAGACGGACGAGGGCTTCGGTGATCTTCCAGAGAACGGTTTGGGCGGAACGCCGAGCGGCCGAGGCCGGCGCGAAGGTGTACATGCGGTCCTTGAGGACGTCGAGATAAAACGAACTCAGGTCGACTACGGCGAAGTCGTTGACGGCGTGGTAGACGCGATGAAACTCGAAGGCCGCGTACCAGTCGCGGACTTTTTCGGTTAGATCGCGGGTGCGGGCGAGCATGTAGCGGTCGAGCGGGAGAAGCTCGGCTTCGGGAACCTGGTCGCGGCTGGGGACAAAGCCGTGAAGGTTTCCGAGCAGAAAGCGGAAGGTGTTGCGCAGCTTGCGATAGATGTCGGCGCAGCGCTGCATCAGGTTTTCGCTGGCGGCCATGTCTTCTCTGAAATCGATGGATGCGACCCAGAGACGGACGATCTCGCCGCCGAGACGGTTGGCGATATCGACGGGGTCTACGCCGTTGCCCAACGATTTGCTCATTGCCCGGCCTTGTTCGTCCAGGGTCCAGCCGGCCGTGGCTACGCGGGAGTACGGGGCGCGGCCGCGCAAGGCTACCGAGGTGAGGAGCGAGGAGTGGAACCAGCCGCGGTACTGGTCGGCGCCTTCCAGATAGAGGACCTCGACGCCTTCGCCGTTTTGGAAGGAGGTGTAGGCCTGATTCAGGTCGGGATCGGCTTCGGCCACGGCGAACCAACTGACTCCGGCGTCAAGCCAGACGTCGAGGATGTCGGTTTCCTTGCGGAATTCGGTACCACCGCATTGGGCGCAAACGGAGCCTGCGGGGAGCAAGGCATCCGCGGCGGTCGTGCGCCAGGCCTCGATGCCTTCCCGCTCGATGAGGCTGACGACCGCGCGATTCAGCTCCGCGGAGACGATCGGCTGGTTGCATTGCCGGCACAGAAAGACGGCGATGGGCACGTCCCAGAACTTCTGGCGGCTGATGCACCAATCGGGCCGCGTGGCGATCATGTTGGTGATGCGCACCTTGCCCCAGGCCGGATCCCAGACCACCTTATCGATCTCTTCAATTGCAAGCTGGCGGAAGGTGGTCTCCGTTCCATCGGCCCGCTTCACGGGAGTTTCCATGCCGATGAACCACTGTTCGGTGGCGCGAAAGATAACGGGACGATGGCAGCGCCAGCAGTGGGGGTAGGAGTGTTCCAGATCGCTGCTGGCCAGCAGCGCGCCGGCCTCTTCAAGCATGGCGACGATGATGGGATTGGCGGCCCAGACCTTCAAGCCTTCGAAAGCGGGTGGGACGGCGCGATCCCATGCAGCAGGATCCACGTGGATGTGACCCGTATCGTCGACGCGGCAGGTGGGATCCAGGCCGTAGCGCTGGCCGGTGGAGAAGTCGTCCGCGCCGTGAGCGGGTGCGGTGTGGACGGCGCCGGTACCCTGATCGGCGGTGACGTAAGTGGCCAGCACGCCCAGTACGCTGCGGTCAAGGAATGGATGCTGGAAGGTGACGCGGTCGAGCTGGCTGCCTTTGAATCGGGCCAGCTCAGCGGGAGCGTCGAGTTGGCATGCGGCTGCGACCGTAGAGGCGAGTTCGGCAGCGACGATATAAACCGGCGCATCCGGGCGGTCGCCTGCTTCGAGAGCCACATAGTCAAAGTCGGGATGGAAGGCAACGGCAAGGGACGCGGGTAGCGTCCACGGTGTGGTGGTCCAGACGATGGTGTAAACCTGGCGGCCGGCAAGTGCGGGAGCGATGGCTTCCGGGTCCGACGTGAGGCGGTAGCGCACGTAGATCGAGGGGCTGGTGTGCATCTCATACTCGACCTCGGCCTCGGCGAGCGTGGTGCGGTCGTGGATGCACCAGTAGACAGGCTTCAGGCCGCGATAGACAAAGCCTTTTTCGAGAAAGCCGTAAAATGCTTCGAGGGTGCGGGCCTCGTAATCGCTGGACATGGTCTTGTAGGGCTTGTCCCAGCGGCCAAAGCAGCCGATGCGCTCGAATTGCGAGGTTTGCAGGTCCACGTACTTCTGCGCATAAGCGCGACATGCTGCGAGCACCTCAGCGACGGGCAGTTCCAGCCTTTTGCGGCCAAGTTTCTCTTCCACCTTGATCTCGATGGGCAGTCCGTGGCAGTCGAAGCCGGGGACGTAGGGAGCATCAAAGCCGGCCATGGTCTTCGATTTGACGACGAAGTCCTTGAGGCCTTTGTTAAGCGCGTGGCCCAAGTGGATGGGGCCGTTGGCGTAGGGAGGGCCGTCGTGCAGAATGTAGGGGGTGCGGCCTCGGCCTGCCTTGCGCAGCTCTTCGTAGAGACGCAGCGAGGCCCAGCGGGCGAGGCGAAGTGGCTCATTCAGCGGTAGATTGGCCTTCATCGGAAAAGCGGTTTGCGGCAGGGTAAGGGTCGCCTTCAACTCGGGCGCTGGGGACATCGTCACTCCGTGGAATGTTGCGAACTTGTTCATTCGTTAGTGTAAATGGCCGGGAAAGAAATTTTAGGTAACAACTGTCAGCTTGACTCGTCTATTGTTTATGGGAGCAGCGCACAAGCGGAAATATGAGAGTTTGGAGCGCGGGACGGCTTTCTCCCAAGACAAAGGCGGCCTCGGTCGAGCATAATGGATGATGGGCTCGGACGACGGGAGGTTTCCGTCCGCATGGCCCTGGACAACCACCGCAGCAGCAACCATGGAAAACGATGCATCTATGTCAGACACGGAATCCCAAGCCGCAGCAACCCTGACGGGCGGCCACGAATTCGACGGTTTCCTGGGCAAGTCCTTTGAGGAGAAGCCGATCTGGGAGGGGCTCTATGAGAGCATCCGGGATGTCTTCTTTCCGCCCCACCTGCCCCCGCTGGAGCTGACCTCGACGCCGATTCCGGTGCCGGATCGGATGGCGGTGAAGCCCAATCCGTGGGCGATCGGCATCGCCGCTTTCGTCAATGTGGCGATCGTTGGAATATTGATCTTCCTCGGGGCGAGGGCGATCATCAACGCCGTGAACAAGCCAAAAGAAGATTCGACCAACGTCGAATTGACAGATTTCAATGCGCCCAAGGCCAGTGTCACGGCGGGCGGCGGCGGCGGCGGCGGCGACCACAGCATTGTGGATGCCAGCAAGGGAAAGCTGCCCAAGTTAGAGAAAGATCCAATTGTTCCTCCCCAGGTTCAAAAGGTAGAAGACCCCAAGATTGCGATGGACCCGGCGATCAATGTGCAGGCTGACCTTCACCTGCTTGATAATCCACTGATGACGAATATCGGCGTCAAGAACTCGCCCAACGTTAAATTGGACTCAAACGGAACGGGTGGCGGCGGCGGGATGGGATCGGGCAATGGCGGCGGTTTGGGGTCTGGGAACGGGAATGGATACGGGCCGGGCTCCGGCGGAAATGCTGGTGGCGGGCTTTATCGGGTTGGCGGCGGAGTTTCCGCGCCGGTGGCTCTGAACAATGTCGAGGCTGAGTTCTCCGACGAAGCGCGCAGAGCCAAGTACCAGGGCGTTTGCATCATCTCGCTGATTGTCGATGTGCAGGGGAATCCTCAGAACCCGCGCGTGATCCGCACGCTAGGCATGGGTCTGGACGAAAAGGCCCTCGAAGCGGTTCGCAAGTACAAGTTCAGGCCGGCGATGAAGGGAAATACGCCGGTTCCGGTGATGATTTCAGTCGAGGTCAACTTCCGCTTGTATTGACGGTCAGGACAGGGTGCGGCAGACAGGATGTAAAAAGGGAGCGGAGCGCGCGGGCGCTCCGCTCTTCTCAATTTGCGGCAAGAACCCCTCAAGCGATTTATCTGAAGGCAACGGCCACTTCGTTGTGGTAGTCTTCGCTGTTCGAAATCTGGAGGGAATAGCGATGCGTCTGCGGCTACGTATGGGAGCATTGGCGGGTTGGGCGGCGGTGGCAGTGATTGGGTCTGGGCTTCTAGCGGGGCTGCCGGGCGTGGCTTCAGCCCAGGCGGATTATCCTTTCCGGGATCCGAAGCTGGGCGACGACCAGCGGATTGCGGATCTGCTGGCTCGGCTGACGCAGGAAGAGAAGATTCTGCTGATGTCGAACCACCCGCAGATACCGCGGTTGGGCATCACCTTTTCAGGGCAAGTGGAGGGTTTGCACGGGCTGGCGCTTGGCGGACCCGGCGGCTGGGGCGGCAGAGGCGTACAACCGATGCCGACGACTACCTTTCCGCAGGAAAAGGGATTGGGCGCGACCTGGGACCCGGAGTTGCTCAAGAAGATCGCCGCGCTGGAGGGCTACGAGGCGCGCTATGACTATCAAAACCCCACATTCAGCCGGGGAGGGGTGGTGGTGCGCGCCCCCAACGCGGATCTGAGCCGCGATCCCCGCTGGGGCCGGACGGAGGAATCGTATGGTGAGGACCCGTACCTTGTGGGGACGCTGACGGTGGCCTTTGTACAGGGTCTGCAAGGGCCCGATCTGAAACACTGGCAGGCCGCCTCGTTGATGAAGCACTTCCTTGCCAACGAGAATGAGGACGGACGCACGTTTACCTCTTCGGACTTCGACGAACGGCTATTTCGGGAGTATTACTCGGTGCCCTTCCGGATGGGATTCGAACAGGGCGGTTCGCGCGCGGTGATGGCCGCATACAACTCGTGGAACGGAACGCCGATGCTGATCCACCCCGTGCTCAAGGACGTGATGATCAAGGAGTGGGGCAACGATGGGATCATCTGCTCGGACGGCGGCGCGCTGGGGCTGCTGATTACGTCTCACAAGAGCTTTGCCGACAAGGAGCACGGCGTGGCGGCGGCGGTGAAGGCGGGCATTAACAACTTTCTCGACACCTACAAACCCGACCTGGCCAAGGCGCTGAAAGATGGACTATTGACGGAGGCGGACATGGATGCGTCGCTGCACAATGAGCTGCGCGTGTTCCTGCGCCTGGGCGAGTTCGACGCGCCGGGAGTGGACCCCTACGGAGAGATTGGCAGGAAGACCGAAGGGGCGCTGCCTCCGTGGGAACTCGACTCAAGCAAGGCGCTGGCGCGGCTTGCGACGGACGAGTCGGTGGTGCTGCTGAAGAACGAAGGCAATACGTTGCCGCTTGACCGGACCAAGCTGAAAACCATTGCAGTGATTGGGCCGTGGATCGATCAGGTGCTGCTGGATTGGTACAGCGGAACGCCGCCGTATGCGGTGAGCACGCTGCAGGGGATTCGCGAGGCCGCGGGCAGCGGCGTGAAGGTGCTGTTTGCCGACGGAAGCAACCCTAAGGAGACAGCGGCGCTGGCTAGCAAGGCGGACGTGGCGATTGTGGTAGTGGGCAATCATCCGGAATGCAATGCCGGCTGGGACCAGTGCCCCATTCCTTCAAACGGCAAGGAAGACGTGGATCGCAAGACGATCGTGCTGGAGCAGGAGGAACTGGTCAAGCAGGTGTTTGCGGCCAATCCCCGGACGATCGAGGTGTTGCGGTCGAGTTTTCCTTATGCGATTGTGTGGAGCGAGCAGAATCTGCCGGCGATTGTCCACATCACGCACAACAGCGAAGAAGAGGGCCACGGGCTGGCCGACGTACTGTTTGGCGACTACTCGCCGGCCGGGCGGCTGACCCAGACCTGGCCCACGGGCGACGCGCAGTTGCTGCCCATTCTGGATTACAACCTGCTGCACGGACGGACTTATTTGTACAGTAAAGACAAGCCGCTCTACGCCTTCGGTTATGGGCTCAGCTACACGAGCTTTGCTTATGAGGGCGTGAAGGTGAGCGCGCCCAAGGTGGCGGCCGATGGAACGGTTCAGGTGACGGTGAAGGTGAAGAACACCGGCAAACGGGCAGGGGACGAAGTTGTGCAGCTTTACGTACAGCATCTCGGCTCCAAGGTCGAGCGGCCAAGGCTGGAACTGAAGGGATTCAAGCGGGTAAGGATTGAGGCCGGAGCTGAGCGGGATGTTGCGTTCGATTTGAAGCCGCGCGACCTGGCCTACTGGGACGCAACAGCACATATTTGGCGGGTGGAAAAGGAACCGGTGCGCGTGTTGGCCGGTGGTTCGAGCGACAAACTGCCCATTCAGGCGACCGTGGAGATCGAGACGAGTGGAGAGTTCAAACCGTAAGCGGGAGGAGCCAGCGGTTGCGGCAATGGTCAAGGTGGAAAAACAGGTCCGCGATCTTGTCGCTAGAGCGCATTCGGGTTAACTCTTTACCGTCGAGATGGACATCATAGCCCGCCCACCCATTGTGCAAAGGACGCACAATGGATGGGGCACAGCCGGCGTGTTAACACTTGAGTTGAAAATGCTCTGAAGGCTGAATGAGTCTGCAGCTTGAGGAAGGAATGGTGCGCCCGGAGAGAGTCGAACTCCCGACCTACTGGTTCGTAGCCAGTCGCTCTATCCAGCTGAGCTACGGGCGCACACGAATGGTTTCAAGCGAAACCATAGACAGAATATCAGGGAATTCAAGGCCGCGCAATTGAAGAATGTCAGGCTGCGGGCACGGGTTCAGCGGCTGGGGGCGGAAGAACAAGAGGCAGCTCCTCTTCAATATCGAGGCCCGCCTGGCGAACGAGCTGTGTGACCGCGGCAGCGTTGAGCCGGGTGGCATCGTATTCCACACGCAGGGTGTGGGCGGCACGATCGAAACTAAGGCGGCGGATGCCGTAAACGTCCTTTGTGGCGGCAAGTGCGAAGGTCACGGAATCCGTGGGCGGAATCGTGTAGCGATAGAGAATCTCCACCGTGGTCATAGGGCAATGATAACAAGCCGCGGGGCCTTGAATCGAATGTGTGCGCCGTGGTCTGAAGCTAAAGGCTCTTGAGGTAGGCGCGTATCTCGGGGGTGGACCAGTCCTGCGCGCCGATGAACTTGCGCCGGATAATGCCCTTGCGGTCGATAACGTAGGTCTCGGGCCACTGCTCAGTATGATAGAGTTTGGCCGCGCTCTGGGCGGGGTCGCGGACGGTGATCAGGTCGACGTGGCGGCGGAGGAGGAAGCGGCTGTAGGCGTCGGGATCTTCGTCGATGCTGACGGCAAGGACGGCCAGATCGGGCTGCTCGCGGTGGAGTTCGAGGAGGGAGGGCAATTCCACGACGCACGGCTCGCACCAGGTGGCCCAGAAGTTGAGCAGCACAACCTTGCCTCGATAGTTGGCCAGATGAATGGACGTGGATCCGTCGGAGACAGTGAAGTCAGGGGCTACCTGACCGGGTTGGGCGGGATGTGCGCCGCGGTCGCATGCGGACACCAGGGCCAGCGGAAGGAGCAGAGAGAGTGGAATGAGTCGAGGAAACCGCACATCCTTATCATACGGAGCGAAAGGGCTAATCGTCATGGGGAAAGACAGGCCTGAGGCAAATGGGACGGCTGGGGCTGGGGGATGGAAGCCGGTGCTGGGGCTTTCCGATGAGCCGGGTGGCCAGGTTGCTGTGCCGGGACGATGGGGGTGGGCAGTCGGAACGGTATTTGACCAGCCAGAGCCGGAGGAGCTGATCGAGCTGACGGTTGTGGTTCCCGCGCGGAACGAGGAGGATTGCCTGGGCGCATGCCTTCGGTCGCTGGTACGCCAGTCCGAGGATATTTTTGAGCTGGGCAAAGATTGGGAACTGATTGTTGTGGACGACCACTCTACGGACCAAACCGGGGAAATTGCGCGCGGTTTTACCGGGGTCAAGGTGATGCAGGCGGGCTGGCTGGAAAAGGATTGGACGGGCAAGGCGAATGCTATCTGGACGGCGGTGCGGAAGGCGCGGGGACGCTGGCTGCTGTTTACCGACGCGGACACGGTTCACGAGCCGGGAAACCTGCTCCGTGCAATTCACGAGGCTACGCGGCACAAGGTGGGGATGCTGAGCTATTCGCCGCGGCAAATTGTCAGCGGGTTGGCGCAACGGTCGCTCATGCCGCTGGTCTTCAGCGAGTTGGCGCTGGCCTATCCGCCGGCCAAGGTCTCCGACCCCGCCGAGCGCATTGCCGCGGCCAACGGGNNCGGATTGCCGCGGCCAACGGGCAATTTCTTTTGGTTGAGCGGGAGGCTTACCGGCGCATCGGCGGGCACGCCTCAGTGGCCGAAAAGGTGCTGGAGGATGTGGCGCTGGCTTTCCTGGCCAAACGGCGGAAAGTGGGTCTGAGGTTTCGCTATGCCGACGACGCTGTGTCCACGCGCATGTACCGTACCACTGCAGCGATGGTCGAGGGCTGGACCAA
>PLFY01000024.1 GCA_003138365.1 Acidobacteriaceae bacterium
CAATGGAGTTTTGCAAGAGGCTCTAACCTCAAGCATTTACACTGGTAAACGGAGATTCCTGTGTTTTTCGATACGATTCTTACGAAGATTTTCGGTACTGCGAATGACCGCGTTCTCAAGCGGCTTTGGCCGGTGGTGGCTCAAATCAACACTCTGGAGCCGGCGACGAAGCAGCTTACGGATGAAGAGCTGCGGGCGAGGACGGTCGAGTTCCGGGCCAGAATTGCGGCGCGGCTCGAAGGGATTACGGACGAGGATGAGCTGAAGGCGGCTGAGAAGGCCGCGCTGGACGAGATTTTGCCGGAGGCTTTTGCCGTGGTGCGCGAGGCGGGCTGGCGCGCGGTGCAGATGCGGCATTTCGATGTGCAGCTTATCGGCGGCATGGTTTTGCACTCGGGCAAGATTTCCGAAATGAAAACCGGCGAGGGCAAGACGCTGGTGGCGACGCTGGCTTGCTACTTGAATGCTCTGGCGGGGCACGGGGTTCACGTGGTGACGGTGAACGACTACCTGGCCAAGCGCGATGCGGAGTGGATGGGCAAGATCTACGAGTTTCTGGGGCTGACGGTGGGCGTGATCGTCCACGACCTGGACGACCAGGAACGACGCGCGGCTTATGCTTCGGATATTACCTATGGAACGAATAACGAGTTCGGGTTCGACTATCTGCGCGACAACATGAAGTTCGAATTGAAAGATTGCGTGCAGCGGGGACATTACTACGCCATTGTCGATGAAGTGGACTCGATCCTGATCGATGAGGCGCGGACGCCGCTGATTATCTCGGGACCGACGGACCAGACGACGGACAAGTATGCACGGGCGCGGAAGATCATTCCCGACCTGGTGCTGGGCGAGGAGATTGAAGAGGGCGAGACCAAGTACTTGACCGGCGACTACATTGTGGACGAAAAGCAGCGGACGATTGGAGTCACCGACGACGGGTGGGTGACGATCGAGCGGCTGCTGGGGATCGGCAACATTGCGGACGCGGAGAACTGGGAACTGAAGCACTACGTGGAGACGGCGATCAAAGCACATGCGCTCTACAAACGCGACGTAGAGTATGTGGTGAAGGACGGTGAGGTGATCATTGTGGACACCTTTACCGGGCGGCTGATGCCGGGACGGCGCTGGAGCGACGGGCTACACCAGTCGATCGAGGCGAAAGAGGGCGTGACCATCCGCAAGGAAGACCAGACGCTGGCCACAATTACGTTTCAGAATTACTTCAGGCTATACAAGAAGCTGAGCGGCATGACGGGTACGGCGGAGACGGAGGCGGCGGAGTTCGAGAAGATTTACAAGTTGGAGATTGTGGTGATTCCGACCAACAAGCCGCTGCGGCGGCTTGAAAATGCGGATGTGGTTTACCGGACGGAGAAGGAAAAATACAAGGCGGTGGCCGACGACATCGCCATCCTGCATGAGAAGAATCAGCCGGTGCTGGTGGGCACGGTATCGATCGAGAAGAGCGAGCGGCTGAGCGCGATATTGCAGCGCAAGGGCGTGCGGCATGTGGTGTTGAACGCGAAGTTCCACGAGCGCGAGGCGGAGATTGTGGCGCAGGCGGGCCGTTTGGGGATGGTGACCATCTCGACGAACATGGCCGGCCGCGGGACCGATATTCTGCTGGGCGGCAACCCGGACTTCATGACGCGGCAGGAGCTGGTGAAGAAGGGGCGGGCACGTTCGATCAGCGTGGCTGAGGGGGCGATCAGCCCGATGGCGCCGGCGGGATTTCTGCGCTTCTATTACCAGGGGCAGGAGTTTGAGATTGCGGAGCCGGAGTGGGCCGAGGCGTTCAAGGGACACGCGGAGGCGGCGCTTGAGGATCACGAGCAGGTGATCGAGGCCGGCGGGCTGTTCATTCTGGGCACTGAGCGACATGAATCGCGGCGCATCGACAACCAGCTCAGGGGGCGCGCGGGACGGCAGGGCGATCCGGGCGAGTCGAGATTCTACCTGTCGCTTGAAGACGATCTGATGCGGATCTTCGCCAAGCAGTGGGTGAGCACGCTGCTGGAGCGGCTGGGAATGGAAGAGGGTATGCCGATCGAGTCGAAGATGATCTCGAATCGCATCGAGGGCGCCCAAAAAGCAGTGGAAGCGCAGAACTTCGAGTCGCGCAAACACCTGCTGGAGTACGACGACGTGATGAACAAGCAGCGCGAGGCCGTGTATGGAGTGCGGCGGCGGCTGCTTGAAGGGCTCGACCAGCGGGAACTGATTCTGGAGGATTATGTTGGCGGGATTCTGAGCGCTGCGCTGGATGAGTTCGCGGGCGAGAAGCTGCATCCCGATCAATGGAACCTGAAGGGGCTGGAACAGAAGTTGTTGGATCAGTTCGGATTGAGCATGACGGCGGCGGGGATCAAGCCGTTGCAACTGAGCCGGCATGAGCTGGGCGAGGCGATCTTTGAGAAGCTGAAGCAGGATTATGAGGTGAAGGAGAAGATTCTCAGCGCGGAGACCATGCGCTACCACGAGCGGATGGTGATGCTGAGCGTGATCGATGGAATTTGGAAGGAACACCTGCTCTCAATGGATCACCTGAAGGAAGGGATCAGTTTGCGCGGTTACGCGCAGCGGGATCCGCTGGT
>PLFY01000077.1 GCA_003138365.1 Acidobacteriaceae bacterium
CAGGCCACAATGATGAACCAGGCCACAACGTCTGTGAAGAGGCTGCCGATAATCACGTCCAGCCGCGAGGCCGCGTAGTCTTTTACGCGAATGCCCTTCTCCACGATCGACGACTGCAAGTAAAACTGCATCCACGGGGCAATGGTGGTGCCCACCACGCCGATGGCCATGTACATATAGGCCTTGTCTTTCCAAACCGTTTTTTGCGGTAACTGGACCGTGGCCAGCAAGGCATCGTGCCAGCTTGGCTGCGAGAGCACGCCGGCAAATATGTAAGAGATATAAACCAATGAGGCAACGATGAAGATTTTTTCAGTGCTCTTGTAGCTGCCGCGCACCACCATGTACCAGACCAGCCCGGCGCACAAGGGAACAGAGATGAACTTGGACACATGAAACAGGTGCATCGAACCGGCGATGCCGATAAACTCCGTGACCACGTTGGTGTAATTGACCACCACCAGCATCACCATCAGCACAAAGGTGAGCCGCAGGCCAAACTCCTCGCGGATCAGGTCGCTCAAACCCTTGCCGGTGACCACGCCCATGCGGGCGCACATCTCCTGCACCACGATCAACGCGATGGTGATGGGAATCATGGTCCACAGCAGGGTGTACCCGTACTGCGCACCAGCCTGGGAGTAAGTGAGGATGCCGCCGGAGTCGTTATCGACATTGGCGGTAATAAATCCGGGGCCGAGAACGGCCAGAAACAAGAGTATCCGGATTCGCCAACGCTTGCCCATGCCGGGGGTCCTAAGGAGGATTCATGAAGGTTTCCTCCCTGACCATAACAGGCTGGGCCGTCCCGCGCGAACTGCCGCGCCCTGGCTCAGGTCAATCGCATGAACGCCGGATGAAGGCGGGATGTTGGATGATTGCGCCGGCCAGCAGCAGCGACATGGACATGAAGAAATAACCGGCGCGCGAATTGCCGGTAAGTGCCTGCAGCAGGCCAACCATCCATGTGCCGGCAAACCCGCCCAATGCTCCGCAGCTATTGATAAGAGCTATGACTTCTCCCGCGACGTTGTTCGGCAGCATCTCCGGCACAATCGCGAAGAATGGACCGTAGGGCGCATACATGCAGGCGCCGGCAATAATCAAGAAGGCATACGCCAACCAGAAATTGCGCCCCGCAGTCATAAACGAGACAAACAGCGCAATCCCGGCGAGAACCATAAACGGCCAGATGTAATTCTTGCGGCTGAGCGTTCGATCGGAAAAATGCGCGACTGCCAGCATCAGAACGATCGCCAGCAAAAAGGGCGCCGCGCTCAGCAGGCCTACAGTTTCGATCCCGCGGGCCGATCCCGCCCGGATCATCGTAGGCAACCACAGCACGAAGCCATAGAGCCCCGCGCTCCAGAACAAATATTGAATGCAAAGCAGAAGTACGCCCGGCAACCGAAGAGTCGCTCGAAAGTTTGCCATGCGCGGGAGCGCCTGCTGCTCCAGTTCAAGCTCGCTCTCAAGTTGGCCGCAGCATTGCTTGCTCAGCCAAGGCGCTTTTCGCGGGCGGTCGCGCACCACAAGCGCCCAGACAAATGCCCAGACAATCGAAGGAATTCCTTCGAAAACGAACGTCATCTGCCAACCGACAGCCTTGATCAGGAAACCGGTAACCGCGGACATCCACAAGACTGTCACTGGGTTTCCGAGAATGAAAATTGCATTTGCCCGTGACCGCTCCGTGCGCGTAAACCAGTTTGTCAGCAGAATCAGAATGGATGGAAAAATAACGCTCTCCGCCACGCCTAGCAGCAGCCGGTCGAGCGCCAGGAGCCAGAATTCCCGGATGACGCCCGTCAAAGCCGCCAGAACGCCCCAGCTCAGCAGCGCAAAAAACACCAGCCGCGTTGCACTCTTGCGCCGCGCGTAGGCCGCCCCTGGTATCTGAAAGAGAAAATAGCCGAGGAAAAAGAGCGACCCTAGAAATGCCGATCGGGCATCGCTGATGTGGAGCGTCTTAGCCAACCCGGCGGCCGCGCCAAACCCATAATTCGCTCGATCGAGATAAGCAAGGCTATAGGTGACGAAGACCGCGGGCATAAGAAACACCCAGCGGCGCCGCAAACCCGGTTCACGCCGTACCGAGTTTTGCGCTTCTCTCTCCACCCAAGCTTTATAACATCTCCTGGACAAACTACTCCAATCGCAAGTTCGTCCTTATACTTGAAGTTGAAAGGGCCTTCTCATCGCAAACCTATCGCTCAGTTCCGTGCTGGAAACGGCGGACCCCGGTCTCCTCAACGTTGCCACTTATGCGCACGGCCCAGCCGGACTCCTGCCACTCTCCGCGGAGATGCTGCTTACTCAGCCTTCGGGGAATCTTTTCGGCTTAAGTCAGAATGCCGGCATGGGTTGGGACCCGAATCGCCTTCTCGATCCAGAGTTTCTGATCCTCAGCACTCATGGCGGCCTGCGCGCCGACAATGGAGAGCCCATTGCTCTCGGTTTCCATACCGGACACTGGGAAGTGGGCCTGCTTGTGGCAGAGGCCGCCCGTGAATTGAAGGCGCTGCACGCCGTTCCCTTTGCCGGGGCTTGCACCGATCCCTGCGATGGCCGCACGCAAGGCACAGCCGGCATGATGGACTCGCTGCCCTTTCGCAACGATGCTGCGATTGTGCTGCGCCGCCTGATGCGGTCGCTCCCAACCGGCAAGGGAGTTGTCGGCATCGCCACCTGCGACAAGGGACTGCCCGCCATGATGATGGCGCTCGCATCCTCGGGAAAGAATCCTTCCGTTCTTGTCCCCGGAGGCGTCACACTTTTGCCGGAGTCGGGCGAGGATGCGGGAAAAGTTCAAACCATCGGTGCGCGCTTCGCTCAAAATCAAATCACGTTGGAATACGCCGCCGAAGTGGGTTGCCGCGCATGCGCTTCTCCTGGCGGCGGATGCCAGTTCCTGGGTACCGCGGCAACCAGCCAGGTGGTTGGCGAGGCGCTCGGGCTCGCGTTGCCTCATACCGCGCTCGCGCCCTCAGGCCAGCCCATCTGGCTGGACGCCGCTCGACGCTCAGGCCGCGCAATTCTGCGTTTGCATCAGTTAGGCATCGGCACTGAGGATATCTTGACGCAGCCGGCAATCCGGAACGCCATGGTGCTCCACGCCGCTTTCGGAGGATCGACGAACCTTCTGCTGCATATCCCAGCTATTGCCCATGCGGCGGGTTTGCAGCGGCCCACGGCCTCCGACTGGGCCGAGGTAAATCGCCAGGCGCCCCGTTTAGTCGATGCGCTCCCCAACGGACCTCGCAATTTCGCCACGGTGCAAGTCTTTCTTGCCGGCGGCGTGCCGGAAGCGATGCTGCACCTGCGGGCGGCAGGACTTATCGACACAAGCGTGAAGACTGTCTCCGGAGAAACACTCGGTGCATCTCTCGATTGGTGGGAACAGAGTTCGCGGCGCCATGAACTGCGTCGCAAGCTCAAAGAGCAGGACGGCATCGATCCCGACGATGTAATCATGTCGCCCGGCCGCGCACGGTCAAGAGGGCTGACTTCTACCATCTGCTTTCCGGTGGGCAATCTTGCGCCGGAGGGCTCGGTCATCAAGAGCACCGCGATCGATCCCTCGCTCGTCGACGAGAACCATGTCTATCGTCATGTTGGCCGAGCCAGAGTTTTTGTTTCGGAAGAGACGGCGATCCAGGCTATCAAGACGGGGCGAGTCGCGCAGGGCGATGTGATTGTCCTCATTTGCGGTGGGCCCGCGGGCGCTGGTATGCAGGAGATCTATCAGATTACCGCGGCGCTCAAGCAGCTCCCCCACTGCAAACATGTGGCCGTATTGACCGATGCGCGCTTCAGCGGTGTCTCCACCGGGGCTTGCATCGGCCATATATCTCCCGAGGCTCTCGCTGGCGGACCAATCGGAAAAGTTCAGGAAGGCGATCAGATTGAAATCGTGATCGATCGCGCGAACCTGACCGGCTCAGTCAATCTCATCGGTGACCCGGATACGATCTTTGGCGCCGAAGCAGGCTCACACCTGCTTGCGGAGCGGAAGCCGCGCACGGACTTGCGTCCGCATCCGCTTCTGCCCGACGACACGCGTCTCTGGGCTGCGCTGGTGCAGACCAGTGGAGGCGTGTGGGGCGGCTGTGTCTATGACGTTAACAAGATCATCTCGAAATTGGAGGAGTGCCCATGAAACTTTACCGTACCAGCAACGGACCTTTTGTGGAACACGACGGAATCTACTTCCGGGTTCCGGCGCCTTCGTGGGATGCGCTCGTTACACGGGACGATCTGCACGGGTATCTTCTCTCCATCATCGAAAAGGGCGAAGCCGCTGAAGATTTTGCGCACGCGAAGATCGAGGCGCCCATTGGCAACCAGGAAGTGTGGGCAGCGGGCGTCACGTATTACCGCAGCCGCAGTGCGCGCATGGAAGAATCGAAAAGTGCGGGCGGAGGCGACTTCTACGATCGCGTCTATGCGGCGGAGCGTCCAGAGCTTTTCTTCAAGGCCAGCGCAAGCCGTGTAGCCGGCCCCGGAGACCATGTTCGCATTCGCAGCGACGCCGCATGGTCGGTTCCAGAGCCGGAACTCACGCTGCTCATCAATCCCAGGGGCCAGATCATCGGATACACCATCGGCAACGACATGAGTTCGCGGGACATCGAAGGAGAAAACCCGCTCTACCTTCCCCAGGCGAAGGTCTATGACGGCAGTTGCGGATTGGGCCCCTGCGTCCTCATCAGCCGTGAGACGCTGCCAACCTCAACACCCATTCGCCTGGAGATCGTGCGCCATGGCCGCACCGAGTTTTCTGGCGCCACAACACTCGCCGAGCTGAAGCGCGCTCCATCCACTCTTGCCGAATACCTATTCCGCGACAACAGCTTTCCCTTTGGCGCCTTCCTGCTGACGGGGACTGGCATCGTCCCGCCGGATTCTTTCACTTTGGCTGCCGGAGATCGAATACGCATCACCATCGACCCCATAGGCACACTCGAAAATGACGTAGTGCAAGGAAAACCGTAACCCGTTGCACTGTCGAATCCGGCGGAAATTGCCGGGCTTTGTGCGGCAGAGCCGATGGAGAACTCCACACGTTTGCGCGGTTGGATCGGCCGGGCTCTCCGATGTACAATTGCCCGTGAGAGGTCGGACCACTTGAATCTGCAACCCGTAGAAAATCGACCGGCGGCCTCGCCGATGAATGGGAAAGATCGCTTGCTGGTGCTACGCTCAGTATGCGGACGGACGGCGCACATTTTGACTCAGGATTTAAGCGCTATGCAAGCTGACCAGGCGGGGATTCTCGACACCCAACTGACCGCCCAGGTAGTCAACCACATTCGGGCAAAGATCGAAGACGGCACCCTGCAGCCCGGCGACAGGATTCCGCCGGAGCGCGAGTTCGCCAAGATGCTCAAGATCAGCCGCGCGAGCCTGCGGACGGGCATCGGCTATCTAGCCGCAATGGGCGTAATGAAGGTACGCCATGGTGTGGGAACCTTCGTGTCGGATGGCCCGCCGGAGATCGGAAAATCGTCGCTTGGATTGCTGGGCGCGTTGCACGGATTCAAGGCTTGGCAGATGTTCGAGGTACGCAAGCTGATCGAGACCAGTCTGGCGGCTCTTGCGGCCGAGCGCGGCAAAGAAGAACATTTCACCGTGCTGGCGGAAGAAGTGGCGGAGATGTACGCCACCATCGACGACCCGGCACAATACCTGATTCACGATGTGCGTTTTCACCGGACCATCGCTGAGGCATCCGGCAATCCCATCCTTGCAGCGCTGATGGAGACGGTTTCAACAGCGCTCTACGACGAACGGCGCAAGACGGCCGAGCGTGCGCGAGACCGCAAGAACTCCCTGGAGGCGCATCGGGAGATCTACCGCGCGATTCGCGGAGGGCACCCAACCGAAGCGCGCAATGCCATGGAACGCCACTTGCACTCCGCCGAGAGCGAGCTGGCCGCTGAGCAGTCTGCGCGCGTGCGCAAACCCAGGCGCGAACGAAAGGCAAAGCAAACCGTTCCGGCTTGAAGCGCAGCGCTGCACCTGAATTGGCTTTTCCTATGCTACGTCTCTGACCGGATGAAATGGT
>PLFY01000065.1 GCA_003138365.1 Acidobacteriaceae bacterium
TCCTTTTGGAAATGTAGCGCCGGCCTCCTGGCCGGCTGTATCGTGGGCCTCCCGGCCCACGTTCGTTCATCGGATAGAACATCTTCATCCGGTCACGGACCTAGTTGCTAAGCGAACAGTGATTTGGGCCTACCGCGCCCGCGCCAGCCGCCGATTGCGGAACCACTTGGCCACGCCGAGCGACAGCAGCAGCCCGCCAAACGGGATGCAACCCAGAGCCACGATGAGGGCGAACCAGCCGGTGTTGGTTTTGGCGCCGGTGGGCGAGAAACCGCCCAGCAGCGTCACCAGCAGCAGGGCAGCCAAAATGCCTGAGCCCAGGATCGTCGCGCCCCATTGCAGCAGTTGGCGGGTTCCGTCGTCGGGTTGGATGGGAGTCGTCATCAATTCTCAGATTCCGGCTTTGGCCGCGGCCAGCATGGCGTAAACGACGACCCCGGTGACCGACACGTAGAGCCAGATGGGAAAGGTCCAGCGGGCGACCTTGCGGTGGGTGGGGATGCGCCCTGACAACGAGAAAAAGAAAGTGACGAGAACCAGAGGGAGGGCGATCACCGAGAGGAGAACGTGGCTGGTGAGGATGACGAGGTAGACGGTGCGCACCAGGCTGTGGCCGGGATAGTGGCTCTCGCCGTGCAAGGCGTAGTTGGCGATGTAGCTGACCAGAAAGAGCGAGGAAAACAGGAAGGCGGTGAGCATCGCGGCGCGATGAGACTTGATGCGATGGGGCTGGCCGCGCCGGGATCGGATGAACGTGTAACCGATAAGCAGTGCGGTGGCGCTGAGGCCGTTGAGCAGGGCATTCAAGGCGGGCAAAAAGGCGAGGCGGGCGCTGGCGGCGTCAGGAGCGGGATGGACGTAAATGAGCCAGAAAAGAAAGGCCGTAGCCGCGGCGCTGATGAGCAGGATGGCGGCGATGGCGGGGCGGGTGCTGGATGGTGCGGTCACAGTTGGCCTATTTCCCTGGGAATTCTGTCTGAAAACTTGGCCATGAACGAAAAATGATGCGGTTCAGGCCGTGAACGATTCGCGGCTTTCTACCCGAGCGCCTCATCGAAAGCCGCGGCCAGCGTCCTCAATCCGGCCGACACATCGGCCCCCAAATGAACCCGCATAGCCCTCCGCCTGCGCGACTCCAGCACCGCCAGGTCCCCGGCGGCCTGCGCCGCAATTACCACTCCAAAGCTGTACTCCTGACCCGGAATCTCCACGTCGAAGGCGTCGTCCGCGGTGATCTGCAAAAACACTCCAGTATTGGGACCGCCCTTGTAGTCCTGTCCGGTGGAGTGAAGGAAGCGCGGGCCGAAGCCCAGACAGGTGGCCACACGTTTGGCGTCGCGCACCTTGTGCCGGAAGCCCTGGATCGCCGCTTCATGCTCGGGGAACATGGGCAGAAAAGCCAGCGTGGCAAAGTAGTCGCCGGGATGAATCTGGTTGAGATGCACGCGCAGAAATCCAGCCAGTGTGCCGTCCTCCGCCTCTGTCTTGAGCGTGGTGGCCGCATAGTCTTCGCTGACGTAGAGCTTGATTCCCTTATCCACCAGCACCGGTGTCTGCTCCCGCAGCTTGCCCGTCTGCTCGTAGGCCGTGGTCAGGGCGCGCGTCTCGATCTTTGCCGACTCCACATCCGGCTGGTTGAAGGGATTGATCCCCATCACCGAGCCGGCCACCGCCGTGGCCACTTCCCAACTGAAGAACTGCCCAAATATCTCGTAAAGATCGGAAATCTCAACGTGGATCACCGGATGGCCCGCAGCCTCGAGAGCCGCAACCCCGGCGTCCAGGCTGGAATCGGCCGTGGTCGCAAGCTTCACATAAGCGAAGACGCGGTCGTTGCCATAGACTTCCGGCCCTCCAATCGCCTCGCGGTCCACCGGCGTAATGCCCTTGCCCAGTTTGCCGGTCGATTCGGCAATCAGTTGCTCCATCCATGCGCCCAGGTCGTAGATCTCCGGCGAGGCGAAGATGGTGATCTTGTCGCGGCCGGCATTTGCGGCCGTGCCCAGAATGAGGCCCAATTCCACCGCCGGATTGTCCCCCAGCGCCAGCTTCGCCGCGGCCACTGCCTTGGCCGCCTCGTCCAACACCATGCCGATATCGAGGCCCGCCACCGTGGCTGCCACCACCCCAAAATTCGATAGCGCCGAGTACCGCCCGCCGATCGTCGGGTCGCCATAGAAGATGTCCCGGAACCCGTCGCCCTTGGCCACCTGCTCCATCTTCGAGCCGGGGTCGGTAATGGCGATGAAATGGCTGGCGGCCTCGTCCGCGCCCACGGCGTCTTTCATCTGCTCAAAAAAATACTGCTTCAGGATGTTCGGTTCCAGCGTGGTGCCGGATTTGCTGGCCACAATTACAAGCGTTTCCTTCAGGTTCAACTTGCCGCGAACCGCCTTCACCTGCGCCGGATCGGTAGAGTCCACAATGTGCAGTGCGGGAAAGCCCGGCTGTTGCCCGAAGGTCTCGGCCAGCACCTCGGGGCAGAGGCTGGAACCGCCCATGCCCAGGAGAAGAACCGTCTTGAAACCGCCAGTCTCCACGTCCGCGGCCAACTCGGCAAGGTTCGACAGCTCCCTCTGTTGCCGCTCGACAATGTCGATCCAGCCCATCCAGTTTTCCTCGCCGTCGCGGGTCCATAGGCTGGGGTCCTTCTGCCAGAAGCGGTCAACCTTGTTGTTGCCGGTCCAGTCGGCGGCGGCCAAATCCACGGCGCCGCGAAGTTCATCGGGGAGTACGAATCGGAAACTCATATCGTTATAGATTCTGCCTGAAAACTTTGGATTCGGATAGGATGCGGCGAACAAATGCCGATAAAAGTTGAAAGGCTAAGCTCCGGGTCCGGGAGCTTCTTCCGAAGTCTTGTGAATCCGAAAAATGCTGCGTCTCCAACCTGAGACGCAGCATTTCTTAACTGGATAGGCGCGGCAGCCTGCGGGAGAGCGACGCCGAACCATCATCATTTCTCCTGGACGGGCCAACGCATATGGATGCGATCGAATTCATAGAACGCGCCTACGGTAACACCCCGCGGCTTGAGAGCAATTCCGGTGGGAGTGGAAATCGCGTGGTCCTGAAAGAGCCTTTGCCAGAATTGCTCCTCATAGCCAGCGCGAACCGATATATGTTGCACAATCCGATATTCAATCCCGAGGCCGTAAGCACTGAGATTTCTGGTGTCGTAGTTGTAGCGGGGATTACCGGCGTGGAAGTCGATGCCGGCTACCTCCCAATCGACCTTGCCATAAGGATTGAGGTTGTGGAAGTGGCGCCAACTGTAGATCAACCCGCCCCCACCGGTAACCTCACGGAGATTCGAGGGTTGGGTCGGCGGACGGCCAAAGTCGATGTCGCGGACCTCAATGTCAACGCCGAATCCTTCCAAAAGCTTCGGACCGCGATGCGGGTAAACGTCGAACCAGAGCGTGCTGCCCTCCATGATGCCGGGGCCCTCAAAGTCGTCACGGTAGGCGCTCAATCCAAACCCTGCGTTAACCTGCAAGGAACTCATTATGGCTGCCGGATCACTTTGGGAAAAGACGGGTACGCCTGCGACAAGAAAAAGCGTGGCCAGAACGAATTTCCAACGCAAGGTGCGCCTCCATCAGAACTGCAGGATGCCCCATGAGGCGAATCCATTCCTTAGGGGGAGTGTACATCTGCACTTCTGGATTTAAAGCATTTTCACAGTTCCTGAAATGGGGGCTGCTATCCCACCCTAGCCGCAAAAACAAAGACGCGGTGCCCAGAGGGCCCCCAGGTGGGGCACCCATGACCTTACGCTAACAATGAAAGCGCTCTAGCCGAAGGCCCAGGATGCTTCTCAGGTCCCTTGCAAACTGGAAAAGGCTGCCTCTGCAATCGGAAAAGCAGCCCTTCAGCATGTAGATCGATTGCCGCGCGGCCTGCGGGAGAGCCGTTGGCGCCATCCATCACTTCTCTTTGATGGGCCCACCGAAATGGAGGCGATCAAACTCGTAGGAGGCGCCCAGGGTAACACCCCTTGGCTCGATTGCGATCCCGGTGGGAGTGGTTATCGCGTGGTCCTCAAAGAGTCGCTGCCAATACTGCTTCTCATAGTCGGCCCGAATCGATATATGCCGCATCATCCGGTATTCGAACCCGGCGCCGGGAGCCCAGTCGCTCCTGTTGTCATGCGTGTAGCTGGGGATACCCGCGTTGAAATCGATGTTGCCCTGCTCCCATAGAAACTTGGCATACGGAGTGAATCTCTTGAAGTGGCGCCATTCATAGATCGGGCCGCCTCCGTAAGTCAATTCCCTGGTTGTGGTGAAAGTGGATTGGCCGGCCAGTTGCGGCTGCGGTCCGCCGAAGGTGATGAAATGGCCCTCCATGTCCAGGCCTAATGGATGTAGAAACTTAGGGCCGCGATTCGGGTACAGGTCCACCCAGGCCGTGGGGCCCTCCATGATGCCCGTTCCATAAAAGTCATCATGGTAGGCGGAAACGCCGCCCCCTGCGTCGACCCGCCAGACGCTCTCAATGGCTGCTGAAGAGGATTGGGACAAAACGGGCATTGCCGCGACAACAAAGAGCGCCGCAAGAACGAACTTCGAACACATTCTGCGCCTCCATCAGAACTGCAGGACGCCCCAGGAGGCTAATCCCATCCTTGGGGAAGTGTACATCCGCAATTCAGGATTTCAAGGCAAACATTCCGCAAAGAGTTACAGTTCGGGTTCCGCAATTCGCGCGGATTCTTCATGCTCCCGAGGTTCCAGAACAGAAACGCACCCGTCTCGCCTTCAAGGTTGGAAATCGGCGATCTATGGAGTTTGACACGTTTTACCGCCAAAAGTCGCGCGCGCCAGAGGCTTAACCTTCCCGGAAAACCGCCAATCGCCCACGTCTCCGCACCAAGCGCCGCGGTCATTCGCTCTTTTCCGGCCAGTTGGGCGAAATCCGGATCAGGTCCAGGCCGCCCAGATCCTCGACCACAAACTCCGGCGAGCCTGCTGGAACAGCCACAATTCCGCGCGCCGGCAGATCCACCGGCTCAAATTCCTGTCCGACGATCCGGCCTGCTCCCGCGGCAGCAAACAGATATGCCAGCCCACGGTCCGGCTTCCCTTCGCCAGCCAGGGTCCTGCTGCTCCGGCTCCCGTCCACGGGCAAACGCTCCACGCGAAAGTACTCCGCATCCACCAGAATCGTTCGGTCCCGCATCCCCTCGGCCATCACTTTGCCTACGCGAGTCTCCAGGCGCACGGCTTCGAGCGATTTCTCGATATGCAGCTCGCGCGGCCGTCCGTAGTCGTACATGCGGTAGGTCAGGTCGCAGTTCTGCTGGATTTCCAGCAGAATCGATCCCGGCCAGATGGCGTGAACCGTTCCCGCATCCACAAGAATCATCTCGCCCGCCGCCACCGGCAGCACGTTCAGGCTCTCTTCCAGCGTGCCTTCGCGAATCCCTGCCTTGATCTTGTCCAGCGTCACGCCGGGCTTGAGCCCAGCCGCCACCAGCGCCCCCGGCTCGGCCGCTAGCGCATACCAGCACTCGGTTTTGCCGCGCGGCTGGCCGTATTTCCGCGCCATCCTGTCATCAGGGTGTACCTGCACGCTCAGCTTTTGTTTGGCGAAGATCACCTTGATCAGCAGCGGCGACTCCGCGGACGGAGCATTTGCCCCCAGCAAAGCCTGCGAAGCCTCACGGAAGACCTCGCCCAGCGTCTGCCCGGCGTGCTGCCCGGTAGCCACCACGCATTCGTCCCCGGTCAGCCAGACCTCTCCAATAGGCTCTCCAGCACCCTCGGCGGTCCGGTCATACCAGGGATGAAGATCCAGGGAACCCCAAACCCGACCCACAAACCTGGGCGCGATACGAAAAGGAGCCAGTACCGGCTGCGGAAGTAGTCCTTGCGAAACCATGAGATTTGTCCCCATCCTCAACAAAGACCGGCTCATCGACAGGCCGGTGTTCAACGCGCAGCGACTGCTCTCCCGCCGCAATCTCACTCTACCAGACAGCCATCGCCGCGCTGCCCCCCGGGAACAGCCTGTCCAATCCAGTTTGCGGTAGCCAGTCTCATCACGGGCGCAAAGATTCCCATGCCTTCACACAACCTTGAATCTTGGGTTACTTTGAGTACCGCGGCAGGCGAGCAGGGTCCGTGCAAGAGGGACGCCGCGCCATAGCCCTGGGATAAAATGGTCTTGTTCCAGCAGGGGATTGACCATAGACGGGATTCCTGTGGCAGACCTGTTGGCCGCCTGCCAGGCCGCTCATTTGAAGGGGAACCAGCCATCGCAATTCAATGTAACCCAATAGCTTCCTTGGGAAGCCGCCAAGGAGAAAGCGCAAGCCTATGCAAAGTCCAGTTTCCATTTGTGTGATCGGGTCAGGATATGTGGGTCTCGTTGCCGCAGCCTGTTTTGCTGAAATGGGCCACCGCGTCCTCTGCGTCGACAATGATGAAGCCAGGGTCAAGACCCTCCGCGAGGGCGGCGTACCCATCTACGAAGACCACCTGCCCGCGTTGCTCGCCAAACACCGGGGCAGCGCCGTGGATTTCACGACCGACCTGGGCAGCGCCGTTGAAAGCAGCGAGGCCATCTTCATCGCCGTGGGCACTCCCCAGGGCGATACCGGCGCCGCCGACCTTTCCTACGTCGAGGCCGTGGTCTCTGAGATCGCCCGGCACATCCACAACTACAAAGTGATCGTGGAAAAAAGCACGGTGCCGGTTTACACCAACGAGTGGATCAGCCGCGTGCTGCACCGCCATGGGGTTGACCCGGAGAACTTCGACGTGGTCTCAAACCCCGAGTTCCTGCGCGAAGGTACTGCCATCATCGACTTTCTGCATCCCGACCGCATCGTGGTGGGCGCCGGCAACGAGCGCTCCGCCAATCTGCTGCGGCGCGTCTATGAGCCGCTCGTCGGAGGCAGTTATTACCAGCAGCCGGGTGCGCTCCCGGGGGCTTGCAGCGCTTCTCATCCGGCTAAGTTGCTGGTGACTTCCACGCAAAGTTCTGAGATCATCAAGCACGCCTCGAACGCATTCCTGGCGCTGAAGATCTCCTTCATCAACGCGGTGGCCAACCTGGCCGAAGCTGTGGATGCGGACATCGAGGACATTGCCGCGGGCATGGGCCTGGACAGCCGCATCGGTCCCCGGTTTCTGCGCGCGGGGCTGGGCTATGGCGGGTCTTGTTTTCCCAAGGACGTGGCCGCGTTCCACTGGGTGGCGCAACAGCGCGGCGTGGACTTTGAACTGCTTCAGGAAATCCGCAAGATCAACGAAACTCAAAAAGACGTCTTCTTCAACAAGGTGCTCTCGGCGCTGTGGACCCTGCGCGGCAAGCGGTTGGCGGCACTGGGCCTGGCCTTCAAGGGCGATACCGACGATATCCGCGAGTCTCCCGCCATCGACATTATCAAGAGACTTGTGGAAGCCGGCGCAACCGTTACAGCGTACGATCCGGCGGCCAACGAGCGCGCCAAGGAAGTGTTGCCGCCCTCAAAGAAGCTTCACTATGCCAACGACATTTACGAAGCGGCCAAGGACGCCGACGCGGTGCTGATTCTGACCGACTGGAAGGAGTTTGCCAACATCGACCTCGTCCGTCTGAACGATGCCGTCCGCTTTCCCATCGTGATTGACGGCCGCAATCTCTACAAACCGCAGCAGATGGTCGAACGTGGATTTACCTACGTCAGCGTGGGAAGGCCGGCAAGTTATCAGGCGGCGCAAGGCAAGCCACGCAGCATGGTAATGTAAGGTCAATCTTCCCTGCTGCTCGTTCGGAAGAGAAGAACATTTCCTGAACCTGACCCAGTTCCACGAGTATCGGAGCAAGACAAACTAATATGCGCATACTCGTTACCGGCGCCGCCGGATTCCTCGGTTCTCACCTCACGGACCGCCTGCTAGGCGAGGGCCATACCGTTGTTGGCGTCGACAACCTCTCCACGGGCGATCAAGAGAACATCGCGCACCTTGCCGGCGAGCCCCGCTTCCAATTTGAACAGCACGACATCTGCCAGCCCTTCGGCGCGGATTTCAACCCAGGAGCGTTGGACTACGTCTTCAACATGGCCTCGCCGGCAAGCCCGACCGAGTATCTCCGCCTGGGCATTGAAACCCTGCGGGTGGGCTCCATCGGCACTGAGAACGCCCTCGAGATCGCGGCCAAACATGGCGCCGGTTTTCTCCACGCCTCTACCTCTGAGTGCTACGGCGACCCGCTCGAGCATCCCCAGACCGAGGAATACTGGGGCCATGTAAACCCGGTCGGCCCCCGCTCCGTCTACGACGAATCCAAGCGCTACGGCGAAGCCCTCGTGATGGCCTACCACCGCTATCGCGGCGTCAACACCCACCTGGTCCGCATCTTCAACACCTACGGTCCCCGCCTGCACCCCAGCGACGGCCGCGTCATCTCCAACTTCCTGATGCAGGCCCTGCGCGGCCAGCCGCTCACCGTCTATGGAGACGGCAACCAGACCCGCAGTTTCTGCTACGTCGACGATCTGATTGAAGGCATTCTGCGCCTCTCGCGCTCGAGCGAACATCTGCCGGTGAACATCGGCAACCCCACCGAATTCACCATCCTTGAGTGCGCTCAGGCCGTGCTGGAAGTGACCGGCTCCAAGAGCGAGTTGCGCTTTGAACCCCTGCCCCAGGACGACCCCGCCCGCCGCCGCCCAGACATCACCAAGGCCCGCATCCTGCTGGGTTGGGAACCGCGGATCACACTCAAAGAGGGATTGAAGAAATCGCTCGAATTCTTCACGAGCAAGATTGCAGCCGGCTCCTGATGTAGCGCCATGAATCTTTGGGCACTTCAATAAATGCCCGCAATATCTCAACCTGAGGCGTCGCCGCTTTGCTACTCTTTCCCTACCATGAAACGCACGCTTTTCCTGCTTTCAACTGCTGTTCTCCTGTTCTCCGCCAGCCTGCCGTGCGCCGCGCAAAAGTTCCTGCCCAAGACCATTCAATTCAAAGGCGACCCGGAGTATTCCGACCAGGAGTTGCTGGCGGCGTCGGGACTCAAGGTGGGTGCCCCCGTCACCTCCGCCGAGTTGAATGACCACTCCAAACAGCTCATAGATACCGGCGTCTTCGACAATCTCACTTACAAGTTCGATGGCAGTGACCTCGTCTATTCCTTGACCCCTGCAGCCCTGCTCTTTCCCATTCGCCTGGAAAACCTGCCCCTCACGCCAGGCAAGGACCTCGATGCCAAACTCCATGATCGCTTTCCGCTTTATCACGGCAAGGTCCCGTCCGAAGGTGGTCTCGAGGAGAGTGTGCGCGGCGCACTTGAAGAGTTACTTGCGGCCGAGGGCATCAAGGCAACCGTCACAGCCACTCCCTACACCGACCTGAAGCTGCACAAGGTAACAGCAGTGAGTTACGCCATCACCGCGCCGCCGGTCCAGATCGGCGAAATCCATCTCGACAGTACTTCGCCGGCATTGGACCCAAAAGCTCAGGAGATCCTCGCCAGACAGTCCGGTTCAAACTATGACACTGACGGGAGCCCGAACCAGATTGCGACCAACTTGGGCAACTTCTATCGCGAAAAGGGCTACCTCGAAGCCGATGTCCAAGCTACCCCGCAATTCGCCCCGGTCGTGACCCTAGAGGCCATTCGCATTCCCTTTCTCGTCTCTGTCTCACCCGGCGCGCTATACAGGATCACGGGAGTCCAACTTGCGCCCGGCCTCGTCGTAACGCAAGCCGAATTCGACCACCAGTCCGGCATCCATCCTGGGGACATCGCCGACTCAGTGCATCTGCGCGAGAACTGGGAGTTCCTCGCTCGCCGATACCACAACCGCGGCTACATGAAGGCCAGCGTTCGCCCCACTCCCAGCTTCGATCGCGCTCAGTCCATCGTCAGTTTTTCCGTAACTGTTGAAGCAGGCCCGGTATACACCATGGGCACACTCACAATTCAAAACGTCGCCGACGATCTCCGCGCCGCAATGCTTGCCGCATGGAAGATGCCCGCGGGCGCGGTCTTCAACGAAAGCGCAATCCTCGGCTTCTATGCAATAGGGGATGCCAACCCGGCCCTAAAGCGCGTCTTCTCTGCCGTCAACTGCAAATACAACCTTCAATTGAACGACGATACTCATACAGCCGATGTGGTTCTCAGGCTGGAAAAGAAGCACTGATTCCAGCTATCCTCTTTTCCATGCCACAAAAGAGAACCTATGTCGACGGATGCGCCGCCGCCCGGACGGCCAGTCCTCACTCCCACTCGATCGTGCCGGGCGGCTTAGACGTGATGTCGTAGACCACGCGGTTGATTCCGCGCACTTCATTCACAATCCGGCTGGAGATGCGCTTCAGCACCTCATACGGCAGCGGCGTCCAGTCCGCGGTCATGCCGTCCTCCGAATGCACCGCACGCACCGCCGCCGTGTACGCATAGGTCCGCTGGTCGCCCATCACGCCCACGCTCATCACCGGCAGCAGCACGGCAAAGCTCTGCCAGATTTTCGAGTACAGCCCCGCCGCCTTGATCTCCGCCACCACGATCTCGTCCGCCTCCTGCAGCAGCGCCACACGCTCCCGAGTGACCTCGCCCAGAATGCGTACCGCCAGCCCCGGCCCTGGAAACGGCTGCCGCCCCAGAATGTCTTCCGGCATATCCAGGTCGCGCCCAATGCGGCGGACTTCATCCTTGAACAGATCCCGTAGCGGCTCAATCAGCTTGAGCTTCATGCCTAACGGCAACCCGCCCACGTTGTGGTGGCTCTTGATGGTCTGGCTCGGGCCCTTCACGCTCGACGACTCGATCACGTCGGGATAGAGCGTTCCCTGCACCAGCCAATCCACTCCGCCGGTTCCCTTGGCGATGCGCGCCGCCTCATCGTCGAAGACCGCGATGAACTCCGCGCCAATCCTTTTGCGCTTGGTCTCCGGATCGGTGACCCCGGCCAACTGCGCCAGAAACCGATCGCTCGCGTCCACGGCAACGATATTGAGCCCGAGTTTGTCGCGCAGGTTCTTCTGCACGCTCGCAAACTCGTTCTTGCGCAGGACGCCGTTATTGACGAATACGCAGGTCAACTGGCTGCCGATGGCCCGGTGTACCAGCACCGCCGCCACCGACGAGTCTACCCCGCCGGAGAGCCCGCAGATCACGTGTCCCTTGCCAACCTTCTCGCGGATCGCGGCTACGGTTGTTTCAATAAAGTGCGCCGGAGTCCAGTGGCCCGCCGCTCCGCAGATGGAAAAAACAAAGTTCATGATGAGACGCGGCCCCAGCGGCGTGTGATGCACCTCGGGATGGAACTGCACGGCCCAGATGCGGCGCTCCTCATTCGCAATGGCCGCCAGTGCATTGGCGCTCACCGCGGTGCGCCGGAAGCCAGCAGGCAGCTCCAGCGCCTCGTCGCCGTGGCTCATCCAGACCTGGAGCGTATCCGGCAGCCCGCCAAACAGCCAATTCGTCCGGTCCTCAATCGTCACCTCCGCATGCCCGTACTCGCGCCGCGGCGCAGAGAGCACCTTGCCGCCCAGATGGTGAACGATGAAGTGCAGCCCATAGCAGATGCCCAGCACCGGCACACCTAACTCCAGCACCCCCGCGTCCGCCGCCGGCGCATCCACGTCGTAGACAGACGCGGGCCCGCCCGAGAGCACAATCCCCAGCGGATGGAGAGCCCGAATTTCCGTGAGAGGCGCCGTGCAAGGCAGCACGACGGAGAAGACGTTCAACTCGCGAATGCGCCGCGCAATGAGCTGCGTATACTGCGAACCAAAATCAAGAATGACGATTGTCTGGGTGTCCACGTTTCAGTGTGGCAGGGCCAACGCCGGAATGTAAAGACTGCGTTGATTTCGACACAGCGATTTGCAAACGGGCGTAGAATCCGATCCAGAGGGTGCCTCGGATGTACGGAGAAGAGATTCGGCAAGTCTTTGCTGAGGAGCTTGAGCCCGAACTGCGCGAAGCACGGGGAAGCGTTTCAAACATGTCGCGAGGACAGAAGCTCAGCGAAGAGACAGAGCGGATCCGCCTCGACACCCGTCTCCGCCGCCTCGAATTCACCGAGCAGTCCCGCGTTCTGGAGTCGCGCATCGCAGCGCTCGAAGACCAGAAGGGCGCAGTGATAACGCCCTAGCAAGGCATCCGGGCTTCGTCGAGAAAATGCGTTATGATTGAGCAGATTTGAGGGGAAACGCTATGGTTGACATGAAGGGTGCGGTAAGAGCTGCAATGGTTTTTGCCAAGGATCTACTTCCAGAGGTCAAGGATATCCGGCTGGAAGAGGTCGAGCTACGGCAAGGCCATTACGAGAACGATGCATCTGAAGGCCGAATATTCAAACAGGATCCATTTTGGCGAGTGGTCGTTTCCTTTGCGACAAACGCGCCTGCGACCTACGCGATAGTCACTGGGAACGAATTGCCTCGCGTTTACAAGACAATTGCGATCGACCCTGAAACCGGCCAGGGAACATCATTAAAGGTTTGGAATCAATGAGCACCTATGTCGATTCGCTGATAGACAGGTACAGAACGAAAGGGATCTTGATCGATGCGAATCTGGCGCTTCTGTATCTGGTTGGCGGATACGATCTGCGACTGGTCGGCGATGGGAAATACAATAAGCTATCGAAATACGACGCAGAGGATTATCATCTGCTGCTCAGACTCAAAAGGTTCTTTGGGAAGGCCGTGACCACGCCGCACGTCCTTACGGAAGTAAGTAATCTCACCAACGATCTGCCGGAACGAACAAAAGCCGAATGCCTGAGGAAGTTTTACGAGACCTTCGTCGGTATCGACGAGCTAACCATACCGAGTCTCGACGCTGCTCAGAGGCCGGAATTTTATTCCCTGGGGCTGACGGACAGCGCCCTCGCGCTCGTCTCCGATCAGTTCCTTATTGTCACCGACGATCTGCGGCTCGTTAAAAAACTGAATGAGTCACGGCTTGAAGCTCTCAATTTCAATCATCTGCGAGGACATCTTCGGTTTGCATAGTTGGTCGCTAGTTCCCTGTCTTACTCATACCGATACCTCGCCTGCAGAAAACCGACCCGCTCCCTCCGGAATCTCCGATTGGCAACTGTGGTTCTACGGCAGCTTCGCCGCCTCCGCTTCCGCGTCCCAATGATCTGAACCAGCCAGAAACACTTTGGGCTGGAACTTCGCGGCTTCCGGCGCGCTGAGCTGATGCGACCACGGAACGCGGCCCGACGGATTAGCCCCAGGCCCCGTGCTGTTGAACTCGGCATAGAAGGCTAGCGGCGTACCGGGTGTTTTGCCCCACGCATTCCATCCCTGCGGCGTCACGTCGGCGGAGAGTTCTGTGTTGATGTAGACAACGCGGGAATAAGGCCGCCAGGGACGGCCGAGGCTCGTTACCTCTTTCGAGGCCGCTGTCGCATCCGCCCCCGCAACGTGCTCGATTCCGCTGGTCACTTTGCTGTCGAGGATCACGTACCCCGTAGTTTGATCGGGCGAGGTGCGCGACTGCGCAGTCAGATAGCCCGGCGCATTGGCGTGAATCTCCGAATGGGCGAACACGGCTGTGGCATTGCCAAAGATAAAGTCGGTGCCGCCCTCAATGTAGGAGTCGACATAGTATTGGCGTCCGTAGTCGGCGAAGAGCGTGTCCTGATGACCGAGGAACCGGCAGTGCTTGAAGATGGATCGATCGGCGCGCACCGCCGCGGCAACGGCCTGCCCGGTATTGCCCGCGGTGTTTTCGAAGGTGATGTTGTCGGCTTCAAAGCCTTGGCCGTTCACCTCCACTGTTTCCGTGAAGAAGGTGCCGCCCGCCTGCTTGGCGTTCAGGCTGTTGGTGATGACCACGTCTTCAGGCGCCTTCCCCATCCCCAGCAAGGTGATGTTGGTGTGGTTCTGCGTGACGATGACGCGCTCGCGATAAGCGCCGGGCGCAATCTCGATGAAGACGCGGCCAGTTCGTCCGTCAGGCCCCACGCCGGCAAACGGATGATGGTCCATGGCCATCTGAATGGTGGGAAACTCAGTCGTTCCGTCAATGCCTGTCTTCACATCGGGCGAGACACGAACATGCACATCCTGCGCGCGGCTCAATTGCGCCAAGCCGAGAGTAGCCACGAACAACGCGGCGATCAGCAATCGTATCGGCATGAAGGTCTCCCTCTCTTCCGGATCGACTTCGAATGAACAGTTGCTATGTTACATCGCCTCGATATGCCTGCCGCCGGCCCCGTCGTGATAGGCTCCTAGAAAATGCAGTCCACACGAAATTGGCTGCCGCATTTCAAATTAAGGTCGATACGAGCCTGCCGCCTCCGATTGGCGCGCGCGAACATCCAAGCTGATTGACCTTGTTCCCAAGAGGGCATTCGATGAAATACTTTCCTTTCGCTTCCATCCTTTTGCTGGCCGCCGGAGCAACTCTGGCCCAGGCGCAGGCAGTCTCGCAGAACGACTCATCTCAGCCGACACCCCCGCCGATCAGCAAGAGCTTCGATCTCTCGGCCATGGACAAGACCGCCGACCCCTGCACCGATTTCTACCAATACTCCTGCGGTAACTGGATCAAGAACAACCCGATTCCCGCCGACCAGGTGCGCTGGGCGCGTTCCTTCTCGCTGCTCGGCGAACGCGACCGCTATCTGCTCTGGCAGCAGTTGGATGCCGCCGCCAAGGATCCGAAGTCGCCGCTCGAAAAGAAGTATGGAGACTACTTCGCCGCCTGCATGAACACCGATCTTGTCGAGCAGAAGGGCCTGGAGCCGCTGGCACCCGCGCTCAAGCGCATAGCCGGCCTCAAGGACGCTCACCAACTGGCCGCGCTCGTCGGCGAGCTGGCCTCGGACGGCAGCCCGGCTCCGCTCCTCCGTTTCGACGTCGGCCAGGACGAGAAGGATTCGTCCAAGCAGATCGCGGAGATCGGCCAGAGCGGCATCTCTCTTCCCGACCGCGACTACTACATCAAGGACACCAAGCGGTTCACCGAGATTCGCAAGCAGTATGTGGACCACGTCACGAAGATGTTCACCCTGGCCGGCGACGCGCCCGACCTGGCCGCCAAGGAGGCCGCCTCGGTCATGGAGATCGAGACCGCGCTCGCCACCGCCTCCACCGACCGCACCGAGATGCGCGACCCGCTCAAGCGCTACCACATCTACACCGTGGCCGACTTTGAAAAGCTGGCTCCCGACTTCGACTTCACCGTTTATTTCAAAGACGTGAAGGTTCGTCCTTTCGATACCCTCAACGTGGCCACGCCGGACTTTTTCAAGGGCCTCAACGATCTGATTGCCAAGGAGCCCGTCGACGCCTGGAAGTCCTACTTCCGCTGGCACACCATCCATGGTTCGGCGAACGAGCTGCCCAAGGCCTTCTTCGACGAGAATTTCGCCTTCTTCGGCAAGACGCTGCAGGGGCAGAAGGAGCCCGCGCCGCGCTGGAAGCAATGCACCGCCATGACCGATGGCGCGCTGGGCGAGGCCGTGGGCCAGGACTGGGTCAAGCAGAACTTTCCGCCCGCCGCCAAGGCCAGCATGGATCAGCTTGTCGCCGCTCTCGAGAAAGCCCTCGGCGACGACATCAAGACCCTGCCCTGGATGAGCGACGCCACCAAAAAGGAAGCCGAAGCAAAGCTGGCCATGATCCGCAACAAGATCGGCTATCCGGAAAAGTGGCGCGACTACTCGGCTCTCAAAGTTACGCGCGACGACCTCGTCGGCAATGTTCGCCGCGATGGGGTCTTTTCCCGCAACTACAACCTCAACAAGCTGGGCAAGCCGGTGGACGAGAAGGAGTGGGGCATGACGCCGCCCACAGTCAACGCCTACTACAGCCAATCCAACAACGACATCAACTTCCCCGCCGGCATTTTGCAGCCGCCGTTCTTTGACTTCACCATCGACCCGGCCGTCAACTTCGGCGGGATCGGCGTGGTCATCGGCCACGAGATGACGCACGGCTTCGACGATCAGGGCTCGAAGTACGACGGCAAGGGAAACCTGCGCGAGTGGCAGACCCCCGAAGACCGCAAGGCCTTCACCGAACGCACCGACTGCGAAGTGGCCGAATACAACGGTTTTGAGGCCGCCCCAGCCCACGACGACGTTCCCGCGCAGAAGCTCAACGGCAAACTGACCCTGGGCGAAAACACCGCCGATAATGGCGGCCTGCGCATCGCCTGGATGGCTCTGCTCGACACCCTCGCCGCCCAGGGCAAGTCCATCACCGACAAGGTCGATGGCTATACCGAGGCGCAGCGTTACTTTCTTGGCTTCGGCCAGGTCTGGTGCCAGAACCAGACCGAGCCCTCGGCCCGCCAGTCGGCGCTCACCGATCCCCACTCCCCCGGCCGCTGGCGCACTAACGGCAGCGTGCAGAACTTCGACGAATTCGGCAAGGCATTCGGCTGCAGCAAAGGACAGCCTATGTACCCCGAGAACTCCTGCCGCGTCTGGTAGGGCCTGCCTTGATAAGATGGACGGGCAGCGCCGGCGTCATAGCATGTTTTCTCCGCGGCTGCCCGGTGACCTTTGCCGCCTCTGCGGCGTCCAAACTGAAACCGCGCTCGAAATCTGCACAAAAGTCAGCCGGGCGCAGGATGAGGGAGCTCCCAAGGTGGGAGTAGTCTGGAAAAGTGCCCTGTTTTGCCCAGTCTCAAACCAAGACTAGGCACAACCTACCCTTGGCTTTTACAATGCATCAGGGACCCGTCCCAACCCAGCTCTGCTGTGGAACTAGCAAACTTGGCGGCGCACGCCGAACCAGGATGAAGGAATCGCATGAAGTTTACGAAATTCGGCAAGGCACTTCTGATGAGCGCCCTTTCTGTTGGCCTCGTCCTCAGCGTTACGTCTTGCGTCGAGAGCTACACGGTCGGTTATTTGTATGTGACGGGTACGGTGACGTCCCAATCCGGGGGAAACGGCATCATCAGCGGTTTCACGATCGATCACAATACGGGCAAGCTGAACAACATCGATGGACTGCCTATCTCCTCCGGCGGCGCCAACCCTGGGCGCGCTGTCCTGCTTATCGGCAGCAAGTTCCTCTATGTCCTCAACCGGGGCGCCAACGCCCAGGGCGGCGCCACATGCACAACGGCCGTCCCCTGCGAGAACTCGAATATCTCCGAGTTCGCGGTTGGCGGCAACGGCATCCTCACTTTTCAGGAGACCTTCTACACCCAGGGCATCAACCCTTTCCGGATTATTGCCGACGCCACGGGAAACTACTTGTACGTGCTTGACCACGATGCCCCGTCGAGCGCCTCCTGCGTCCTGGCGCTGGGCCCCTCGGCAACCTCCTGCGGCGACATTACGGCCTTCCAGATCAACCAGACCACAGGCCGCCTGCAACTGATCGTCAATGCGCAGGTTACGTCGTCGAATGGCGCGGCGCTGTCCTACTTCCCCGTCCCCGCCAATCCCATCGACTTCCTTTTTGTTTCCAGTTCCTTCCTCACCCTCAGCGGAACTCCAACCACTGGCGATTCGGTCTTTCCCTACACCTACAGTTCGGGCACCGGACAGTTGACCGTCAGCCAGAACGGCTCCCAACTGCTGAACATCAAGCAGGCTACGGCTATTGTTTCCGGCGGCGGATACGTCTACGTACTCGACAACGAGCCGATCACTATCGCGTCAGGCGGCACCGGCAGCTTCACCGCCGGTACCTACCCCAGCCAGATTCTTCCCTTCAGCGTTGGAACCGCCGGCGCTCTCCTGCCTCAGACCGGCGGAATCGTCCCCGATGACGCAACGCTCTCCAACCCCATCTTCCTCACGGTGGAATCCAAGGGCAAGGTCCTCTACGTAGCCAACCAGGGGAACAACACCAACACCAGCAACTCCCAGAGCGGCCTTGCCGGCTATGTCATCGACCCCAGCACTCACCAGCTCAGCTTCATTGCCGGTGAACCGTTCGGCTCAGGCGCAGGCCCTCAGTGCATGGTCGAAGATCCCTCTGACCAGTTCCTTTACGAGGCCGACTTCAACGATTCCAGCGTCACTGGGCGGGTGGTTGATCCGAACTCGGGCTCACTCACCAATATGCGTGTCGCCAGTACCTATGCGCTCCAGGGTCCTGCCGCCTGGTGCCTGGTGGACGGGCGTACCAACTAGAGCGGCGCCGAGCGCGGCTTTCACTGCCGCGGGAGTCAACCGGTTGGTTGGTTCCCGCGCCAGGGCTCGGCCCCGGATTCAGGGAGCATCGGGTTCTTCTTCAAACGTAGCCGAATCCCGAACGCGGCTTTTCCTTTGCGCGGCGTGGGTTTCGATTCCAAACTTGATTTTTTAGGGGCCTGAGGTTCCGGCCCCCTGACGAAAGATGCGCATGAAGTTCAACAAATCCGGCCAGTTGCTGCTGGTCTCCGCGGCCAGTCTCCTGCTTGCTACACTTGTCACCGCCTGCGCCACGCTTACCGTGGACTTTGTCTTCGTGACCAGTTCCAAGGCCGCGGGAACCAACCAGTACGGCGAGGTCGACGTCTTCGAGGTGAACTCTGAGTCCGGCTTTATGCGCCAGATTCCCACCTCGCCCTTTCCCTCAGGCGGGCGCAATCCGGTGGCCGAAGCCGTCTCTTCTGACAACTACAACCTGTATGTGGTCAATCAGGACGACAATTCAATCGTTCAGAACGTTATCGGCAATGACGGCAAGATCTACCCCCAGAACACCGTGAATACCCAGGGAGTCTACCCCGTTGCTGTCACCGTCAACGGATTGAACCTCTTCGTTGTAGACACCTACCAGCCATTGCCGGCCTGCTCCACCGCGGAGCCTTGCTCGGGTTCCGTGTCGGTCTTGCCCATTACCGTCGGCCCCGGCTCTCCGCCCAGCGACACGCTCGGGGCGCCGGTGACGAATGGAAGCCTGACCTACTGGCCCCTGAGCATTCCCGGCAAGCCCAACGACATCATCGAGCCAACAGGGATCACGGTTCCAGCCTCAGGCGCCCATGCGTATGTTGCTGCTTACGATGCCACGGCGGGCGCAAACTATATCTTCGGCTTTTCGGTTGGGTCCGGCGGTGTGCTTACCCCGCTCAACGGCGGCGCACCCCTGGGCGGCGGCGCCTTTGCCACCGGCACCTGTCCGGGAGCCTTCCTGAACGCTCCCTATGTCGTGGGAACCTGTCCCTCCGCCATCGCCGGCGATCCGACCGGCAGTTATATCTATGTCACCGACCAGGTCAACGGCCAGGTACACGGCTATTCGGTTGCCTCCGCGACCGGCCTCCTGAGCCCGCTCAGCGGCAGCCCGTACGCGTCAGGGAATCAGCCCTCCGCCATTGCCGTCGATCCCACCTACCCTTACCTCTACGTGGCCAACACGCTGGACTCCTCGGTGACAGCCTTCTCCATGAGCAACGGAGTGCTCACCCGGCTCGGCGCCTACGCCACTGGCCTGCAACCGGTGGCCATCGGCATCGATCCGTCCACCAACCACTTCCTGTACACAGTCAACTATCTGGGCGCCGGAGTCAACGGCACCGTCTCCGGCTTTGAGTTGAGTACGACCGCGGGCACGCTCCTCAATTCGCAAAACTCGCCGTACACGTCCCAGGCCCTGCCGACCGCCGTCGCGGCCATTCCGCACAACGGCACGGGGGCTGGCGTGGCCAAGTGAGAGCAGGCGCCCCCGGTCAAATCCGGAATCAGTAGCTATACCCCGTACCTTGCTTTTACAATGATTACGGGGCAACCTAACCAGTTTTCTTGGGGCTCGAACTTGATAGCCCTCGACGAAGGAAGCGCATGAAGTTCAGCAAATTGAGCCAGTTGTTTCTGGTCTCTACCCTTGGCCTCCTAGTGGCCACCCTCTTGACGTCCTGCGATATTGTCACCATCGACTATGTCTTCGTAGCTGATTCCGCGGGCTCGGGATCAGGCAGTGCTGGACAGATCCAGACCTTCGATGCCGACTTATCCACCGGCGCTCTGCGCTCCGGCGCAGCCACGGTGCCCAGCGGTGGCGTCAATCCGGTTTCAATGACCATCACCTCCGACTATGCGAATCTCTACGTCGCCAATGCGGGTAATAGCTCCGTAGTCCACTTCGACCTCTCGGGAAGCGGCATACTCACGCAAAAGGACCTGGTCACCGTGAGCACCACGCCTGTCGCCATCGCAGCCAACGCCGCCAATACCTATCTCTATGTGATCTCGGGCACCACTTCCGCCACGCTCACTGAATACTCCCTCTCCAGCGGCGTAATCGGCTCCGTCGTGGCCCAGACAAAGCTCACCGTCCCCGGCTACGCGTCCGACACCATGATTCCAACCGGGATCACCATTCTGGCCAACAACAATGCGGTATTCGTCACCGCCTATGACCAGTCCGCCTATAATCCCGGCGGAACAGTGACCAGCACCGCCAATCCCGGCTGGATCTTTGGTTTCAGCGTAGGCTCGGGCGGCGCGTTGAACCTCCCTACCGGGAGCCCTTACAAAGCGGGCGTCAAACCCTCCGCCATCGCCTCCGATCCGACAAACCGCTTTGTCTATGCCACTGACTTCGCCTCCAACCAGTTGATCGGATACACGATTCAGTCCGGCAGCGTTCTCAACTTCCTCACCAACGGGCCCTTCAAAACCGGCAACGAGCCCGCCGCAATTACGATCGACCCGCGTGGCAAGTACATCTATCTCGCCAACGCATTGGACTCCTCGGTTACGCCCTACAGCATCGATCTGGTCACTGGCACCCCCTCGGCCATCGTGAGCGTCAGTGGCAGCCAAACCAACTCCACTGGCACACAGCCGGTTGCCATCCTCGTGGATGCCTCCGTTGGCCGATTCGTCTATACCGCCAACTACCTGGACAGTTCCGTCTCCGGCTTTGAACTAAACCCGAATACAGGCGCGCTGTCCCTCACACAGGCCACGCCGTACCCCACCGGTGCAAGTCCCACTGCCCTGGCCTCCGTGCCGCACAACAACCATGCCATCGAAGTAACGAACCCGTAGCTGAAAAGATGTTCCAAACCATCAAAGCCCAGCCAACCTCAGGCTGGGCTTTTTGCAGCTCCCCGGTTTTGAGGTCCTGCAAATCATCCGAGCTGCCTGAACGTTTCACCCGAGGGACATTGCGCGCATATACTGGCACCGCGGCAGTGCGGCGGTTCCCAGCGGGCTCTGCGCCCTGGGGAGCAACCCGCGCCGCAAACGCCAAGGAGACCCAAACGTGCTTGCGCGCACTCGATTGCTCGTGCTGTTCCTTCTCGTCCCAACCTTCCTTTCGCTGGCCGCCGCTCCGCCCCCGGCTCACGATCAGTTCCGCGTTGCCGTTTACATCCCCGTCGGCGTGGTCGAGCGCATGAAGGACCCGGCATTCCTCCAGAAGTCCTGGGACGAGATCTCCAGCCAGGTCAAGGTGGACAAGGTCTACATTGAGAGCTACCGCAGCGGCGTTCTTGCCGACGATGCATTGCTCGAAACCGTGAAGACCTTCTTCACCGCCCACGGCGTCGAGGTGGCAGGCGGCATTGCCTATGCAGCCGGGGGTGACACGGCCGGCTTCACCGCGAGCGAGGTGGAATCGGGGCAGTTTATTTCGTTTTGCTATACGGACCCCAAACAGCGCGACTATGTGAAGCATGTGGCCGAGGTCACCGCGCGCCACTTTGACGAGATCATGCTCGACGACTTCTTCTTCAACAACACCAAGCGCGATTCCGACATCGCAGCCAAGGGCAATGCCAGTTGGAGCGAGTTCCGCCTGCGTCTGATGGACGAAGTTTCGCGCGATCTGGTTGTCGGCCCGGCGCGCGCCGTCAACCCCAAGGTCAAGATCGTCATCAAGTTTCCCAACTGGTATGAGCACTTTCAGGCCAATGGCTACGACCTTGACCGGGAGCCAAAGATCTTCGACGGCATTTACACCGGCACCGAGACCCGCGACCCGGTCATTACCGATCAGCACCTGCAGCAATATGAGAGTTACCAGATCGTCCGCTACTTCGATAACATCTCGCCGCACGGCAACGGCGGCGGCTGGGTCGACGTTTATGACACCCGCTATCTCGATCGCTACGCCGAGCAGTTATGGGACACCATGCTAGCCAAAGCTCCGCAGATCATGCTGTTCCAATACAGCGATCTGCTCAGGACACCCGAGTTAGGCGATCGCAAGGCGTGGAGCGGCCTGGACACCAGCTTTAACCTCGCAGAGCTGGATAAGTGGCACACGGCCTCTACCTCATCGGCGCCCGTCAATTACGCTTCCGTAGCCGGCTACTCCCTGTCCAAGGTCAATGAAGTGCTGGGCAAGCTGGGCAATCCCATCGCCCTGGCCAGTTACAAGCCCTACCAGTCCACGGGCGAGGATTTCCTCCACAACTATCTGGGCATGATCGGAATCCCCATCGATCTGCACCCGGAGTTTCCCTCCGATGCAAAGACGATCCTGCTCACCGAGTCCGCCAGGTTCGATCCGGCGATTGTGAGCAAGATCAAAGCGCATCTCGAGCAGGGCGGCAATATCGTCATCACCTCCGGGCTTTTGAACGCGCTTCAAGACAAGGGTCTGAGCCAGATCGCCGATCTTCATGCCACCGGCAACATACTCAAGGTCACGGACTACTGGGGCGCATACGGCGCCGGCGGAGGAGCCAACCTGGGCGCGACATCGGAGGTGCTGATCCCCGAGATTGCCTTCCAGACCAACGATGCATGGCCCATCGTCCGCGGCACCGCCAACGGCCGCGGCGCTCCGCTGTTGATCATGGATCGGTATTCGAAGGGAATCCTCTACGTCCTCACCATTCCGGAAAACCCCAACGATCTCTACTCGCTGCCCCAGCCCGTGCTCACCTCGATCAAGCAGTATCTGCTGGTTGACCTTCCGGTCCAGATTGATGCTCCCAGCAAAGTGAGTCTCTTCGCCTACGACAACAACACGTTCGTCGTGGAGTCCTACCTCGACGCGCCCGCCAAGGTAACAGTCTCCACCGTTGGGACATCCACTCGCCTGCGCAATCTAGCCACCGGTGAGTTAGTCGAAGGCAAGATTCCCGCCAGCCCAACCACGCAGCGGCGACGCTCGCCGCATCCCCCACGCACCGAGTTCCACATCGAGTTAGCTCCGCACAGCTTTACGGCCTTTGCGGAAGAGCAATAACCATGAGTCATGTCTTGAAAGCGGAAAACCAGCCTCCGCTAATAAGACGGCAAGACCCTAAAGAGAGATCGCTGTGACTACGAAGCCAAACAAGCCTTCGTTCGACCAGGCCGCCTGCTGAAACCCGCCTGCATCGAGCAAACTCATCATCTCGCGTTGTCCGTACATTTTCACATCACCCCTGCGCAGAAGAGGGTTCAAGAGGTTCGCTATCTGCCGCATGACGACTGGCGCTGAAGGATCCGCCATCACAATGCGGCCGCCGCGCCTGAGAACTCTATGCATCTCCCTTAGCACTCGTGCGGGGTTGGGATAGTGATGAAACGAATCGATGCATGAAACATAGTTGAACCGGTTATCCTCCCATGGCAGCGATTCAGCGTCCCCGAGCTTGAGATCGGCCAGGGGCCCGAGCCGCTCTTTGGCCACCCGGATCATTTCAGGGGCTATATCCAGCCCCGCTAGGCTCAGTTCTCCGTTCTCCCTGGCCAACATGTTCAGAAAGATGCCGGGCCCGCAACCCACATCGAGAATCGAACCGTTGATGGGTTGCTCCAGTCGATCGAGGGCAGCCTCCTTCATTTTGCGGGAGTGCCATCCCGCAACGGTATTCTCGTAGTTGGCGGCGGAGCGATTGAATGCATTCCGTGACAGCTCTTTTGATTTCTCGCTGTTCATAGCCCTTAGCGTAACCCAGCCGCCAGGGCAGCGTCTTCACAAGGACATGACATTCTCACCGAGGCGTGAAGTGAGTTCACAAGCGCCCTACGCCCCCATCCACTTCCGTAATTGCCGTTGCGCCGGCTTCTCCACCAGGTGCAGCGCCAACAGCGCCAGCACGATCAGCAGGCCGTAGCTGATCCACGGGTCAAACCGGATAAGCCCCGACCATTCCAGCACATGCGAGCCGTGAATCATGTTCCACAGGTTGAAGTGCAACAGGTAGAGGCAGTAGCTGGCCTCGCCCACAAACACCAGCGGGCGCAGCCCGAAAAACTTCGCCAGCGGATTCTCCCCAGCCAACCCCAGCACGATGCAGCCGAACAGCGGCATCAGCAGCCCATCGTGAAGCATCGCGTACGGGAGCACCGGCGCCAGAGTCAGAATGCAGAATAGCCCGCCAAAGCCGGCCAGACCCAACATGAGGCGAAGACGGCTTGCCCGCTCCACAAGCTCATCCACATTCGCCAGAAGAACGCCAAAAACGAAGCTGGCCAGGTGCGGCAACGGAGTGTACTTGAGCGCCTGCAGCCAGGGGCCGTAGCTCCACCGGTCCGGATGTGCAAGGCCGTCTGGATTGAACACCACGTAGAGCGTGCCAGGAATCAGGCCCAGGCCCCACACCCCAGCCATCTGAACCAGGTAATGCCAAGCCCGCGCGGGACGCTTCAAGCCCGCAAGCCACGGGAAGAGCACGTAATAGAAGCTCTCGGCAGACATCGTCCACGCCGGTGTATTCAAAAAGGTCGCAACGGCCGGGATCCACCCTTGCAGAAGCAGCGGCGTAAGCACCATCCCCGTCCAGAACATTCCCGGCGAGTGGGCTTTACGCTCCGGCCCCACCATCTGCCAGCTCATCAGCAGACTCAACAGGTAGATAGGATAGAGCCGCGTGAACCGCGCCTTCCAGAACTTCACCCGGTCGAGCTGCCCTCCGCGCGCCCGCCCGGCGTAGTTGTACGCCAGCACAAACCCTGAAAGCAGGATGAAGAAGCTCACCGATGCGTAGCCGGCGTTGACGACCGGCGCAAACCAGCCAAACCAATCTGGATTGGAAAAATGAAATAAGACGATGTTGATGGCCGCGAAGCAACGCAAGCCCGTCAGTGCATTCAGCCGTTCTGGCTTGCGCGTCTCCACTGGCTGTTAGACGCCTCCGAGTGACCGGTTGGGACAGCCATTCAAGCCAAATCCCAAAGCACTGACAACTGATCACTGTTCACTGACCACTGTCCACTGCTTGTTACGCCGTCACCAGCGATCCAACTTTTTCCCCCATCACCACCCGCCGGATATTGCCCGGCTGGTTCATGTTGAAGATGATCATGGGCAGATTGTTGTCCTTGCACAGGCTCACCGCGGTCAGGTCCATCACCTTCAGCCCCTGGCGCAGGATCTCCATGTAAGTAATCTCGTCGTACTTGACCGCATCCTTCATCACGACCGGATCGGCGCTATAGACTCCATCGACCTTGGTCGCCTTCAACAGCACGTCGGCCTTGATCTCCATCGCCCGCAGGCTGGCCGCCGTGTCGCTTGAGAAGAACGGGTTGCCAATGCCCGCGGCAAAAATCACCACGCGGCCCTTTTCCAGATGGCGGACGGCCCGGCGGCGAATGTACGGCTCCGCCACCTGGTTCATGAACACGGCGCTCATCACGCGGCACTGCACGCCGCGCTGCTCGATTGCGTCCTGCATGGCGATGGCATTGATAACCGTGGAAAGCATGCCCATGTTATCGGCGCTTACCCGGTCCATTTCCTTGGCCTGCTCAGCCACGCCGCGGAAGATGTTGCCGCCTCCCACAACCACGCCAATCTCCACGCCCAGATGATGCACATCCACAATCTCGTCGGTAATCGCGGTTACCTTGTCGGCGTCCAGGCCAAAGCCGCGCGGCCCGGCCAGTACCTCACCCGAAAGCTTCAGAACAATGCGCTTGTACATGCTTTTTCGAGTATCGCATATGACCCATGCAACTGTATTTGGCCCTGTGAAACAACTGCGGCAGCAGCCCCGCACCTGGCGATCTCCTTCTGTTTCTCCTCCATGGCAACAGTTGCGGCACTCTGGAATTCATGTTGCCAATAGATTTTATGATTGGAGACTGGCATAGGAGACCGTTCCGCGCTATTCTCGCACCAGGGTCGCTGCCGATGAATCGCATACTCCATTCAGGCACTTCGATGCGTGCGCCAACCTTGCGTCGAGCCTTGACCTTGGCGGTCCTCACTTGGGCCGGGCTTATCTCGACCGCCGCGGTGATCCATGCCCAGGACTCCCTCGCCGCCAGCGGCCAAAACACGCCCACGGCCGGCCCGGCAGATTCTTTTCGAGGCGCGGCGCTCTTCAACCCCGGTGCAGCCAACGCTGCCTCCGCCAGAGGATCGGGAATCTCCGCCTTTTGGCGGCTCCAAACTCCATCCATAGCCCAGCCCAGAGACCTTAGCTCCACCTCTGCTACGTGGAAGCGCTGGTTGTTGGACCCATACCAACCAGCGGCCGCCTCTGGCAACTTTGGCGGCTCTGCGGCAGGCAGCATCGGCTTCATGGGAACCCTGCGCCAGAGCGGCGGCGGTTTCAATCGATTCGGTGGTGTAGGCCGGGGTGGACCTCCGCAGGATCTTCCTGCCTTGTTCCCAAGCAACGGCAATTTCCCCCGCAATCTGGCGAGTGGAACGAACGGAACCGCAGGCGGCGATCGAGGCACGCTGCCCAGATTCGACACAGGGCTCGACACCGGGATGGGAAACAGCCTCAACCTGCCCTTCAATTCCTACGTTGGCGCCTTCCGGCCCTCTTACCGGGACCTGTTCGGTGAAGGAATGAATTCAATGGGCGGGAACCTCGGCAAAGGCTCTGCATCAACCATGTTCAGCACCTCCAACCTGGGAAACGGGATGTTCCTTTCCGCAGGCTCCTCGTTCGGCAGACGATCGGCAGCCGGCCCCGCCCCCAGCGCCGCCTTGCCAGCCGGACAAAAGCATTTAGGCCCATCGGTCGGACTCAAACTGACGTTCTAGTTCTTTGGCCGTATGAAAATGTTCCTTTCCGAAATGTAGCGCCGGCCTCCTGG
>PLFY01000108.1 GCA_003138365.1 Acidobacteriaceae bacterium
CGACTTGGCCTGCGTCGATTGCATGAGTGAGGCCGAGAAGTATCTCGCCGAGCATCCAGTTGACATTGTTCTGCTGGACCTGGGATTGGCCGATCCAGAAGGACTGGAGGCGGTGAGACGGGCCCGCGCAGCCGCGCCCCGCGTCTCCATTGTGCTGTTGTCCAGCCTGGACGACGAGCCGATGGCAATTCAAGCCATTCATGAGGGCGCGCAAGACTATCTCATCAAGGGCCAGATCGAGCCGCACAAACTGATGCGAACCCTGGGCAATGCCGTTGAGCGCAAGATGATCGAAGAGATCCTGTTCAATGAAAAGGAACGCGCCCAGATCACGCTCGACTGCATCGCCGATGCCCTGATCTGCACAGACCTGCCGGGAAACATCACCTTCCTCAATCCCATCGCCGAGAGGATGACGGGCTGGTCGCTGAAGGATGCGACCGGCCGGCCCCTGACCGAGGCTTTCCGGATCGTGGACGCTACCACTCGCAATGCAATTCCAAATCCGATGGCGAAGGCCGCATCGGAAGACCGGACGGGGAGACTGCCGGTGAACTGTGTCCTCATCCACTGTGACGGACATGAAGTTTTCATCGAGGACTCCGTAGCCCCCATCCACGACCGTGAAGGGCAGGTTACTGGAGCGGTCATCGTTTTCCGCGACGTGAGCGCGGCGCGGGCGATAGCAGAGGAGATAACTCATTTGGCCGAGCACGACTTTTTGACCGGTTTGCCCAATCGATTGCTTCTTAACGACAGGGTTGGCCAGGCGATCTCCCTTGCTCGGAGACACGGGGGCCAGATCGCGGTGCTGTTTCTGGATTTGGATGGCTTCAAACACATCAATGATTCCCTGGGACATCCGGCCGGCGACAAGCTCCTCCAATCTGTGGCGAAGCGCTTGCTGAATTGTGTACGCACCCCTGACACCGTAAGCCGGCAAGGAGGCGATGAGTTCATCGTGTTGCTACAGGATCTGCAGCAACGGGAAGATGCCGCCACCCTTGCGAGAAGAGCGCTACACGCAGTGGCGGAGGTTCATTCCATCGACCACCGTGAGCTTCACGTCACCGCAAGCATCGGCATAAGTGTCTACCCCGATGACGGCCTGGATGCGGAGACGCTGATCAAGAACGCCGACACCGCCATGTATCAGGCCAAAAAGAACGGGCGTCAGGGTTATCAGTTCTACAGGCCTGAAATGAACGACCGCGCTGTGGATCACCAATCCATCGAGCAGGGTCTGCGGGGCGCCCTGGAACGGAACGAATTGACGTTGCACTACCAGCCCAAAATCGATCTGAGGACGGGAGCCATCACCGGGGCTGAAGCGCTGTCCCGCTGGATTCATCCCACGCGAGGATCGGTGCCTCCGGGGCAGTTCATTCCCATCGCGGAGGAATCCGGGCTGATGCTGCCCATCGGGGCCTGGGCCCTCCGTGAAGCGTGCATGCAAGCCCGAGCCTGGGCGGATGCGGGTATGCCCGCAAAGACGGTGGCCGTCAACGTCTCAGGAACGGAGTTTCGGAGCGGGGATTTTCTCGATGGCCTGTTCGCCGTCCTAAGCGCAACTGGCCTGGATCCGGGGTCTCTGGAGCTGGACCTAACCGAGAGTGTTCTGATGGAGCATCCAGAGCACACGGCATTCATCCTCAAGACCCTCCGGGATAAAGGGGTACACGTGTCAGTCGATAACTTCGGCACGGGCAACTCCAGCTTGAGCAGTATGCAGAAGTTACCCCTCGACGCCCTCAAGATCGACCGGTCGTTCGTTCGTCAGATCACGACCGTTCCCGACGCAACGACCACCGTGGGAGCAATCATCACCATGGGTCAAAGCCTTAACCTGCGGATCATTGCTGAGGGCGTTGAGACGGCTGAAGACCTGGAGTTTCTGTGGGCACGCGATTGCGACGAGGCGCAGGGGAACTTTTTCAGCCGGCCCGTGCCCCCGGATCAGTTGGCCAGGCTGATCCAACCACAATGATCCCTTAGCCACAAAAAATTTATAGCAAGGTTGTTTGAGGAGTAAAGTTCGGCGACCACCTGTCACTGACGATCGCCAGGCGTCGCAACCCATTGGCTGAAGTCGCATTTTTCAAAACCGGAACGCGCAGCGCACAGTTGGTCCGTTGAGAAATTGGTTGCGCTGTTACGTTCATTCTCGGTACCCCCGGAGAAAAGCGCGTGACAGAACAGTGTTTCAAAAAGAGGGACTCGGAGCCACCCGTATGTGGCGTACACGATGTACCGCTCCTTCAGGACGAAGTTTTGATTGAAAGCGCCGCTCCTTATCTCGGAAGCATCACCTGTTTTCAATGCCCCATTAGCCAAGCCGTAGTTCTCGATGCGCATGGATTTCGGGAGCGAATTGCAAACTGACCCACTACCGGCGCGTGGATGCGGGTCTTAGCCGGCTCGCGGGCGGTGAGGCTGTTTCCGGCTTGCCCGCGACGCGCCCGCTATACGGCAAAGAGCATACCTCAGTGGGCCATGGCTCAGACGCGCAAATGATCGTGCTATCAACCACCGCTTCCCGTCTTCGCCCTCGGCTCGGCCTTCAGCGGGAGCGGCACTTCCATCGTCCCGGTGCGGTTGGTCGCTTTGTCGCGAACAGCGATCCTGATCGACGCCGCGCCCGGCGGGACCTCCAGCTCCTGTTCCGCGCGGAACGTCGCTGCCGGCTTCCCATCGGATTTCGCATCCGTGGACGCCATGCCATCGTTCAACTGGCTGTTCAGCAATTTCCCATCGAGGTCGTAGGCCGCCGCGGCAAACTCGAGGATCGCCGGAGTGCCGCTCCGTTTCGCCTCCACCTTCAACTGCGGATCGATCACTCCATAGTCGATCCTGTACTTCTGCAGCTTCACAGGCGTGAGGGGTTTCAGCGGGCGGTCCTTGTGCCGCGTTCGGAAGAAGGCCGGCGAGTCCACCAGCTCCAGCATCTGCGCCGGGGTCGCCATCACCGGACCGCCCGCAACTGCCAGGTGGACGCTGAACAGCAGATCGTGCAGCATCGGCGCGCCGTGTTCAATGTTCGCGTAGAGCGTGTCTTCGGCCTTGGCCGCAATAAAACGCGTCTGTAGCGCATCGCCCTTGTGAACAGTCTGCTCATCGTCCGACACGGCATAGTAGACGGTCCGATAGGTCAGCGTGTAATCGCGCCTGTTCGTCAGCGCCACCTCGATCCGGCGCATCGAGCCGTCGTACTTGGTGTTGGTCGGCGCATAGGTCAGCGTGTAATAGCTCAGGCCGTGCTCCACCGCCTTGTCGATCAGAGTTTCAGGATGGTTGCTGCTGTAATAGGCGTGGCCGCCGGTGGCGCTGGCAATCACGTTCATGTTCTGGTAATCGGCGTTAGTATCTCCGGCACCACCCGGATTCTCACTCCCTTCAATGCCTCGCAGACTCACGGGATAAAGGGCAATCTGGCTGCGCATCATCGCCGCGTAGGACTTTTTGATTGATTCGGCGCCCAGCTCGCTCAAATCCAGGGCCTGCGGACCTCCCTGAGCGCCCACTG
>PLFY01000150.1 GCA_003138365.1 Acidobacteriaceae bacterium
TAAAGTCGTGCCCTGACACAAAGCCGGCATTTGAAAGATGTTCTAAATCGTCGTCGAGGGCGGCGCGCCACTCGACCAGCCAGAGTGCGATCCAGATCATCTCGCAAAGAAACAGTGGCTCGGTCATGGCCGTGGTCTGGAGATAGAGAAGATTGGGATTCGTGGCGAAGAAGGCCAGAGCCAGGACGGCGCAGGGCCAGGGCAGCCAGCGGCGAGAAAGCCTGTAAAGCCCCGCACAGGCGGCCAGATAAGCCAGCGCTGACGGGATGATGCCGGCAATTCCACTGGCCCACCAACTGTAGAACTGGACGAATGGAATCAGCAGAACGTGAGGCAGCGGCAGCCACACTGAGCCCAACTGCGTGAGGCGCGGCTGGTGCGAATCGAAGACGCGGCGTGCGATGTGCAGGTGGGCAACCGCGTCGCCGTAGTTGAGCATGGCGCCGTGTTGCCAGCTCACGACTATGGCTGCTACCGAGCCCGCGGCGCAGAAGGCCAGCACTGCAAGGGATTCCCGGCGCGAGATAGGCCCTTGCGTGCTAACTACGCGCGAGGTGGGCCTGTCCGGGATGGACGCTTCAGTCAAGGTGTGTCAACTCGCGGAAGAGAATGAAGCGGTCGTCGATCTCCTGGCGGGTGAGCTGCTGCAACCGCTCTGTGCCAAAGCGCTCGACTGCGAACGAGCCCATGACGCTGCCGTAGAACATGGCCCGGCGAAAGGTGGCCGGTGTGATCTCGGTCTGCGATGCCAGGTAGCCGAAGAACCCGCCGGCAAAGCTGTCGCCCGCGCCTGTGGGGTCTACTACCTCTTCCAGAGGGAGGGCCGGCGCCCTGAATATGTGCTCCTCATACGCATCCTTTTTGGAAAAGCTGTGACTGCTGAAGAATGCCGTGGCCCCATATTCGCCGTGCTTGACCACCAGTGTGTGCGGCCCGAGCGCCATGACCGCGCGCGCGGCATGCACCAGGTTGTTGTTGCCGGCCAGCATTTTGGTTTCGGTGTCGTTGATGAGCAGGATATCGAGCCCCTTCAGTACTTCCAGCAGCGCCGCGCGATGATCCTTGATCCAGTAGTTCATGGTGTCGCCAGCCACCAGGCGCGCGTCCGGCATGGCCTCGCGAACGCGGCGTTGCAGCACGGGGTCGATGTTGGCCAGAAACAGAAACTCCGAGTCGCGATAGGCGTCGGGGATCTTCGGCTCGAAGGCGGCGAAGACGTTGAGTTCGGTGGCGTGGGTTTTGGCCTCATTGAGGTTTTCGAGATAGGAACCCTCCCAGAAGAAGCTCTTGCCCGCGATGCGCTCGATGCCGCGCGTGTCAATGCCGCGCGCTTGGAAGACTGCTTCCTGCTCTGGGCCAAAATCCTCGCCGACGACGGCGATCACACGCACATCGGTAAAGAAGCTGGCGGCCAGCGAAAAATGCGTGGCTGCGCCGCCCAGGCAACGCTCACGCCTTCCCGACGGCGTCTCAATTGAATCGAAAGCTACGCTGCCTACTACGGTAATCGCCATTGTTTTGCCTCTCTTGCTTGGTCAAGAACATGTGGTAGGTGCTCAGAGTTTGCTACCTACGATTCGTTTGAATCCTGGTGACTCCCCGAAACTGTTCCGCAGGGGCTAAAGCCCGACCTTTATTCTGTTGCGTTTGCGGCACGACTAAAGGCGTGCCCTGACACTGCGTCGCGTATCCGACGCTGAAACGAGTTGTTCCGCAGCATGGAATGCCATGAGCTACCAGCCGAGGTACTTGCCAAACAGCAGCCTCAGCTTCTCCTTGGTCGCGGCGGGAATCGCGTCCGGCTGGGTGAGGACGGCATAGCGGGCAGCCGAGGCGCAGGCGCAGTTTCGTTCGGCGGGCATGGCTGCTACTGCCGCCTTGACGACCAAGGCCGCGTTGTCGGCATTTTTGTGCAGCACGGCGACAATCTCCTCGATGGTTACCGAGTCATGGCCCTCACGCCAGCAGTCGTAATCGGTGACCATGGCCACGGTGGCATAACAGATTTCAGCCTCGCGGGCTAGCTTGGCCTCCTGGAGATTGGTCATGCCGATGACGTCCGCGCCCCAACTACGATAGAGATGCGACTCCGCCTTGGTGGAGAACTGCGGGCCTTCCATGCACACGTAGGTTCCACCCAGCTTGCCTACCACGCCCACCGTTGCGCAGCCCTGGGCCGCAGCCTTGGCCACGGTGGCGCACACCGGATCGCCAAAGGCAACGTGGCCCACGATTCCCTCGCCGAAGAATGTGGAAATGCGATGGAAGGTGCGGTCGATGAACTGGTCGGGCATAACGAAGTCGGTAGGCTTGTGTTCTTCCTTGAGGGAGCCGACGGCAGAAACCGAGAGAATGCGCTCGACGCCGAGTTTTTTGAAGGCGTAGATATTGGCCCGGAAGTTCAGCTCCGAGGGCAAGATGCGGTGGCCGCGCCCATGGCGTGCCAGAAAGGCGACTTTGCGGCCCTCCAGTTCGCCCAGGACAAAGGCGTCGGAAGGGTCGCCAAAGGGGGTCTGGACGCGCTCTTCCTGGACGTTGGTGAATCCGGGCATGGAGTAGAGCCCGCTGCCGCCGATGATGCCGATTTCCGCCTGAGCCAATGCCCGCTCCTCTTCGGCGGACCGTTTCCCGGCCCGCGCGCTTATTGTGGTCAAACATCCCAGTATAAAGGGAGAATGCGGCCCCAATGCGCGGGCTTGCGGCGGACGCCAGGGCAATTGCATTTGAAATTTG
>PLFY01000069.1 GCA_003138365.1 Acidobacteriaceae bacterium
ACGTCCACCCAGACCGCGGCCTCCGCCCACAACGGCCCGTACTCCGGATCGTTCCACTTATCCAGGCCGGCTTTCTTGGTCACGTCGGTAAACGTTCCGTCGCCGTTGTTGTGGTAGAGCGTGTTGCCGTGAACCCCGGTGACGAAAAGATCCGGAAAGCCGTCGTTGTCGTAGTCGCCGACGGCGACCCCGATATCGAATCCGGTGCCTTCCAGACCGGCCGCTTTCGTAACGTCGGTAAACACGCCGTTGCCGTCGTTGCGAAAGAGCCGGTTGGAGTACTTGGGCGAGGTCTTCTTCAGCATTGCGATGTCTGCGCCGTTGGTGAAGAAGATGTCCGGCCGGCCATCGCCGTTATAGTCGAACACCGCGACCCCGCCGGCCATGGTTTCAGGAATGTTCTTGGCCGGGCTTTCGCTGTTTTCAAGATGAAAGGGGAGCTTCCTGAACTCGAAACGGATGGGTGCGGGCGTCGGCTCCTGGCCGGGCAAAGCAGCGCCTAGCGCCCATGCCGCAAGGGCCAGCGCAGGTAGAAACCGAAAGTAAGCTGGAGGTGTGCGCATAGCATAAAAAAGAGGGGGTGGCGGTTAGCCACCCCCTCTTGAATTCTACTATCCCGAAGCGAATCAGAAGTAGTACTTTGCCGCGAATTGCATCCACCGGTATCCCGTTTTCGCCGCGGGTGTGCCGGTAGTGGATGAGTTGTTGTTGAAGGACATGCCGGAGGCGGTGCTGACTCCAGTGAAGGTCAACTGGTTATCGGCATTGCCGTTGATGCCGAATGCCGCGTTGGGGTGGTTGAGCCAGTTGGTTGCCGAGATGCGAATCTCGACCCGCTGAGCGTCCGTAACCCGGAAGGCCTTGAAGACCGCCAGATCGCTGCCCCAGTAATGCGGCGTCTTGATATAAGGCCAGATGGTCTGACCTTGTACACCGTACTGCCCAAGGGACGGCGGGAGCGGCGCTGCAAAGCATTTGGGGTTGAAGTACTGGCCCTTGCCCAGGCCCTTTCTCGGGTCGCAGGTGAGGATGGGTTGGAGACCGTTCTCGGCCTGGTTGCTGCCGAACCATTCGGACCATCCGATTGCCTGCGTCAGTTGGCCGTCGGGCATGGTGAAAGTTTGCGTTGGGAACCCGACGCTATTCAACGACTGGTTGTAGGTTGCGTTCATGTTCGGCGATGTGGTCTGGTAGGGAGCTCCATCTTCATAGGTGGTGTAATTGGAGACCTGCCAGCCGTTCACAATCTCGCCCAATGCCCAGTTGTTGTGGATCGGCTTGGGGAGCTTGTAGCTGAACGAAAGGTTGAAGGTCTTGGTGTGGTCATATTCCAATTGGCCGTAGTTGTTGCCGAGGTTGAATGGATCGACCACAGGACCGTTGCCGTTTCCGTTTGAAGTGGAACCGTCGCGGGTGCCAAGGACCTTGCCGAAGGTGAAATTGGTGAACAGGAACAGATTGCCGGCCTGCTTCTGTGCGGCGACCTGCAGGGAGTTGTAGTTGGCGTAGCCGCCATGCTCCTGGATGTAGATGTCCCCGTAGTTGTGCAACGCCTTGTAGTCTTGACCGGTGAAGGTAGGGGCTGTGGGCGGTGTGACGCCTGGGGGCACTGGCAAGCAGGTGACCTGGGCGCATTGGGCTGGGTTTGTTAATACGCCGGTGATGGGGTCGGGCAAGAAGTACGCGCCTAAGAGAGTGGGGTTGGCGTCTTCGATATGCCCGTTGCTGCCGTTCAAGAGCTGGTTGCGGCTCAAGCTGCCCACATACGAGGCCTGGAAGACGGTATGGCCAGGCAGCGCCTGTGCCACGCCGAAGCTCCAGGTGTTGGCATAGGGCACCTTGTTATCGTTTTCGTCGTCAGCCTTGGGTGAGTTGCCGGAGCCAGTCTGATTCAGGCCCGTGGGAACCGTGAGTTGGAGGGGTGTTTTCCCGCTGCCTTGACCGATCTGGTTGCCCGGAAAGGCATATCCGTAGAAGCCGTTGGATGGGCTTCCGGTGGAGAAGTTGAACGAGCCCAGCGGACCGCCCATGGCTGCGCCAGCGTCGTTGTCTGAGACCTGATAGCGGTAGGTTCCGAATCCGCCGCGGATCACGGTCTTGCCGGTACCGAAGACGTCGTAAGCAATGCCGACGCGCGGATCGGGAAGGAACAAATTGCTTCCCCAGCCGGAGGTGGGAACCTTCGAGGAAAGCGCATGCCACAGCAAGCCGGTGTTGGCCGGCGGGGCGGAGCTGTTGTTATAGGAAGAGGGATCCCAAACCTGCGTACCGCCAAGCTTGTCGTACCACTGACCTTCATGGTCGAGGCGGAGGCCCACGTTGACGGTGATCTTCTGCGTGGCCTTCCAGGAGTCCTGTGCCCAGAGTGACCACTGGTGCCAAAGCTCATCCGGGACGGGATCGATGTTCTGCTCGTTGTAGTCATAGGGGCGGGCCATCAACCGGTCAAGAGTCAGGTTGTAGGTAGAGGATGCGCCCCAGGTTTCGAAGTCGTAGTTGCCGTTGACATCGTCGCCCGCAGACTGCAAGTTCTCTTCCCCATCCCAGTAGAAACCGCCCTTGAGGGAGTGGGTCTTGACGATCTTGGTAAAGTTGTCGGTGATGGCAGGAGCCTTGGCCGTCTTGCCAAAGCTGTTCTTGCCGTAGATTCCGCCGTTGAACGAAAACTCGTTGATCTCAGTGAGCCCCGAGTTCCATCCGCCGGTGAAGTTGGGAATCTGGTCGACAGCGTGGGACGAACCGAACAGACTCTGGACCGGGAAGCCCAGCGCCGCGCGGCTGACCGCCGCGGGATTGGCCTGGCTGTCGTCGTTGGTGAATTCAGAATACGAGAAAACAAACTCGTTGGTGGTGGAGGCGTTGAAGACGTGGGTGAAGTTGACCAGATAGACCTTGGCGGTTTCTTTGCCGACCGGCTTCGAGGGATAGGGAATGGTCCATTCCGGAGCCCACCAGATCGACAGCGGATGATTATCGGTTTCCGTCTGGTACGTGTAGGAACCCCAGACCTTGTTGCTGTCGTTGAAGGCGTAGGTGACCTTGCCCGTGGCTTCCCAACGGTCAGTCGGAGTGCTAGGCGAATAGCCGTAGTTGTTCCAACCGTTGGCCGCGCTGGCTGTTTGGTTCGAAGGAGGAGTAATGTTGCTGACAATGACGCCGGTCGGGTCGAAGTACTGCTTCAAATTCGGAACCGTTCCAGCGCCGTATCCCACCCACGGAGAGTTCGCGACGCCGCAACCCTGCCATCCGTCGTCTGTGTTGCACGGCATGGCGTAAGTGGGTTGATAGATGCCGTTGTTGAGCGCACGGTTAAAGATATGGGGGTCCACACCGGTATTGTTGAAGTCGCCACTAATCTGGGCCGCTGTGGGGACGTTCATTTCCACTGCCGCGTTATAGGGATGCTGAATCATCTTCTCGTAGCCGCCCCAGAAGAAGAGCTTGTCCTTGTTCCGGTTGAAGTGCGGGAAGAAGATGGGGCCGCCCACGTTGCCGCCGATATAGTAGAAGCTCTGCGGGGTAAGCGAATTCGATTCGCCAGAAGAGAGCTGCAGTGACTTGTTGTTCCAGTCGTTGGCGTAGCCGAGACCCGTGTTGCGGGCGTAGAGATAGCCTTCGCCGTGGAACTTCTGGCCGCCGCTCTTGCTGAATGCCTCCAGAATCGCGGGGCCTTTTGCGTATTCAGCGCCATAGGAGGCGGAAAGGTACTTGACGCTGTCGGTCATGTCCTGGTTGATGTTGGCAATCTGCGTTCCGGCATTGCCCGGATCGATCAGGTTGGCGCCGTCCAGAATCACAGCCGTGGAGCCGTAGGGCTGGGTGCCGTTGGCGGAGAAGTTTCCGGCCGGGCCGTTGTTGGTGCCGGTGACCTGGCTGTTGTACCCGGAGCCCGCGTTGCCGGCGTTGTTGAAGGTGATGCCCGGCATCATCTTGATCAGTTCGGCCGCGTTGCGGCCCGTGAGGGTGGCTGAATCGACCAGTTCATTGTTGAGCGTCTCGCTGATTTCGGCGGTATCCACCGGTACCTCAGCGTTCTCGCCGGAGATCACGGTGACGGCATTGACGGCACCGCTGACCTTGAGGTGAATGTTGGGCAGCGTACGGGAGTCGCCCTGGTTCAAAACAACCCCGGTTTCCTTCCAGGCCGCAAAGCCCTTGGATGTGACGGTGACCGTGTAAGTGCCTGGCGGCAAAGCCGTTACGGAAAAGAACCCGTCGCCGTCGGCTTTGGAGTCGCGCTTGTCGCCAGAGGCGTCATTGACCACGAGAATCACGGCTCCCGGAATTCGGGCATCCGTCTGGTCTGTGGCGAAACCGCTTAACGTGGCAGTAAGTTGCTGTGCATGGGCGATGGTAAAGGACAAAGCCAGGACTGGGATGAGCAGCCATGGGATCCGTTGGAACCAGTTTGACGTCGAGTGTGACCTCGATACCTCTCTGATACGTCCTATCATTGATGTTGCCTCCTGAATGCGTTTTCTTTGTGTCCCGAGCAACGGGGGTGCAGTCCAATTTGAGGGCTATCCGCCGCCGGGAAACTTATTTTTGAATCGCGATATCGATATCACAAGCAATACACCGCGCGCAAGCTATTTTTTTAGCTGCCATCTCCCTTTAGTAAAACGATTCTGCAACTGATTCATTCATTTGATGTTTAGTGGAAACCTTTCGAGATTCCCCCCGGGAAGACCGAGCCGGCAAAAGGGCGGATTTTTGCAAGTTTTGTGCGAGACGGGGGCCCAGTAAATCGAATTGCCCCCAACTCAAACGTTTTGGCGCTGCCTGAAAGCGAAGATGCAGGCCCCCGCCCAATTTCAGGCGATTTTGGGGAATCTCCGAGGCACACCATTCCTGGATGCGCTATGGGGAAAAAGGACGCCCTGGAACGATTCCGTGGCCTTCGAGGATCGTGACCAGACGATTGGCGGCCTGCTTGGGGTATTTCTCCACGGCTCCCGAGGGCCAATGCACTTCAATGTCGGCAGAGGTTTCAGCTCCCAAACCGAAGTGCAAGCGGGGGTCGTTCGAGGAGACATAGCTGGCCTGGCTGAGGACTCCCTGGGCCTGCAGTTTGCCGCCGTATCGGGCCAGGACCAGGGCGCCAATGGCGCTGCGGTTGCTTTTGGTTCCCTCCAGCCGCACTTTCAGCCAATGATTCTCCCTTGGGGCGTCATTGCGCAGCAGGGAGGGCGGTTCATGCTGGTTCATGATGACCATGTCGAGGTCGCCGTCATTGTCAAAATCTCCGAAGGCGCATCCACGGCTGACGTGACGGGCATTGATCGCAGAGCCGGCCTCGTCTCCCATTCGGGCAAAGGTGCCGTCGCCCCGGTTGCGGAAGAGCACGCGCGGGCCTTTGTAAGGAAACTTCGGATTGATGCGCTCGATTTCCGCGTAGACATTCCCGGTGACCCAGAAGATGTCAGGATAGCCATCGTTGTCGAGGTCAAAGATGCCCGTGCCCCAACTGACATACTGGCGTTCACCGGCGAGGCCGGCGGCCTGTGCCTGGTCCTCAAACTCACCCTTGCCGAGGTTCCGGTAGAGGCCGGCGGGCTGGAGTTGGAAATGCGTCTTGACGATGTCGAGGTGGCCATCCAGGTCGTAGTCGCCGACGCCGATTCCCATTCCGGCCATCTCCTCCCCATCCGGGCTGATGGCCACGCCGCGCATCAAGCCTTCTTCGCGGAAGGTGCCGTCGTGGTTGTTGAGCAGCAGCAGGCTTGCGGTGGTGTCACAGGCCACATAGAGATCTGGCCAGCCATCTTCGTCGGCATCAAAAGAAACGGCCGTCAGCCCGTACGATCCTTTGAAGGAGGAGATCCCAGACTCCTTCGAGACATCGGTGAAGGTGCCGTCCCCGTTGTTCCGATACAAGGCAAATAGCGGCGCTTTCAGGCCCTTCGGCCCGCAAGCCACGGGAACGCCCTCGTAGTTGCAGTTGGGGACATCCAGGGAAGGCTTGGCGGCGGTGGCCAGATCGATATCGACGTAGTTGGAGACGAACAGGTCCAGCAGTCCATCCCGGTTGTAGTCGAAAAAGGTACAGCCGGTCCCGAACTGCGTCCCAGGGTGCAATAGGCCAGCCTTGGCCGTCACATCGGTGAAGGTTCCGTCGCCGTTGTTGCGGTAGAGCTTGTTCTGTCCGTAGTAAGTGAGGAACAGATCCTCAAAGCCATCGTTGTTATAGTCTCCCACGCACACGCCCACTGCCCACCCGGCATCCCACAACCCCGCCTTCTGCGTCACATCGGTAAAGGTGCCGTTGCGGTTGTTCTTGTAGAGCCGGTTCGAAGCTCCGGGGGGAATATCCTCGAGCCGCCGGCCGCCGAGAATGAAGATGTCCATCCAGCCGTCGTTGTCGTAGTCGAAGAACGCACAGCCTCCGCCCATCTCTTCGACGATGTAGGTCACAGTTTCTGGAATGCCATAGAACATGGTGTGGATGAGGCCGGCGCTTTGGGCCACATCGGTAAAAGTGGAGAACGGCTTGTGCGGAATGGGGGGCTGCTCGGGGGGCGCGGCGGCCGATATGCGCGAGAAAAGAGCCGAAGCGCACAGGGCAGAAGAGGCCTTCAACAGGCTACGCCGAGTCCATTTAGAGGTCCGCTCTGCCATCACCGTCCTTCAAGTCTCTCATTTTCGCCATGGCCGCGGCAAACCAGGCAATCCTGCTCTGGCATTGCGCGGGTTGGCCCTGCGCGTTCAGGTTCTGTGCGCCCCCCGATCGGGTGGCCGGCTTCACGGGTTAGTTGGCTGGGCGGCTGGATCGCGCGCCAGTTGATCGCTCAGTTTGCGGGCCTCGGCGTTGCCGGGGTCCAAACGGAGAGCCGTCGCCACCGCATCCCGTGCGTCTGCAAATTGGCCGGCCTCAGCCAACTCCCCGGCAAGATTGATCCATGCCTCGACCCAGGCTGGAGCGGCGTGAACCGCCATGCGGTAATGCTTGATGGCTCCGTCGGCATCGCCGCTGCGAGCAAGCAGATAGGCGAGTTGCTTCTGAGCGCCGGCCAGTTCGGGATTCAGCTTGATCGCCTCTTCCAGTTGGGCGCGCTCACCCTCCGTATCCCCGGCTCGATGGAGCGCGATGGCAAGCTTGAATTTGTAGTTGGCGTTGTCCGCCTCTCCTTGCGACGCTTCCCGGTAATGGGCGATTGCCTCCTTGACCTTGTCGGCAGCCAGATCCGCGTCTCCCTGGGCGGCGCTGGATGCCGCCTCGAGGCTGGCCTCCTCGGCCTTCTTGAGCTGCTGATATTGCTTCATCTCGTCGAGGGCGCGGTCGTTCTCCCCAAGGCCGCGCAGAGCCTTGGCCAGCTCGAAGTGTACCTGCGGCTCTGTGGCTCCCAGGGCAATGGCCTTTTCCAACTGTTCCGCGGCCTCCTTCCATTCATGCTGGAAGACGAGCACCATTCCCAGGTTGTAGCGGGAGTTGAAGAAGTTCGGATCGAGAGCAACCGCCGACTCCAGGTGCGCCTTGGATTGGGCGTAATCGCCCACGGTGCGTTCCACAATTCCGTTCAAATAGAGGACCTCAGAATCGTGTGGGCGCTCAGACAGCAGCTTGGGGCCCATCGGCCGTGCAAGGTTGATGTGGTTGGTCAGCACCAGAACGCGAAACAACTGCACCTCTGCCTCCTGGTTGCCGGGGTGCTTTTGCACCGTCTGCTGCAGCAGATTGATGGCCTCCTGGTAGCGGTGCTGCTTGATCAGGACGACCGACATTGCACTGGCCAGGGGTAGGGAATCGGGAGACAACTGCAACGCCTCGGTGAGCACCGCGTTGGCATCGTCGAGATAGTTCAACAATCCCAAAGCCTGAGAGAGGTTGATGGCGAGCCTCTCGGTCCGTGGAGCGGGCCGCAACAGCGCGATCGCGCCAATGTAGTCCTGCTGGGCAATCAGATCCGCGCTCAGGCCTTCGAGTGCCGGAGCAGAGTTGGGATCGATCCCAAGCGCCTGCTTCCACTCCTGCTCCGCCTTGGCGGGCTGCGAAGCCTGATCGTAGAGGTAGGCCAGCATGAGATGCGGCTTGATGACGTCCGGTTGCAACCGGGTGGACTCCTGCAAGGCAGGGAGCGCTTCTTTGGGGCGCTCCAGCCCAACAAGCGCAAGTCCCTCAAGATAATGGAGTTGAGCAGATTTAGGGTCGGTCTTGAGAGCGTTGCGAAAGGTCTCGGCCGCACATTCCAGTTGCTTGTGGCTGGCAAACCAATTGCCCAGCAGCACGGCATTCTCGCTGGTGGGGTGGGCGCGCAGTTTTGCCATCATCGCCTGCGGGCCCGTGCAGGTGGCGGCGTGAGCCGCGGCGGTGAAACCCATCATGGCAGCCAGCAGAATCCACCTTGTACCCGATCCGCGCAGGATGCCCATTTCGCTTGTCTCCCGGCCCCCAGATTACAACAACTCAGCCTGGCGGGTCTCCGCCGTCCGTAATCGCGGTCCTCGTGTTGACAACGCCTGCGCGGCCACGCGGATCATGCCGCCAGCAACCGCGGAGCTTGTTCAGGCGCAGGTGGTTCGCTACTGGGACTTGGCTCTTGCGTTGTCGCTTTCGTAGCCGTCGAGAACGTCGCGCAGGCTCTTCTCCTGTGCCTCGCTGTGCTGCTTGACGGCCAGATCGAGCGCCTGTTGCGCGGCTTGGACAGCTTCGGCGAAACGGCCCGTCTTGTCATATGCCTTGGCCAACTCGGCAAGAAACCGCAAATTCTGGCCCTTGCTCAGCTCCACGGACTTTTGAAGCGGAGCCACGGCCGCGGCGTAGTCCCCGCTCGATTCAAGGGCAAATCCAAGATTGAAGCGGTACTCGGCTGAAGTGGGGAGCAGCGCAATTGCTTTTTGCAATTGGTCCACGGCCCCGCGCATGTCCCCGTTCAGAGCCAGCGAAACCGCAAGATGCTCGAGAAACAACGTGTTCTCCGGCTCCGCAGTGCTGGCCTTGCGGAACTCATCCAACGCCTCGCGCTCCCGGTCGGTTCCAGACAGTACCGTAGCCAGGTCGTAATGCGCCAGGGCATCGTCCGGATCAAGCTCGATGGCTTTGCGCAATACTTCAATGGCTTCGGTCATCTGGTTCTTCTTCACATAGGCGAAGGCCTCATCGAACATCCGGTAAAACTCGGTTGCCTGGGGGTCGATCTTATCGATGCCCTCAACCGGCATGTTCACAAACTCGGGAATATTCACGGCGCGATTGGCGGCGGTGGTGTTGTCCACGATGATCGCGGGAGTGTCGTTGCCATTGGCGTCGATGTGAGTGAGCATGAGCTGTGTGTAGGGCCCGCGCGCTTTCGAGGAAAAAGCGAGCCACCGCCCGTTGGGCGAAAACGTGTGCCACGAGTTCATCAAGGAGGTGTTGCAGGTCATCAGCCGCGCCTTGCCGCCCGCGAAGGGCACAATAAACAGTCTGCTGTCCGGGCGCATCAGCAAGCCGTTCTTATTCTGCACGAACACGATCCAGCGGCCGTCGGGCGACACTTTGGGAAAGTCGTTGCTCATCCCATTCGCAGAGGCGCCCGCGACCGGGACGGCCTTGCCGCCTCGGCCTTCGTTAAAAGGGATCTTGTACAGGTCGTATTGGATCTGCGTCTCATTCGGGTCATTGGCATGGAGGGGCTTAGGAACTCCGGGCGGATAGGGATCGCGGGCAGTGGCGCGGGAGTAGACGAGGTACTTGCCATCCGGACTCCAGAAGGCGCTGGTCTGGACGAAGTTTGGGTCATCCGCACCAGGCAGCGGCCGCAGGGTCTTTTTCTGGCGGTCGTACCAGGCCAGAATGCCGCGCGTGGGGAAAAAGACCTGGCTGAAGGCGATATCCCTGTAGTTTGTGCTGTAAAGCCGATCCAGAATTCCGGCCGTGAAACCGGGGACTTCGTTCTGATGAGTGTTCCCATTTTTGGGCGGCCCGATCGATGTCACCACGTACTTGCCGTCCGGAGAGACCTGCGCCATGAAGCCAAACCGCTTCACGGCCGGCTCAAAGCTTCTCGTCTCCGTGTCTACCTGAAAGGAACTCCAGCGGATGACATCCTTATTGGCGATGGTGATGTGTCTGCTCACCGGAACCAGCCCATACAAGCCTTTGTCGTTGCGCGGTCCATCCATATCCAGCCCAAGCGTCTTGCCATCTCTTGAAAACGAATGGCAGTTGGCGCAGGTGGGCAGATTTCCCATCACGGTGTGGCTTTGGGGCTGGGAAATGTCCCGCATCTGCCATTTGATAAGGGGAATGGCGGATTGCGGCAGCGGCTGTATCGGCCCCTTCTCCGATGGGTCCGGCAGCAGCAGCGGAACGTCGCGGTAAAAGACGGGGGCGCCGACGGGATCCGCCGACGTTGAAATTGTCACCCGGCCGGCTGACACCGGAAGCTTTGCATTGCCGTCCGCAAAGCCGGTGATCACGATCGTCGCCGGAGATTTCACTGAAAGCCGTTTGATCTTCGACCATGTGGCTGCGTCCGGCCTCCATGTCCGTGTGGACGCCTGCGCGGGAGTCAGCTCAATTCCCGGACCTGCATCCGGATCAAGCTTTCCCATTTGCAGGTGCTCGCCGGGCGCCTCTACGCGGATTCCATCGGATTGGCCCGCAAAGGAGACCTCTACCACCCACCGCGTCGCCGACTCGGTGGGGTCGTGCCAAAGAAAATTGGGGGGCGTGATCTCCGGAGGGAAGACCGAGCCCTCGAGGGGGTAGTCGATCGCGATCTGCGCCGGCTGGCTTTCGGGCAGGGGATTTCCCATGCCGGAAGAGGTCGACAGTGCGGCCCCGCAGACCAGGAAAACGGAAATAGCGCCGGCAATCCCTACGGATAGAACACTGGCAAAACGGAACTTCATAGCCCCTCCGAGCGGCCCCAACAGAAGGTGTTGCCGCGAGGCGAAAAATGGTGCGGTTCAAGGGATCGTGCGGTGATGTCCCTCACACCAAAGAAGAATACAGCAGGCAGGCCGCATCGGGAGCGCTCGACCTGTGCGCCGCATAGGTCACGGACCGTTGCTGCGTTCGAAGCAAGGGTCTCACTGATCCGCGGGATCGTGCCGGTCCGGCAACTCCATCGACCGCAATCGCAAGAATCCAAAGCCCTTCATGCGGGCCGCAATGGCGTCGGTCATGCTCAAACGATTGATTCGCGCTCAGGGCGCTCTCAATCATCGGACGCACGGCACTCCCTGGCGATGGCCGGGGAACCGGGCTTGCCCGCGGCGCTCGGCGTGCTTTTTCGCTCGCCTTTTGCCATGGACAGGCCGCTGCTCCCCGGCGAAAGGAATAGAATTTCAAGTGTTTGTTCTGCGCCGAGCTCTTTGTCAGGTGATTTGAGTCGGCCTCAGGGAGAAATTCGATGCGTCTTCATCACGTTCTGTGTTTTGGAGTCCTGCTGCTTGGGGCGGCGGCTCCTCGNNGCCGCGGTCTATCTCTTCCGCGAAGAGACGGCGGATGATCCGCATCATTTTCACACCGTCTACGCGCGCATCAAGATACTCACGGAAGCCGGCAAGGCCGCGGCGACGGTTCACGTGACTTACCACAAGAACTTTGTCTTCTATTCCGGAGGAGACAACTCGAGCAGAATGGCTAGCGGTACCGCAAATAGCTGGAGCGCGCCGGATTTCAACCGTGCCGGCGAGGATCCCAGGTTGGACCCGGATAACTTCGCCGGGCATATCGAGGTTTCAGCCATTGAGGCGAGAACCATTCATGCGGACGGGACGGTCATCCCGCTGACGGGCTCGGCAGCCGATCTGTTGAAGGTGAAGAGCGGCACGAGTCAGGTTAACGATATGACGTTCAACCTGCCCAGCGTCGAGGTCGGCAGCATTCTGGAATATCGCTACCAGGTGCGCTATGACCGCTTCAATCAGGCGCCGGAGTGGCAGATTCAGCAGCCCTATTTTGTACACCTGGCGCGCTATAAATTCACGCCGGACGAACAGTTCCTTCCCTACCGCAACTTGGGAGGGAGCTCCGGCGGAGTCTCGACTAGCGCAATTCTGGGTCCGCACGGCGAGATCATGACCGACATCCGGTCCGCAAATATTCTTCCGCCGGGAAAAGCGGTCAAACAGGACCCCCTGGGCAACTATTTTGTTGATCTTACCGACATACCTCCCATTCCGAACGAAGCTTACGCGCCGCCCATGGGAGCGCAGATCTACCAGGTCGACTTCTTCTACACTTTTACGCCGGATGCGAAGGAATTCTGGCAAAAGGAGATGCAGGCGTGGATGAAAGATGTGAACCTCTACACGGCGCCGACCGGGATGATCAAGAGCACCGCGGCGGAGCTTGTTGCCGGCGTCAATAGCCCTCTGGACAAGGCTAAGAAACTCTACGAAGCGGTGGAGAAGCTGGACAACGTCGATTTCTCAAGGGATGCAACTCCGTTCGTGGCTACGGACTGGGTTCCCAAGGGAAGCGTGGAGGAAGTTCTGGAGCGCAAGAGCGGCAACGGTGAACAATTGGCGCTGCTTTATTTTGCGCTGGCGCGGGCCGCGGGACTCGACGTGAGGCCGGAGCGGATTACCAGCCGGAGTCGCCGCACCTTCTCGGCCCAATTCCAGGATACGAGCCAACTGGACACCGTGGTGATCGGGATTATCATCGACGGCAAAGAGATCGTTCTCGATCCGGGCCAGAAGATGGCGCCGTTCCAAACCCTGCTTTGGTCGCACGCCGGAGCCGGTGGAGTGGCGATGGCAGCCAACGGCAAGGTCGAAATCATCATCACGCCGTTGCAGGTGAATACGGACAATACCGTCGTCCGCGTAGGCAGTCTGAATGTGAGCGCCGAGGGAGCCGTTTCCGGCACGCTCAAAGTCGGATTCATCGGGCAGCAGGCCTTGTCCCTGCGGCAACTGGCCGTCCGCACCGATGCCAATAACTTGAAACAGCAAATGGAAAAGATGATTGCCGCGCAGGTTCCCGATGGCATCCAGGCCCATGTCGATCGCATCTCAGGCCTCGACGATCCCAGCAAGCAGTTGGTCGCTGTGGTTCCCGTTTCAGGCTCCCTTTCCGATCATGCGGGCAAACACCTCGTGCTTCCCCGCGTGTTCTTCGAGAGCAAGGAGACGGACCCGTTTCCCGCTGAGGAGTCCCGGTCTTTGCCTGTCGATATGCATTATCCCGCCCAGGAGCAGGAGCAGATTATCTATGCTTTTCCCACAGGCTATGCTCTCGAAGGCACACCCCAGGATGCGTCGTTGAAGTGGGAAGAGAATGCCGTCTACCAGCTCCGCTCCAAAATCGATGCCGGCTCCATCACCACGGTCCGCGTGCTGGCGCGCGGCTTTACCGTGCTGGATGCATCCGACTATGGCAAGCTCCGCGACTTCTACGGGAAAGTTGCCCTCACCGATCGGCAACAAATCGTCCTCGATGCGGCACAGGCAGCCGGCAAATGAGAATCGGGGATTTGGTTCGCTGCCTTTGCCGGTATTTGGAGTAGTCGATATGCGAAGGTTTGCACTCCTGTTGGTCCTGGCATCGCTCGCTTTACCGGCGCTTGCGTTCGATAAGGTCACAGTGGACCAGTTGCAGCAGGCAGTGGCAGCGGCACAAGGCAAGCGGGACAAGGAAGTGGCGGAGCAGCTCGCCGGGTTGGAGCTCACGGAACGGCTGAGCACGGCGCGGTATGAGCGATTGAAGGCCGGTCTGCCCGGCGATCAGTCGCGGCTGGCGCTGCTCGCACTGGCCGATGCCTCCGCGTTTCTCGACCTTCCCGCAGCGGAGGTCACGCGAGTAGCCGCGCCGGACTCCGCTACCCAGGGCCGCATTGTGTCTCTGGCCGCGGACTTTGTGGTGGCGACTGTTCCCAGGATGCCGAATTTCTTTGCGACGCGGACGACCACCCGGTTCCAGGATATGAAAGTGTCTCAATTGATGACAGCCAATTCTGGAGAGACAACAATCTACATGCCGAACCAGGGCTTCCATTTTGTTGACAGAATCATAAGCATTGTGAGCTACCGGAACGGCCGGGAGGTCGTGGAAGCGCCAGGAGCAAAAAAGCCCGGGAGCAGCGTGTCGTACTCGACTGGTTTGGCCAGCTGGGGTGTCTTCGGGCCGCTGCTCGGCGTGGTGATGACGGATGTTCTGAGGGGCAAAATTGGTTGGGGCCACTGGGAGCAGGGTCCGACTGGGACGCTGGCTGTCTTCCGTTATGCCGTGGCGGAAGACAGATCGAATTTCACCGTGCGGTTCTGTTGTTTCCGATCGGAAAACGGAGAGATGCGCGAATATGAAGCGGTTCCCGCTTACCACGGCGAGATCGCAATCGACCCAGCAAGCGGCGCCGTTCTTCGCCTTGTGCTCAAGACAGATCCGCAGCCAACACTCCTGCAGGGACTCCCGATGGAACGAGCCGATGTGCTGGTGGAATATGGTCCGGTGGAGATTGGAGGAAGGACTTATATCTGCCCTGTAGAAAGTATCTCCATTTCCAAGGCGGATGCTTTGGTGTTTCATGGAAACACGTTCTACGTCGACAAGAAGGGCAACCCCGATGACTGGGTGGGCAATAAGAAGAAACACACCGAAACGGTGAGTGAACCCAAAGTGACGGCGATCAACGATGTAGTTTTCGAGAACTATCACGAATTCCGCGGGGACGTGCGCATACTGCCCGAAGACAGCGCAGAGCAGAACGGAGATGCGCCTGCGTCCGCGCCCGCGACCGCTCCGGAAACACACCCAAAGCAATGATCGCCAAAGCAGCCAGGGAGCCGGCGGCGCAGGTTTTGCCCAAGCCATCGATGTCGTTGTTTGCAGCCATTGCGCAAGAAAGGATTTGCGCTATCCGTGTCCTGATCGGCCGGCTTCTCAGATTTTTGAGCTAACCAGCCGCATTCGAGGAGCATCTAATGTTTAGAGCATTTTCACAGTTCGTGCAATGCGGGCATCCTGCCATCCCACCCCTTCGACTGCGCTCAGGGCAGGCTCTGGCCGCAAAAAAGCAAAGACGCGGTGCCCAGGTGGGGCGCCCATGACCTTGCGCGAACAATGAAAACGCTCTGGTGGTAGTCTTTAGCGTTCGAGGAGAATCCAATGCTGCGTTGCCGCTCCGCCCTGCTCGTCGTTGCCGTTTTTGCATTCCTGGCTGGCCCCTTATCTGCACAGACCACCGCGACCCCGGACACTGAAGTCCCTGTTACCACCCTCAAGCTGAATGTTCGAACCGTCCTGGTGGATGTGGTGGTAACGGACAAGAACAACCGTGCGGTTCCAGGCCTGCAGAAGGAAGACTTCCAGGTCTCGGAAGACGGCAAGCCGCAGACCATTTCGTTCTTTGAGCCACACTTTGCCGCGGCGGCCAGCGCGGACAATGCAACGCCAGCACCGGCCTTGCCGCCCAACACGTTCACCAATGTTCCCGCGGTAACCCCGAACGACACAGTCAACGTGCTGATGATGGATGCGCTGAACACTCAGATGGCGGATCAGGCCTACGTTCACAAGCAGATTGTCCGCTATCTGGCCACCATTCCTCCAGGCATTCGCGTTGGTATTTTTCTGCTCAGCGAGCGGCTGCGCATCATTCAGGGGTTCACACAGGATTCAGCGGTTCTGCGTGCTTCCATCGCCCGCCTCGCGTCGAATCCGGCTCCGTCGGCGCTGCTGTCTACCCCAGCAGAGGCCTCCGCGCAGAATGCGGCGACGACCATGATCCAGGAGCAGGCCACGGAAACCGGGAGCGCCCAGCTCGCTGACACCGCGGCTGCGCTGCAAAGTTTTTTAAACCAGGAGGCCAGCTTTGAAAACAATGAGCGGACGGTCATGACATTGGATGCGCTGCAGCAGATTGCGCGCTACCTCACCGGTGTTCCCGGACGAAAGAACCTGATCTGGTTTGCCGGCGCTATTCCGCTCTGCTTCCCAGCCCACACCAATGGGCAGGAGGGCTGTCCGTATGAGGAGAAACTGGACAAGACCATCAGTATGCTCGCCGACGCGCGGGTCTCGATTTATCCCATCGGCGCCACAGGATTGCAAACCAACACACTTTACGACGCAGGCCAGCCGCAGAGTCATCAACACAGCTTTCAAGCGCTGAACGCTGAGCAGGTAGGTTCGCTGCTGTCGGACCAAGGCACATTCGCATTCTCCAACATCATGATGGATCGATGGGCACAGGGAACGGGCGGCAGGGCAGTCCACGACTCGAACGGCCTGAAGGAAGCGCTGGCTGATGACATTGAAAACGGATCGCGCTACTACACAATCGCCTACACCCCCACGAATCGCAGCGAAGTCGGCAAAGAGCGAACGATCGCGATACAATCCGTCTCCGGCAACTACAAACTGGCCTACCACCGCAGCTACTTTGAGGACACCCCCAAGGAACAGAGGGCGGCGGAAGCAGCCCCGGCCAAAGACCCGCTGCGGCCGCTGATGGATCGCGGAATGCCTGACTTTACAGAGCTTCGCTATCGCATGAAGGTGGTCCCGGCCACGCCCCAGCCCGCCGCGGATGCCGCCCACGCGGGCGACAACCCCGCACTGTCAGGTGCGCTCACCCGTTATACGGTCAGTTTCTCACTGGCAATGGATGGTCTCACCCTGATCCCAGGGCCGGATGGGATTCGCCGCGGGACCATCGAAGTGGCGCTTGTGGCCTACAGCCAGGAAGGCAAGCCGCTGAATTGGGAGCTCAGGTCCATCAACCTCGCTATCCGGCCGGGACAACTCACAATAGCCCAAACCTCCGGCATTCCCTTCCATTTCGATATCGATTCGCCGTCAGGCGATGTTTACTTGCGCACCGGCATCTACGATGCTTCGTCAAGCAAAGCCGGTACGCTGGAGATTCCCCTGCGAACGCTCGCGGTGGCCACGCGGTGACTCTGTTTGGGATGCCGGCGCAAGAATCGGAACCTTGCTGATCTCTTCAAGTCTTTGAGCAGTTTGTGCGCGGACTGCCCGGGCCGGGTTTGCTTGACAGCGGGATTCGGTCTTTGAAAACATCGACTGGAAGTTGCAGGTCGCGATTCCCCACCTTCGCCGGGGCCTACAATTGAGAACGAACGACTACCAGCGAATTGCCGGATCCGCTCTAACGCCGTGGATTCGCGCCATCCATTGAGCGATCTGCCGCTGGGTTGCAGCTCGTTTTCGAGATACTCGGCGCTTAGATCGCCAGTCCATGGAGGAACGGTGTTCCCACATTTCCGGTCCCTGCAACGGCCTAGGGTCAAGGCGCTTGCGTTCCTCACCCTGTTTGCTGTTGCGTTGTTCTGCCTCGGCTTTCTGCCGCGGCACATGCGGACATCTGCCATTGCACAGTTATACCCAGCCGTCTACGCGGCGCAGGATGCTCCGCGAACTTTATCGCCCATTTCCATCGACTATCCGGAGGACGGCTCCATCTTTCCGCCCGGCATCACTCCACCCACCTTCCTGTGGCGGGATGCGGCGGGAACTACGTGGAGCATCGACATCGCGTTTGCCGGCAAAACTCTCCCTATCCACGCTTTCTCCAAGGGAGAACGCATGCACATGGGAGTCATCGATCCGGACTGTGTCGCCGATTCAAATGAACCGCCGAAATTGACCTTGCAGCAAGCCGCCAGTTGGGCCTGGACTCCCGATCCGGCCACCTGGGCCGCAATCCAATCTAATTCTGTCGCCGGGCCCGCCACGGTCGTCATTACCGGTTATCGCGATGGCCACGTCGCATTTTCCCAGGCCCGCATTCGGATTACTACGTCCAGCGATCCGGTAGGCGCGCCGATCTTCTACCGCGATGTTCCGCTGATGCCCGCGGCGGGCGTAAACGGAGTGGTGTCGCCGCTGGCGCCCACAGCGATTCATCTCATTCATTGGCGTCTGCGCGATATTCGCAAGCCGGAGAGCCACACCGTTCTCAAAGACATGCCCACCTGCGCCAACTGCCATTCCTTCTCTGCGGACGGCAAGACGTTTGGCATGGATATCGACGGACCCGCCAACGACAAAGGCCTCTACGCCGTGGTTCCCGTCGAAAAGCACATGTCCATCCAAAGCAAGGATATGGTGCACTGGAACACCAACGGCCGCGTTGGCCAGACCAGGGTCGGATTCATGTCCCAGGTCTCACCGGATGGGCGCTTCGTGGTGAGCACCTTCGCCGGTCCCTCTCTGAAACTCCCGGACAGCTACTATGTAACCAACTTCCTGGACTACCGGTTCCTGCAGGTATTCTTTCCCACCCGCGGCATCCTCGAGTGGTGGAGCCGCGCCACTGGCCTGCGAACGCCCTTGCCCGGAGCCGACGATCCGCATTATGTGCAGACCGATGGAGTCTGGAGTCCCGACGGCAAGTACATCGTGTTTGCCCGCGCGGAAGCCCGCGATCCGCGGGTTCCAGGGCAAGCTCCAGCGTTGCACGCCAACGACCCCGGCGAAACGCAGATTCAGTACGACCTCTACCGCATCACTTTCAACGATGGCAAGGGCGGCGTGCCCGAGCGCATCGCCGGCGCCTCAGAAAACGGGATGAGCAATAACTTCCCCAAAGTCTCACCCGACGGCCGCTGGATCGTCTTCGTTCAGTGCAAGAACGGCCAGCTCATGCGGCCCGACAGCCAGTTGTACATCGTGCCATTTGCCGGCGGCGTTGCGCGCCGCATGAGGGCCAACACCCGCCTGATGAACTCATGGCATAGCTTCTCTCCCAATGGGCGTTGGCTGGTCTTTTCCTCCAAGGCACGGTCGCCCTATACGCAGATGTATCTCACCCATATCGACGCAAACGGCAACGACAGCCCGGCCATCCTCATCGACAACTCCACTGCCGCAAACCGAGCGGTCAACATCCCCGAATTCGTCAACATCGACGGCGACGGAATCGAAGACATTCAGGTTCACGTTGCCGACATCCCCAAGTAAGAATTGCAAGCCATGATCAAGCGACCCTCATTGCTGCTGACTGCGTTCCTGCTGCTGAGCGCGGGGTTCCTGCTTGGGCAAGCGCCATGCGCACCCCCGCAGTCGATGAAGGCACAGCTTCAAGACAAGCCCAACGCCGCCGCATTCACCGATCTCGGAGTCTGGTTTGCCGACCGGCAACAGTATGGCTGTGCCGCCAATGCGTTTGCTACGTCTCTGCAGATGGAGCCCGATCAAAAGGATGTGGCCCATGTGGTCTTCATGTTCGGGGCCAGCCTCTACCTTTCTGGCAACACAAAGGAAGCCATCGGCGCGCTACAGGAGGCCGAACAACTCGGCTATCGCGACAGCAAAATCCATATCATGCTGGCTACCGCCTTCGATTTGTCCCACTCGACCAAAGACGCGGAAGAGGAGTGGCGGGCGGCTCTGGCGTTTGACCCGGAGTCATCCCCCGCGCTGGATGCTCTTTCCAACGACCTCATCCTTGACAACGATTTCAACGCAACCATCGCCTTGCTTGAGAATCCACGGCTTCTGGGGCAACGAACACCACAACAAACCCTCAACCTGGGAATGGCGTATGCCCGGACAGCAAGGCTCGATGAGGCGGCCAACGTGCTGCGCGATGGCCTCAATACTTCGCCCGGCTCTCTTGCTCTTGCCAATCGGCTAGCGGATATCCTGGTTCAACTCAGCCGCCCGGACCAGGCGGTGACAGTTCTCGAACTGGCGCTGGCACAGCATCCTGAAGACCCGGATACCGCAATCCATTCACTTGAAACGATCATGGGCGCCCATCCTGAGAAGGCTCCGGAAGCCGCGCGCAGGCTGTTGCTCGCCTTTCCCCAAAACTCGAAGCTGCTCTACCTGAACGGCATTCTCGATCTCAAGGGCGGCAATCTGCAGCAGGCGCGCGCACACCTTGAGCAATCTTTGACCTTGCAGCCAGGCGAGGCTCTGGCGCACGAAGCGCTCGGTGTTGTGCTGGCTCAGTTAAACGATATGACGGGCGCGAAGGAACATTTGCAAAGGGCGATCGCCCTGGGAGACAACAATCCTGAGGTCAAAGAAAACCTGGCAAGGGTTCTTGCGGTGCTTGGCGCCGGGAAGTAAGGCCTGTAGCGCTGGCACGGCGAGAGAAATCAATTGTCCTTGCTCGCCGATGCGGACAGCATCTCCTGCTTCAGAGGCAGCCGAACTTCGAGCGTTCCGGTGCGATTGTTCAACGTGTCCCGGACCGCCAATCTGATCCATGCCGCACCAGGCGGCGCCTCGAGTTCCTGCTCCGCATGGAAGAGCGCCCGGCCTTTTTCGTTTACCTCGGTCTCGGCTGCGGCCAGGCCCTCATTCAACATGCTGTTGAGCAAGCGTCCATCGGCATCGTAGGCCGCGGCGGCAAATTCGAGCTTGGCCAGTCTTCCCCCATTCGCGGCCAGCGCCTTCAACTGCGGGTCGAATATCCCATAATCGATCCGGTACTTCTGCAGCTTCACCGGGGACGGTGGCTTCTGCGGGCGGTCCCTGTGGCGCGTACTGAAGTAGGCGGGCGAGTCCTCCAGTTGCATCATCTGCTCGACGGTTGCCAGCACGGGCTTTCCAGCAACCGTCAAGTGGGCGCTGAACAGCAAGTCATGGAGCATGGGCGCGCCGTGTTCGATATTGGCATAGAGCGTGTCGCCGGTTTTGGCGGCCACAAAGCGGGCTTGCAGCGTGTCTTTCTTGCGCGTTTGCTGGATTTGGTCGTCCGACACCGCATAGTAGAGGTTCCGATAACTCAGCTTGTACCCGGTCTTGTTCGCGAGAGTTACTTCAATGTGGCGATCTGAACCATCGTACCTAGAGTTCGTCGGCGAATAGCTGAGCGTGTAGTAGCTCTCGCCAAGTTCCACCGCCTTCTCCATCACCCCGCTCACATCGTTGTTGCTGTAGTACGCATGGCCGCCGGTAGAGGCGGCAATGTATTCCTCTCGAAACTGATCGACGGACGTAACTGAATAGCCGGATGCGCCCGTTGTCTGGCCTGCAATGGACGTCGTGCTGCCGCTGGTTGTTCCGAGTCCTGCGCCGGCTGCACCGGCTCCGCCGTTTCCTCCAGCTCCCCCTCCACCCGTTGCTCCGGAGCCCCCGATGCCTTGTTCGTCCGATGGGCCTGTCGACGAGACATCGGGGGCGGCATCTCCGGCAGGGGATTGGCTGCTTTCCTGCCAAAGCACCACTCCCTTCACATCCACCGGATAAACCGCAACCTGGCTGCGCATCATGGCCGCGAAGGCATTTTTTACAACGTCGGCCGACTGGCCTATTGCTTCGTTACCGGATATGGGTCGGAAGACAGGCCCTTGCGGCAGCGGGAATTTGCTCGATAGCCAGATCAGATTCTTGCGCCCCTCAATTCCACCCAGATACTCGGCAAGAAACTGAAGGTTTGAAATCGCCGCGCCCATATCCTGCCTGCCGTAGTTCTCCCCATACAAGAAGACATCCGGCATGTGCGGGCCGGGTCCTTTCGAGGTCATCGCGGCACGGAGCAGCGCATGATCGCTGGTGAATCCCTGAATCAGATGCAGTCCAGCCATATTCACAAAGAGCGCAATCCGGACTCCCGGCTCGGCCTTGTCCACAAAGTTAAGCAATTGCTTGTGAAAGGTCAGTTGGTCCTCTGGAAAAGTGTTCACCATGTCGTAATAGAGCACGCAGAGCGGTCCCCGCTCCGGCTCGCCGGGCAGGTTGACAAAGGTATTGGTGGGCAACGGAGGCAATTTCGGAGGAACAAAGCTTGCCACGGAGCCATCCAGATAATCAAAAGAGAGAGATCTCTGTGTGGTGTTGTCTTCCTTGATGATAAAGTCTTCTTGCTTGAGCCCCCGCACCGGGTTTCCATGCTTGTCAATCACCACCACGTCGACGGGAACGCGGCGTACATCGAGGCGGAGCAGCAATCCCTGCCGCTCCGTGCCGGAATCCTGCTTGCCCTGGATTACGAATTCCTGCTCATCTGTGTCGGGATCCTGCTTGCCGGGTTCAGCTGTGGAAGCTCCTGGCAGTTCTGCTGCTTGGGTCTGGGCGGTTGATGCAAGCGGCAAGGCCAGAAGCGCCGCCGCAATAGCCAAATGTAACCTGACCATGATTCCTCCTTGCGCTTGCTCGTCCAGCCGATTTCCGCNNGAATGAACTGCAAACGGACATAGAGCCCCACTTGGCGGTTGGGCTACCGGCTCAACCGTTGCCTCGTTTGAATTGGCAATCCTTCTCGTGCTTTCGTCTCTCGGGTGTCAAGGGGGACATCCCGATTCAGCACCATTTGGCGGAATTGTACCACCCACCTAATGTGTTGCGGAGGCATTTCCGCATTTGGGAGTGTTCTAATTTGGATTCGGCGGGGCAGTGATCGAGTGCAGTCCGCCCGAAGCGGCGGCATGTATTACGGACCGCGAAAGGCATTCATCGGCCGAAAAGCATTCCCTCAGGGGCTTTACAGGCTGCGGAAAAACTCGATTCCAACCCCCGGTTGTATCAGGGCACGACTTCAATAGCCTGCCCTGAGCGAAGTCGAAGGGTGCCGCAAATGCAACAAAATAAACGTCGGGCTTTAGCCCCTGAGGTATGCCTTCCGGGCATGTCGCTCGAAAATCGGCCTTTTTCCGCAGCCTGTTCAGGCCACCGATTTGCAATCGAAACCCCGGCCTACTGAACCGTACCCCCCGCAGAGGACGAAATGAAGCAAAAGCAGGTTCGCTTCGGCTTCCCGCCTCGGCGACGAAGATCTGTCGCCGAGACCCCGGCTTGGCACGGGGCAGGCTGTCGACTCGCTTCGCTCGCCCGGAATGACATTCAGTTTTGGCGTCCCGCTCGGGGTGACAAGCCTTTTTGTATTTGCCGCGCGCTTACCGGAAGAGATGGAATCCCTTCTTCTTCTCTGGGGCAGCGGGTTTGCCGCAGACGATTTTGGCCATTTGGCGGATCGTGCGTGCAATGGGCGAGTCTTCCACGACGAGCGGAGCGGCGGTGTTCTGCATCTTGCGCACGGCGGCGTAGTTGTTGGGGACTTTCCACTGGGCGGGCCGGGTGAGCGCCTTGGTCACTTGCTCATCGGGGATTCCCAGCGAATTGGTTTCATAGCGGTTGAGGACGACTTCGAGTTTGGGGCCACCGTCGTGGGAGAACTGTGAGATGAGGCGATTTGCATTGCGCAGTTCGGGAATGCCGACCTGCGTAATAAGGTAGATGGTGGCGCATTCGTTGAAGAGAACGGTTCGCTGCAGGTCGAGCCTCGATCCGGCATCGACCACGACGTAATCGAATTCCTGGCGGGCGAGTGTCAGCAGCCGGTCAACGGCGTCGTTGGAGGCCTGGCATGGGGTCAATTCACTTGGCGCCGCGAGCACGGACAACGAGGGGCTATAGCGGATGAGCAATGTGGAGAGGAAACTCGAATCGAGGCGGCTTGAGTTCAGAAGCGCGTCTACCGTGGAGTATTGAGCTTTGATTCCGAGGTTGATTGCGGCATCACCGAGGGGCAGGTTGAGATCGATCAAGAGCGTATTCTTTGCGGACTCCTCAGCCAAAGCAACCGCATAATTGCAGGCAAGTGTTGTAACCCCGGCGCCGCCCTTGGATCCGAGGAATACGAACAGGCCGCCTTCGGTCCTTTGCCGAGCGTGCGAAACGGGGCGGCGTGCCGAGGCTCGAACCAGTGCCTCGGCCACGGCGCCATGCGTGAAGGGCAGACGGAGAAACTCGCGAGCGCCGGCACGCATGCAGCGAACGATCAGATCCGGATCGCCCAGAGCCGAATAGACCATTACGATTGCCGAGCCGTGGACACAGATGCCCTCCACCAGATCGAGAGCAAACTCCGGATTACTGTCCAGATCAACCAAAACCACGTCGTAGGCCCGCATCAGCACTTTGGCCGCATCGGCGATGCTTGCGGGATAGCCGATGAATTCCCGGATTTGGCCATTCTGGGATTCAGTGAGAGCCTCGATGACTGCGTTGCGGCGTTGATCGTCGGGACCGATCACCGCGGTGGACAGCACTCCGGCGCTCACAAAGGTGTCGGGAAACTGGACGGTGGTCGACATGGGCCCTCCGAGAATTGGTAATTTCCTATCTTGGTTATCGACTGGAGGGGAGCCGGTATTAGCATTTCTTGAGGATCTAATTACGGATGGCTCGCTGCGCTTCCGCGTGGGTGTAGCTTTGCCTTGGCATGATGGGTCGCTGGCGTGTGCTAAGGTTCAATCGTGAAAAATGAGGCGGAGAGGCGGGTTGCAGAGGGGACGCGGCGCCTCTTGCCGGGCATGAAGGTAGGGGATGGGTATACGCGGCATCCGTTCGACCTGGAGTTTGGGGTGCGGACGAGTGGGCTGATTGCCGGGCGGCATTTGGCGAGCGGACACCGGCACGACCGGCATAACACGGCTTACTACGGGGTTGCGCCCTCCGTGTTTCAGGCCATGGTGGTGCGCTGGCGGCGGAGCAAGCCGGTGGCCCCGATCGATGGTTTTACGTTTGTCGATTTTGGGGCGGGGATGGGACGGGCGGTGCTGTTGGCTTCAGAATACCCGTTTCGTGAGGCGGTGGGTGTGGAGCTACATCCCACGCTGGCTCGGATTGCGCGAAAGAATGCGGCGGTTTGGCGGGCGGCGGGACGGGCGCGGGCGCCGATACGGATGGTTTGCGGGGATGCGGTGGAGTTCAGGTTGCCGGATGGGCCGTGCGTGGCGTTCCTGTTCAATCCGTTTGGCGCCCCGGTGCTGCGGCGGCTGCTGAAGGCGCTGGCGACGAGCTTTGCGGGGCGGCCAGGGCAAGAGCGACAACTGGACATTCTCTATGTGAACAACGAGCATGAGAGCGTGCTCGAGCGGCAGNNTGCCGACCATAAGATTCTGGCTAACCAGCCGGAAGGGGAATATGCTGTGACGAATTGGGAGGACTGCTCGATTTGGCGGTGGGGTGGGTAAGGCAGCGAAGAGGGAATAACCACCCCATCGAGCAAATGTCGCTCGCGGTGGACCCCGCGAGGTAAAAGGGAATTTGGAGTTGGACATTGAAGGAACCGCATCTGATTTTAGGGTTGGGCGAGTTGTTGTGGGACGTGTTGCCGTCAGGGCCGAGGCTGGGGGGCGCGCCGGCTAACTTCAGCGTGATGGCTGGGCGGCTGGGCAACCACGCGGTTATTCTGAGCCGCATTGGGCGCGACGATCTGGGGCGCAGGGCGATGGAAGTGCTGGATCCGCTGCCGGTGGACACGGGTGCGATCCAGGTGGATCGGGTGCATGAGACGGGCCGGGTGACGGTCGGGCTTGAGGGCGGGCAGCCGCGGTATACGATTCACGAGCCGGCGGCGTGGGATTTTCTGGAGTTTTCAGACGATTGGGTGCGGCTGGCCGAGCGCGCGGACGCGATCTGCTTTGGGTCTCTGGCGCAGCGTTGCCGGGCGTCGCGGCAGACGATTCAAACGCTGGCGGCTCAGACATCGTCGGCCTGCATCCGGGTGTTCGACGTGAACCTGCGGGAGCCGTTCTATTCCGGCGAGGTGATCCAGGAGTCGCTGGAGCTGGCGACGGTGGTGAAGATGAACGATGCCGAGGCGCCGCTGGTTCTGGGGCTGCTGGGGTTGCCGGCTGACGATGGGCCGGAGAGCGACCGGTTGCGGCTGGGCGCGGAGCGGCTCCTGGAAGAATTTCCCACGCTGGGGATGGTTGCGGTGACCCGCGGCGGGGACGGCAGCCTGCTGGTGACGCGCGGGGAGTGGCACGAACACCCCGGCATCGCGGTGAAGGTGGCCGACACGATTGGAGCGGGCGATGCATTTACGGCGGCGCTGACGCACTACATGCTGCATGGGGCGGATTTGGCGATGCTGAACGAGGCTGGGAACCGCTGGGGCGCTTGGGCGGCCTCCCAGGTTGGGGCCATGCCCGCGTTGCCGGACGAGGTGACGGCGGGCATCGCGGCGGCTTGCGAGTCTTGAAAGACCGGGGATTCCACGGCCGGGGATTGAAGGGCTGGGAGGGAGCGGTTGGTGGCCGGACGGTTTTGGGGTGAACGGTTGGCTGGCCGTTGAGATAAATTAGGGTCATTGTGATTATCAACATCGCCAGGCGCGCGCACGATCATAACTGGGAACTGGATCCGATCACGCGTTCGTTGTTGGATACAGATTTCTACAAGCTGCTGATGCTGCAGTTCATCTGGAGGCATTTTCCGGCCACCCAAGCTTCGTTCACTCTGCTCAATCGAGCGCGCTCCGTGCGTCTGGGCGAGATCGTCGACGTGGAGCAATTGCGGGATCAACTGGAAGAGACCAGAAAACTGCGCTTCCATAAGTCGGAGCTGATCTGGCTGGCGGGCAACACGTTCTTTGGCCGGCGCGGCATCTTTGACCCGGCTTTTCTGGAGTGGCTGGAACGGGATTTCCGGTTGTCCGATTACGATCTATCCGTTCGGGACGGGCAACTGTCGCTGAGTTTTCATGGTCTTTGGGCGGAGACGACCATGTGGGAGATTTATGCGCTCTCGGCCATCGACGAGCTGAAGACGCGCGCCAGTCTTAAGCGGTTGAGCGAGTTCGAACTGGATATTCTCTATGCGCGGGCCAAGACCAGGCTTTGGGAGAAGATGGAGCGGCTGCGCGGCATTCCCAGGTTGAGCGTGAGCGACTTTGGCACGCGCCGGCGGCACAGCTTTCTATGGCATGAGTATGTAGTGAAGGCCATGAGCGATGTGTTGGGCGCGAGCTTTGCGGGCAGCTCGAATACTTACCTGGCCTACAAGCACGATCTTGAAGCGATGGGCACCAATGGGCACGAACTGCCGATGGCTCTGGCGGCGATGGCCAACGACGAAGAGGAATTACGCGCATCGCAATACCGCTTGCTGGAGTTATGGCAGCAGACCTACCAGGGCGAGTTGCTTATTCTGCTGCCGGATACGTTTGGGACGACCCAATTCCTGGACCATGCGCCGGACTGGGTGGCGGACTGGACGGGCCAGCGCATCGACAGCAAGGACCCATACGTGGCGGGCGACGAATATATTGCATGGCTGGAACGGCGAGGGCGCGATCCCAGGAAGAAGCGGCTGATTGCTTCCGATGCGCTTGATGTTGGGCAGATTCTGGGCCTTCACGCCTACTTTGGCGGGACACTCCGCAATGGGGCCTCGCCTGGGGACTTCGAGCGGGCCAGCGACTTTCTGGATGAGAGCAGGTGGGTTCCCGATCGCAGGATTCGATTCAGTTCGGGTTGGGGCACTTACCTGACCAACGATTTTCGCAATTGCAATCCACACGGGGATGAAGAATTCGATCCGGTGAGCCTGGTGTGCAAACTCACTGACGTGAATGGCAGGCCGACGGTGAAGCTCTCCGATAACTACTCGAAGGCAATGGGACCTGCGAGCGAGGTCGAGCGATATCGGCGGGTGTTTGGAGCGGCAGGTGTGGCGGACGTGCCGGTTTTGATCTGATGCGGGTTCCAGACTAAGAACTGGAGAGGCCGTGCCCGCACGGAAACAGAGGGCCGGCATCGCCAGGAAAGCGCCGGGCAGTGTGGGGCAGTGGCTCTGTTAACGCATGAGTACCCTCCCCACCCCCACCCCGTCTCTGTAAAGAAATTCCTTATTTTCAATGAGTTAGGACAGGGGNNTGGGATACTTTTTCTTACCACGTTCAGGCGGAAAATACCCTGACCTCCCGCGCCTGCCTGGGAGCGGCTGGCGGCCATATTTTTCCACTCATGGAGCTTCCGCCCCGCTATCGGGTCATCAACGCCGAACTCTGTTGACATTATGCGCCGCGGGCACTTAATTAACTGCAAATCCTTGCGAAGATTCCTTCACCAGGTCCGTGACCGGAT
>PLFY01000047.1 GCA_003138365.1 Acidobacteriaceae bacterium
GTGGTTCTGCACGATCAATTCACAGAGCGTAACCCCGAGAGACCTCCTGGTTCGGCCACTCCGCGTGTTCGATCGAGGCCGGCCGCGCGGGGTTAGCAGTCCGTGGTAAAATTCGAAAACTCTGAAAACCTTCCCTCAGGGGCTGAAGCTCATCCTTTATTTTCAGCGTCTTACGGCACGACTAAAGTCGTGCCCTTTCAAAACATGACTTTTGCCACAGGCTGTTAGAGCGGCTGCTGAGCCGGGCGCCCGCTTTCATCCTCCCGTGCTTAGCGCCAGGGCCTTTGCCGCGCGGAGCGTAGCCACGGGATCGCCGGTGGGCTTGAACTCCATGGCCACCATGCGGCGGTAGTTCAGTTGCGCGAGCTTGCGGAAGATATTGGCGTAGTTGATTTCGCCGGTGCCGGGCTGATGGCGGCCGGGAACATCGGCAACGTGAATGAGGCCGATGACTTCGATGTGCTTGTCGAGCTTCTCGATCAAATTGCCTTCGGCGATCTGCTCGTGAAAGATGTCGTAGAGAAACTGGACCTGGGGATGATTGACGGCGCGGACGATGTCGATGGCTTCGGCGGCCGAGGTGAGAAAGTATTTGGGATTCTCCTCGGGGTCGATGCACTCGAGCAGGAGGCGCATCGGCTGGCCATCGATCTGTTTGCCTTCAACCAAGGCTGCTGCGCGCTTGAGGGTTTCAATGGAGATTTGATGTTGAGCCTCGCGGGTCAGGTCGGGAAAGACGTTGCCCGAGAGCACGATCATGGCGGGGCAGCCGAGGGTCCGCATGGGCACGAGGGCCTGGGTGAGCTCGGCGAGAAAGGCGTCGCGGGTATCGGGGTTGGCGATGCCGTGAGCGAGGCCCGCGGTGGCGTCAAACTGGATGCCGAGGCGCTGGCGGGAGGCATTGGCGCGGGCAAAATCGTCGTCGGACCAGTTGCGGTATTCCCCTACCAGTTCGACGTTGCTGTAGCCGGCCTCGGCCACCTTGGCGAGACGCTGCTCGAAGGGCAGATCGGTGAAGACGGTCCACAGCATGACGGAAAGCGGGAACGGCGAGGCTTTGGGTGAGGATTCGCCGGTCGCGGAGGCGGCTTCGAGCGGCGGTACGACGGCGGCCAGGGCGGTTGTCGCCAAGGCTTGGGTAAAGGTGCGGCGGGAGATCTGGTGTGGCATAGCGGCTACGATTTCTTTCCGGACTTCGCGACGGCATTCTGCGGAAGCTGGGTGTTGGACTTCGTTCCAGCCTTGCCGGAGCGGCAAAGTTCTTTCCAGTCCTTTTCGGTCTGGTCGGCATAGAGCAGGCCGAATTTGGCGCACGCCTCGGCAAAACTGTCGCCGGAGCCGAGGTAGCCGGCGATGACCAGGGGGTCGCCGGAGCGGGCGTGGCCGCGAGCCAGCAGTTCGCCGCAGACCTCGGCGTAGGCCGCCAAGCCGCTGCCGGCCAGGTCGGCTAGTTCGATGGAACCCTTGTGATCGTTGAGCTGGCGCACCAGGTATTGGCGTCCTCCGATGTGCGTCCAGCCGAGAAATGGGTCGGATTGCAACTGCATGGCTCGCTGCCCCTCGGCAACGCGCTGGCCGTTGTCGTGGGGTGGATGCGCATCCGGCAGATAGGCAGTGTAGCCGGAGGCGGGCTCTTCCTTGATCTGCAAAAACAGTGGATCCGCCGGGACGTTGCCCTCGAAGTACACGCAGTAGTCGCGCAGGCCCACCGAGCCCGTGCCCACCACTTTGAAGGCCACGTCGAGGGGACGGTAGAACGAAAGCAAGTGTTGGCGCTGTGGCTCGAGCATCTCCCGGTAAGGCCCCAGCGAAGCCAGCACGGCCGCGGCCTGGGAGCCGGTGACGCGAGTCAGGATCGGCTTGGATTCCTTGAAGCGGCGAGGCGCGCCGGGCTTGCTGGAGGTTGGCTGGGTGAGCTGTGCCAGCGTGTGCTGCGGCGTGGCCCGCTCAGCCTTGACCAGTGCCTCGTGTATCGGCTCAACCAGGCCCAGCCGGTGCACCTGATAGCGGCCCACCTCAAGGTGCGGCATCTTGGCAAAGGCGCGCATCTGCGCCGCGTAGCGCTCAACGCACTTGACCACGGCAAGTTGTGCCGCGGCGTCCTTGTGGCCAGAACCTCTTCCGGCCAACGCGATGGAGGCGGCCATGCGCTTCAGGTCCCATTCGAAGGGTCCACGGATGGTCTCGTCGAAGTCGTTGATGTCGAAGACCAGGCGACCGTCGGGTGCGGCATAGGCGCCCAGGTTGCGCACATGCGCGTCTCCGCATAGCTGGCTGACGATGCCCGTGTTCGGGAGCACGGCCAAATCCGCGGCCATGACCGGCACAGCGCCGCGAAAGTAGCCGAAGGGCGACTGCGCCATCAGCTCGTATTTGAGCTTGACGAGCGCCGGGACGCGGCCCTGCATCGACCGGGCGAGAAGCGTCAGAGGCGAAGTCTTGCGCGCCTTGATGTTGAGCTCGCTGTGTTCCTGGCGGCCTACCTGCTTGCGCCGCGCCTGGCCAAGATTGCTGCGTTCTTCCGGAGTCGCCCAATGCATATAGCCCGGACCATACAACTCTGCGCCGGTGGCGTGCAACCTGCCGCATCCGGTGAGTTACACTTTTCCTGGAAGCTCCTCACATCTTGGGAATCCCTGAACAAGTTCTTCCTGGCGACAAACGTTCCCTCGGGGGCTAAGCAGGCTGCGGGAAAAGGCCGATTTTCGAGCGACATGCCTGAAAGGCAAACCTCAGGGGCTAAAGCCCGACGNNTCGTGCCCTTTCAAAACAGCGAGCTTTTCCGCAGCCTGTAAAGCCCGACGTTGATTTTGCGGTACTTGCGGCACGCGACCCAGGGGTGTCCCTGGGTGCCCCGGTCGTGCCTTGACACAATATGGACTTGTGCAGCGGTTCCCTAGTGCTTAGACTGTATGATTTGGTAATTCCTCATGGACATGTGCGGGCGTGGACGCCCGCACGACAGCCGGTCTGGGGACCGGCGCTACATTCCATCCATTACTAAATCACGCGGTCACGGTACTAGATCGAATCCTGAAAACTTATGGTGGACTACACATTCCCGGAGGAAATCCCTTTGACACGCATAGCGGTTCTGTTTCTATCGCTCACTTTTGCTTCTTGCCTTGGAACTGATTCTCTCGCGGCGCAGACGCCTGCCGCGCAGGCTCCTGAAAAGCCTCTGACCGTGGGGACGATCTTCGCTCATGGGCCGATCGTGGCGCATCCGCCCGAGGACCTCACCTGGTCGCCGGACGGAAAGCATCTGACTTATCTGGATGGCGGCGAACTGATTGACCTCAATCCAGGGGTGGACTCCGGCTCGAAATCTGAACCGCTGAAGCCGCACGTGATGGTGAGCCGCGCCAAGATGGCCTCGATCTCCGGGGCGAGCGGCTCGGAGACGGACCGCGACCATCGCGACCGCTACAAAATGGCCAGCTACCTGTGGGCGCCGGACTCCTCGCACCTGCTGTTCGACTCCGACGGCCGGCTGTGGCTCTACGATCTGCACAACGGCACGGCGGTCGAGGCTGGCTTTACGGGAGCCGCGTCTGGCGACGACCCCAAGTTCTCACCCAACGGTGAATTCGTCTCCTACATTCGCGACCACGGTCTTTCCGTGCTGCGCCTGAAAGACCCCGGCGCTCCCGCAACCGTGGTGGCTCCCGCGCCCAAGCCGGCTATTCTCAATGGCGAGGTGGACTGGGTCTACGAGGAGGAGTTGGAGGCGCGGAGCAACTACTTCTGGTCGCCGGATTCGAAGAACCTTGCCTTCCTGCAGATGGACGAAACCACTGTGCCGGAGTATCCGATCACAGACTGGATTCCCACCCACGCCACCGTGAAAATGCAGCGCTATCCGCAACCGGGCGATCCCAACCCCGACGTGCGCGTGGGCGTGGTGAGCGCCGGGGGAGGAAAGACGGTTTGGATAAAAGTTCCGATCCATGCGGGCCAGGATTACATTCCGCGGTTTGGCTGGGTCGATCGCAAGACACTTTGGATTGAAACGGTGACACGCGATCACAAGCACAGGGATCTCTACTTTGCCGACGCGGCCACGGGGCAGGCACATGCAACGATCCAAATCTCCGACGACAAGTTTGTCGACGATAACTACGACGTTTCAATAGGCAACGGCACAATCGTGCTGTCCGATTGGACTGACGGCCACAACCATCTCTATCTCTACAGTTACGACCAAGCCGACGCAACCGCTGCCCCAGCCAGGCTGGAGCGGCAACTGACCAAGGGAGAATTCGAGGTAGAGGATCTGCTTCGTGTGGATCACGAGGCCAAGCTCGTCTACTACTCAAGCAGCGAAGGCAACCTGGTGGAGCAGCAGCTATGGCAGGTTGGCTTTGATGGCGAGCGCAAGCAGTTGACCACCGGCGCCGGGTATCACAAGGGCAACTTTGCACCCGTTGGCGGCGCTTTTGCCGATGAGCAATCCGCACGCCTTGAACCGCCGAGCGTAAGTCTCTGCGTGGCGGCCGGCAAGTGCAACGTCTTTTGGCAGACACACGCGCTGGAGGCTTATCACCTGATTGCGCCGAAGCAGATTGAAGTGAAGGCGCACGACGGAACCACTCTCTACGCCACTCTGCTGTTGCCGGAAGGAGCAACGGCCGCAGCCAGCGTCCCGCTCATCGTGAATCCCTACGGGGGGCCCGGCCCGCAGCCGGTGGCCAACCGCTGGGGCGACAATCTTCTGTTTGACGAGTTACTGGCCCAGCATGGATTCGCAGTGCTGCACGCCGACAATCGCGGCGCCGGCAATCGAGGACGCGCCTTTGCCCAGGCGGCTTGGCATAACTTCGGCCCAGTTCAGTTAGAAGATCAGTTAGCCGTGATCGATGTTGTGCTGGCTCAGAATCCGCAACTTGATAACGAGCGCCTGGGCTGGTGGGGCTGGAGTTGGGGCGGCACCTTCACGCTCTATGCGCTCTCTCACTCCGACCGCTTCCGCGCCGGGGTTGCGGTGGCGCCGGTGACCGACTGGCGCAACTACGACTCCATCTATACCGAGCGCTATATGAGCCAGCCCGCGGAGTTTGCCACCGGCTATCACGACTTCTCCGTGGTCAACTCGGCGGCCAATCTGAAGGGGCGTCTGCTGCTGGCGTTCGGAACCGGCGACGACAACGTGCACATGGAGAACACGGTGCAGTACATCCAGAAGCTCATCGATGCTCAGCTTCCGTATGACTTGCAGATTTATCCGCGGAAGACGCACTCCATCTCCGGACCGGATGTGCGGACACATCTTTTCAACCGCATCCTGAATCAATTTGAGGAGTATCTGAAGCCGCCGGTTACTGCTGCAGCCGGGCAATAAGAACTTACAGTTGGCGGCGGCGGAACAGGTCGTCCTTGTCACGGCAAGGGCAGTCCGAGCATCCCAGGCAACAAACGAGGAGCAACGCCACACCCACCGTCACCACAACGGCGAGGACGCTCCCGTTTATCGCTAACCAATGAACCAGGCTGTGCATACTCTCAGGACACCTGCAATGGGCTCCAAAACTTCCCCGTCGCGAGGATGACGGGGGCTGGTTCGAGTTTCGAAGCGCCGACACCCCGGCGACGTTAGTGTATCATTGCTGATTTTTTCAGTCACTGCTTGTTTTATAGAGAAGAAACAGCGAAAATGGTTCCAATATGGTCAACAATTTCAATCCGCCGCCGATCCCCACCACGAATGAGTGGCCGGAAGAGCTCGATGGCCAGGAGTTGATGGCCTCGCCTGCGTTGCCGGAGCTGGAGCCAGCGCCCGTACTGGAATCGAGCCAGAATTCGGTTCAAGGTCCGGCGTTGAACTGGCTGTTCGTCGACCTGAACTCCTACTTCGCTTCAGTGGAACAGGACGCGCGGCCTGAGCTTCGTGGCCGCCCGGTGGGAGTGGTGCCGATGATGGCCGACACAACCGTCTGCATTGCCGCCAGTTACGAGGCCAAGGCGCACGGCGTGAAGACAGGAACCGTGGTCGCCGACGCCAAACGCTTGTGTCCCGAACTGGTGCTGGTGGAGGCGCGCCACGAGCTTTACGTGGAGTACCACCGCCGCATCGTCGAGGCCGTTGAGAGCTGCCTGCCGGTGACAGCGGTACTCTCGATCGACGAGATGGCCTGCCGGCTGATGGGCCGGGAACGGCCGCTGTTGGCGGCGATGGAGCTGGGCCGGCGGGTGAAGGCGCGAATTCTTGAACAGGTGGGCCCCATGATGCGCAGTTCGGTCGGTCTGGCGACCAACCGCTATCTGGCCAAGGTGGCCAGCGACATGGAGAAACCCAACGGCCTGGTGGCGCTGCCGCTGGACATTTTGCCGGAGGCCCTGCGCCAACTCACGCTGCGCGATTTGCCCGGCATCGGCGCACGCACGGAGAAGCGGCTTATCGATAAGGGAATCCGAACCATGGATGAATTGTTGGCGCTTGACTGCGAGCAGGCCGGCGAGCTGTGGGGATCGGTTTGGGGCGAGCGGCTGTGGCACTGGCTGAGAGGCGAAGACTTCGATATGTCGGAGACCGAGCATCTGAAGTCGCTGAGCCATCAGCACGTGCTGGCTCCGGAGATGCGCACGCCGGAGAAGGCCTGGGCCGTGGCGCACAAGCTGCTGCACAAGGCCGCTATGCGCCTGCGCGCCGCCGGTCTTTGGGCAAGCAACATCGGGCTGGCAATTGGATATGCGCTACCGGGCGGCGAGGGTAAACCGATCAGCAACTTCGGCGTGCCCACGCGCGGATGGAAAAGCGAGTTGAAGCTGAGCGAGTGTCAGGATAATCAGACGCTGATTGCGGCGCTGAGCCGCTTGTGGGCAAGCCGGCCCGCGGGTCCGGAGTTCGACCATCCGTATTTTATCGGCGTGCATCTGAACGGGCTTGTGCCCGACCGTTTGCACTCGCTGAACCTGTTTGACGGCACCGAGGACCAGCTGAGCCGGACGCGGCTGCTGGCGGCCATGGATCAGTTGAACAATAAATACGGCTTGAGCACCCTGGCTCCGGCGACGATGCTGACCGCGTTCAAGGCTGCGCCTACGCGGATTGCGTTTCATAGCATTCCCGACCTGTTCTGAGCGGGTCAGAAACTTCTATTCTTGGCGCAAAGCCCTTCGCTCCGAACTTTTTCTGCTGCTGCGCGTACTCTCTGCATCCCCACGCACGCATTTCTGCGGATAAGAGAGTAGAAGCGAAACCCATGGCCCACGATTGGCAGCCGGATTTTGAACAACTCGTGGATGAGCATCAGTCGATGGTGTTTTCGCTGGCTTGGCGGATGACCGGCGACCGTGGGCTGGCCGAAGAGATTGCGCAGGATGTTTTTCTGGAATTGGACAGGGACCTGGGTCGGATCGAATCGAAAGCGCACGCCTGCTTCTGGCTGCGGCGCGTGGCGATGAGCCGTTCGGCGGATGCGCTGCGGCGGCGCAAGGTTCGCGGCATGGACCTGTGGGTGGAGATGGAAGATCGCCACTGCGTCCAGGCGGAAAACCACACGTCTCCGCTCGGCGTCCGGCTGGAACAACTGCTGGCGACGCTGCCCGAGCCGCAGAGGGCGGCGCTGGTTCTCCGCTATCAGGAAGATCTGACGCCGGAGGAGATTGCGGCGACGCTCGAAGCGCCACTGGCCACGGTGAAGAGCCATCTACAGCGCGGCTTGAAGCTGCTGCGGGCCAAGGCGCAGAGCCATTTGAAGGAGTACGTCAGGGCTGGAAATCGTGGGGTGAAGGAGCAAATGCGTGGAGCTTGAGCCGAACGAAGACTTTGAACGGGAGCTGCGGCAGGCGTTGCAGCGAAGGCCTGCGCCGCCTGGGCTGAAGCGGAAGTTGATGGAGCGGCGGAAAGTTCAACGTCCGCAGCGACTTTCCGTTATTTGGCAGCGGCTGGCCGCTTCCATTGTGCTGGTTGCCGCGCTGGTTGGCGGGTTTACATGGCGCAACCGGGAAGAACAGCGCAAGGATGAAGCAGCCAGACAGCAGGTGCTGACCGCGCTGCGCATTACCGGTCACGCACTCAACCAGATGAATGCGCAACTCGCGGCGCACAGCCGCGCAGCTCAGCAGTAAGGAGAAATGCTCATGAAGAACCGAATCATAGCTTTTGTTTTGGGAGCTGGCACGCTGGCCTCGATGGCGCTGGCGCAAACCTCGCAGTTGCCTGCGCCGCCGCCCATCGAGAAGGAGCTGGCCGCGCGCGCCTCCAACGTCACCGAGGTTACGCTGGGCAAAAACATGCTCGGGTTTGCCGCCAAGGTGATGAACGGCAAAGACAAGGACGAGGCCTCGACGCGGCAACTGATTGAAGGGTTGGACGGAATTTATGTTCGCGACTACGAGTTCGACAAGGAGGGCCAGTTCTCGGCCGACGATGTCGAGCAACTGCGCAAGTATTTCGAGACCAGCGAGTGGTCTCCGATGGTGCATGAGCGGGACCGCAAGAACAACGAGTCCACCGACGTAATGGTCAAGCTGGTGAACGGCGAGTCGCGCGGAATGTTCATTCTGGATGTCGAGCCGAAGGAGTTGACCATCGTGCTGATCCTGGGCCCTATCCGCATGGACGAGCTGGGCAAGCTGAAGGGCGTGGCTGGGCTGGGCGCGCTGGGTGAGGTTGCGAAGGGTGAAAAGGACAAGGAAAAGGCAAAAGCAAAGGAGAAAGAAAAAACGGGAGGTAACCAATGAAGCGGCTGTGGCTGATTCCCATTGTGATTGTTGTCCTGCTGATTCCTGTCGCGGTGCTGGCCGGCAGCGGCGAGGGCGGATTCGACGGCGTGGTGCATTCGATCGAGAGCAAGTATCACGTGCGGGCCACGCGCATTCCCTTTCTCGGTCTCATCAGCCTGGTCGCAGGCAAGGCCACGCATGAAGGCGTCAGCGGCTTACATGTGGCGGAGTTCGAGCAATTCTCAGAGCCTGTGGACGGCGATGAGCTGAACCGGATGGTCGAGGAGAAGCTAGGCTCCGGTTGGGAGCGGATCATTCGCGAGACCAGCCGCAAAGGCAATGAGCAAACCCTGATCTTCATTCATCCCGAAGGCGAGCGGATGGGGCTATTTGTGGTGGACCTCGACGGGCACGAGATGGATGTGGTCCAGGTATCGGTGGATCCCAACCACCTGAACGAAAACCTCGGCCACTTGAAACATCCTCATCACGAGGGCGACCAGGGCGGGGACGGCTCCGATTAATTAGGTCTCTGACCGGATGAAGATGTTCTATCCAATGAACGAACGTGGGCCGGGAGGCCCACGCTACAGCCGNNGTTGCCCGGAACCAAACTGTCTATATGCGGGCCGCCTTCAGCTGCCTACAGTTGAACGTAGTATGGCCAGCCTCGCACCTACGCCGACGTCGAGTTATCGGGGCCGGCTTGCGCCCTCGCCCACCGGCTATCTGCACGTGGGCCACGCGCGCACGTTTTGGACGGCCAGCCAGAGGGCTCGCGACGCGGGCGGCTCTCTGATCATGCGCATGGAGGACCTTGACCCCGAGCGCAGCAAGGCCGCATATGCTGAAGCCGCAATCGAAGACCTGCGCTGGCTGGGCATCCGCTGGCAAGAGGGTCCGGACAAGGGAGGCCCCTTTGCACCATATGTGCAGAGCCGGCGGCGGGCAATCTATTTGGCCGCCTGGCGCAAGCTGCTGCGCCGCGGCTACCTCTACCCCTGCCGCTGCTCGCGCAAAGACCTTGAGACCGCGCTAGGCGCGCCGCATGAAAGAGTCACGGGCGGAGCGCCCGACGCCCAGCCCCAAGGAAAACTGGAGCTGTTGGACGACGAGCCGATCTACCCCGGCACCTGCCGTAACTTGCAGGGAAAAGCGCCGCAACTGCCCGGCCCCACCGTAAGCGACATCGAGACGCCGGACGGGATCAACTGGCGATTCCGCGTTCCCGACGGCGAAGCGGTTGAGTTTGAAGATCGGAACCTGGGAACGCAGCGATTTGTGGCCGGCGAAGACTTTGGGGACTTTGTGGTCTGGCGGCGGGACGGGGTACCGAGCTATCAACTTGCCTGCGTGGCCGACGATGCGGCCATGGGCATCACGGAAGTGGTGCGCGGCGCCGACCTGCTTAAATCCACCGCGCGCCAGATCCTGCTGAACCGCGCCCTGGGATTCGACAATCCCCTCTGGTACCACTGCCGGCTGGTTGTGGATCATAACGGCCGCCGCCTGGCCAAGCGCCACGATTCGCTGAGCCTGCGCGCCATGCGCCAGCGCGGACTTACGCCCATGAACATTCTGTCGGCGGAGCTGCCGGTGGAAGTGTGACAGGAGCGGTTGGAATCAGCGTTGGCCAGCGCCTGACCGAATGCGGTCGAGTTTCTCGAATAACTCGGCTACTCGGACCAGGATAGGCGATTCAGGCACGGTGAGCTCGCCGCTGGGGACCCGCTCCAACCCGGTGGCTGTTCCGCGATAGGCGACCCGCGAGTGGGGATCGATCACCCAAACGTTTTCAATTCCAAACTGGCGATACTCGGCCGCCTTTTTTGCCGCACGGCGCATGGTGTCTTCAGGCGACATAATCTCAATGGCAATCAGCGGCGGATGAGTCAGGATGTCCTCCGCCGGGGAGCCCATGCGCAGGACGCAGACATCGGGAATGAGAAATTTGCGCTGCGCAATCTGAACGCGTTGCTCGGTGAGCCCAAATACCCCCCACCGATCCATGTTGTTGGTGAAGAGGGTGCCCAGAATGATTTGCAGGAAGGAATGCTCGAACTCGCCCAAGTTGCGCTCCACGATGACGCCATGGTCGTACTCGCAGTCAGGTTCGTAGCCGGTGGAGAGATACTCCTCCACGGAGACAAATCGGCCGGATTGTTCGCCAATGGGCTGCGTCGCCATACCAACAGTATCCTCCACTCTGCGATCGTCCGCAACGGAATGAGAATCATCCAATGAAACCTTAGGGAATCTCTGAACAAGTTCTTCCTGGCGACAAGCATTCCCTCAGGGGCTAAGGCCCGTGCTGATTTTGCAGCATTTGCGGCACGCGACCCAGGGATTTCCCTGGGTACCCCGGTCGTGCTCTGACACAATTCAGGCTTGTGCAGGGGTTCCTTAGGCGCCCTTCCGCGCTTAAAGCTGGGTGAACCCAAAGAGAAGGCACGTGGAATTGGATGCGGATGCCGAGCCCTTCACCCCAAAACATCGCCCATTCCCCGCCCGGCTCTGCGATACTACTCAGTTATGCCAATTGACGACCTGCAACAAGCTGCCCAGAAGATCGCTGGATTTCTTTCCACCCTCAACAAGCTCGGTGGAATGCGCCTCAAGTACCGCATCACCGCCGGCGACGGCGGCCAGCATGAAGATGGCTCGGCAGCTCCCCAGCTGTGCGTCGAGCTGGCCGGTCCCGATGTCCCGCTGGTTGTCCAGCACAACGGCGAGCTTTTGCGCGCCCTTGAGACCATCGGAGCGCAGATTCTGCGCCTCGACCAGCGCGAGGGGGATCTGATCAGCTTCGATGCGGACAACTTCAAGGCCCTGCAAGCCGAGCAGCTTCGCCTGACGGCCGAAACCGCAGCGGAAAAGGTGCGCAGGTCCGGCATCCCGTACGCCTTTCCGCCCATGAACAGCCGCGAACGCCGGCAAATGCATATGGCCTTCCGCGGAATCGAAGGGGTGGAGACGGCCAGCTCCGGCGAGGGCCCGGACCGCTTCCTAGCGGTCTATCCGCAGGGCAAGACAAACCTGCCTGTAACCCCACCGGTCAAGCCCCGAGGCTTTGCCCGCAGATAAGTGGCGTTACAGGCTTCGGAAAAAGACCTGAATTTGAGCAAAGCACCCGAAGAGCGCACCTAGTTCTTTGGCCGTATGAAAATGTTCCTTTTGGAAATGTAGCGCGGGCCTCCTGGCCGGCTGTAGCGTGCGCCTCCCGGCCCACGTTCGTTC
>PLFY01000207.1 GCA_003138365.1 Acidobacteriaceae bacterium
GCTGACCGGGAAGCTGGTTGGCCAGTTAAAAAGTTCCCAGTTGAGGTATTATGGGGAGTTGGAAACACTGCACTTGGAGGAACCATGTATTTCCGTCTGAAAATTTGTAAACGCTTGCAACTGCGCGCTGCCCGCCCTGCCATGATTGTCGCCCTCGCCGTGCTTTGCGCCGCCACCGCCTTCAGCGACCCCATACACGAGGCGGCGCGCAAAGGCGACCTGAAGAAAGTGAAGGCCATACTTGCGGCCGATCCCAAGGCGATCTCCGCCCAGGACAACAACGGCGATACCGCGCTGCACCAGGCCGCGCTTCATGGCCAGTATGCCGTTGCCTCGTTTTTGATCTCCGCGGGCGCCGACGTGAATGCGAAGAACAACTACCCGCCCTTCCTTCCCAACGATCTGAACCAGGAGTTTCAGACCCAGGATCATCAGGATCCTGTGATCCTTCTATCTTCTCAGGCGGCCAATTATTCAAACCAGTTGAGCACCCAGGGCAGGACCCAACAAGAAGTAAAAGGCACTGGGTATACACCGCTCGGGCTGGCCGAGTTTGCCACCGATCACAACAAGATGATCCAGCTCCTGATCGCTCACGGCGCCGACGTGAATGTCCAGGGATCCAGCGGCGCTACCCCGCTGTTTTGGGCAGTGATGCGCGACCAGTTGGACGACGTCAAGTTCCTCCTGGACCATGGCGCAAATCCTAACCTGACCGATGCTTACAAGGACACGCCTTTGATCTGCGCGGTGCAAATGCGGTTCGAAAGCCTGGTGGAGCCGCTGGTGGACAAAGGAGCGGATGTGAACGCCCTAGATCAGACCCCGAGCAGGGCGCTGACCTATGCGATCTCCAAAGACGAGGACACCGCGGAAGCAATCCTAAAGAAACACGGCGCGCACGAGTAACGCTGGTCCGCGCCAGGGCAATCCAATTCCGGCGCACGGGCAGTGCGTCAACCGGCTCTCTCCACATGGAGCGAGCCGGTTTTTTGTAATTCTCAGTTGAGGTATTATGGGAAGTGGAAACAGGAGGTTCAAGTGAGCGAAATGCATTCCACCACCGGCAAGCACGGCCGCCGCGAATTCCTCAAAGCCGGCGGAGCCGTCACTGCAGCCCTGCTTGCCCCATCCGCGCTCGCAGCTGAAGCGCCGAAGACCATGCCCGGCCTGCCCTCGAACCCTGTAACGCCAACAGCGATGCCCACCCGCAACCTGGGCAAAACCGGCTACAAAGTCGGCATCTTCTCCCTCGGCGGTCAGGCCGCGCTGGAGCACGCCAACAACTTCGACGCCGCCGTCCCGCTCATCGAGCGCGCCCTCGACCTGGGCGTGAACTACATTGACACCTCGTCGATCTACGGCGGTCCCGAGCGCTGGAGCGAGCAGTACGTAGGCAAGGTCATGGCCCACCGTCGCAATGAGGCATTCCTGGCCACCAAGACCAGGGAGCGCACCCGCGACGACTCCATGCGCATGATCGAGAAGTCGCTCCAACTGCTGCAAACAGACCATGTGGACCTGTGGCAACTGCACGACATCGGCACCATGACCGATGTGAACGCGGTCTTCGCCAAGGGCGGCGCAATGGAAGCCCTCGTCGAGATGCAGCAGCAAAAGGTGGTGCGCTACCTGGGCCTGACCGGCCACTACCGCCCCGACGCTCTGATGGAAGGCATCCGCCGCTATCCCTTCGACACCGTCCTGATGGCCATGAACGCCGCCGACCCCCACCACTTCAGCTTCAATGAAGGCTTGCTGCCGCTGGCAGTCGAGCGCCAGATGGGCATTATCGGCATGAAGATTCCCGGCCGCAGCCGCCTTCTCTCCACCTGGACCCCGCCGCCGATCGAGGAGCAGAAGCACTCGTGGGAAGGCATGACGATCCAGACAGATCGGTCCGGCACGCTCACCATGAAGGAGGCAATGTACTACACGCTTTCACGCCCCGTGAGCACCGTCATCATCGGCTGCGACACCATCGCGCAACTCGAGGAGAATGTGCACCTTGCAAGGGAGTTCACGCCGCTGAGCGACAGCCAGGCGCAGCAGCTTGTCGCCCGCGCCGAGCCGGTTGCAAAGCCGTCCCTTTTCTTCCGCTTCTACGACCGCCCATAGCTGGAAATTAACTAGGGGCCGGCGGTTCGGGCTCGACGTTCAGATAGAGCCGATAGCCCTCATCCTTGATGGCGGCGAAGGGCCGCAGGGTCAGATCGCCCTTGTCGGTCTTCACCTTCCAGTCGGGTGAACCGGCGGCGACCTGTTTGGCGCCGAGGATCTCCTTATGCCCGATCTTCGCGGGGATGTCTCCCACAGAAAACAGCGCCAGCGGCCCATGAACCGGCGCCATCAAATTGGGGTGCTCGGGGTCGACGGCCTCCAGTGTAGTGGGCATATCGATCTCAATCTGAATGCGATCCCCGTCCTTCCATGTCTGGTTGAGGCGGAGAAACTCTCCCGGTGGCGGGCATGTGCAAGCGGCGGACTCGTTCTCCATCACAGCCTTGATCCCGCTGATTCGAACCCTGGTCTTGGGACCTGACCAGGCGGGGATGCGCAGGTAAACCGGGAATTTTGTGGGCTTTTTGACTGAGATCGTGATTTCGATCCTGGGATCGTGCGGATAGCTCGTCCGCTGGCTCAGTGAGATGCGTTCCTTGCCGTCCGTCCATGTTGCCCGCGATGGGACATAAAGGTTGACGTACACGCCCTCAGAATCGCGAAAGTACGCACTAATTCCATAGTCCGCGGTAATCTGCGCAAAGGTTCCCGTGCAGCAGGTCCACTTATTCAAGTGATAGAACTTGAAGGCATCGTTGCTATAGTCGGAGTAATAAAACCCGTAGCCGCTCTTCTGGATTGGCTTGGCGCCGAGGATGGTGTTATAGAGAACCTTTTCCATGCTATCGCCGTAGCGGCTGTCCTTTGTTGCACGAAGCAGATAGCGGGCGATCTTGAAGTGGGCATATGCGCCGCAGGGAGTCTCAAAACTGGAATGGGACTTGGACAGGCTGTCGCCGAGGCCACCGCTTCCCACTTCCCGAAACCGCTCATCCGGACCCCAGCCTCCGGTGGCAAAGCTTTGCGTGGTGCGGAGAGCCTCAAAGCCGTTGCGGGCGGCGCGCAGATGCTTCTCGCTTCCGTTGACCAGATAAGCCTGCATGGCGCTGCTCAGTGCATTCACGTGGCTGTAGGCGTGCTTTCCAGGCAGCACGTTTTGACCAGCGGCCAGTGGGTCGAAGTACCAGTCGTCAGCGAGGAAGCGCTTTGCCAGATCGCGATAGCGGTCGCCAGCGCCACGCTTGTACGCAAGGAATAGATTCTCCGGCAGCGTATAAGGCTCATCCCAGCAGAAGGACTCATCAGTATGCGGACGGGCATACTGCTGCTCACGGGAAAGAGCTGTCGCCGGCAGATACGGAAGGGCGGCGGCGAGGGTGGCATCCAAGGCGTGAAGAGCGGTTGGGTCGCCGGCGAACTCGTGGGCGTCGAGCAATCCTATGGAGACCTTGTCATAGATGTAGGCGGGAAAGCGATTGCCCTCGTAGAAGTTAGGCGAAACGGCAGCCGCATAGCCGCGCACCAGCCTCTGCACCTTGTCCTGGGTTGGTTTGGAGCCGGTGGCGGCATAGTTGCGGGCTAACCCGGAGAGATACTGACCAAAGCTATGGCCGGGGCAGAAACCGTGCATGTTTTGCAGGGTGAAATCGGATGACCAGTCGTACCATCCGCCCATATCTTCGCCGGGAGCGGGGAGGCCGGCGCGCTGACGAAAGGGCTTGAGGAGGCTATCTTCGTCGAGGGCAAGATAGAAGGCATGGTTGGCCTGAAACTGCTGGCGAAGAGGGCCATCGAGCAATTCGACATCGCCATAGGCAAACTGGTCGAGCACCGATGGGCTTGCGGCGGCAGCGGCGACGGCCGCGAATGCATTCCGCGGGCGAGCGAGGGAGGCGGCAGCAAGTGCAGCGCCCGCTTTCAGGAAGCTTCTGCGAGATTGGGTCAATGCGGTCCACCTTTGGGCCGTTCAAAGACCAGCATAAATGCAGAGGGATGCATTACTCCGTTGGGCGAACCAACTCAAACACTACCTTTCGCAAATTGGAAGAGACGCGATTGCAGCCTTGGAAACTGTCCAGAAACTCTGGAGCGATGTCGAACATGGGACAAAAAGAGCATCCCTCGGGAGCAAAAGAGGCTGCACCCTTTCAAAACAGCCTTGAGAATGACAGTTTCTGGACAGATTCTTAGAGTGAGCTTCTATCCAAGTTGGCTGAACTTTACCGGCAGGGTGTCGAAGTCTACCGTGCCGAGGCCGCGGGCGGCGGCCATCTGGAGGTAGGGCAGGTGCTCGGGGTCGAGGTTCCACCAGGCTTTGGCTGCCCAAGCGTCGAGGGCGACGGGATCGGTTCCGGCGACCATGGTCTTCTTGAGGACGACGTCTTCAAGGTTGCCGCCGGTGGGGCCGTTGCGGATCAGGATTCGATAGCCGTCGAGGAGGGTCACGGTGGGCAGCATGAAGTTGGCCAGGTCAACAAGGCTCTGATGAATCTGCTGGTGGAGGCGGTTGCGCTGGCCGCCGAGGATGCCGTACCAGTTCTTCAT
>PLFY01000112.1 GCA_003138365.1 Acidobacteriaceae bacterium
GTGGGAGTCCGTAGAACTCCATGACAACGTCTTTTTTTTGAACTTGCATTTTTGTTTCTTTCTAGTCGTGCATTGGCTTCACCGACCCACGGGGAATGAAGCTGTGCCCCATCCATCGGACGTCTTTGCTTTTGTCCGATGGGTGGGAGTCCGTAGAACTCCATGACAACGTCTTTTTTTTGAACTTGCATTTTTGTTTCTTTCTAGTAACTCTTGCACGCGGAAAAGCATCCAACTGACCGCATGACAACTTTCCTCTTGCCTGCAGTATCAAGTCAAATTGAGCACCGGCTTGCTTCGGCAGTCCGGGACGGCCTTGCTTCGCGTCCCAAGCGGCTGCCGCCGTGGTTGTTTTACGACGAGGCGGGGTCGCGCCTATTCGACCAGATCACCGAGCTGCCGGAATACTACCTGACCCGGACGGAACGCGCGATTCTGGCGGCCCATGCGGAGCGGATGATTGCTCGTGCCGCGGAGCAAACCGGCAACGAGCCAGCGGGGAACCATTCCATCCGCCTTCGCATCACCGAGCTTGGCGCCGGTTCAGCCGACAAGACGCGCCTGCTGCTGGCGGCTGCGGTTGCGCGCCAGGGGACGTTGATCTACGAGCCGGTCGATGTTTCGCCGAGTGCGCTCGAAGCAGCCAGACAGCGGATCGAGCAGGAGATTGCCGGGGTCACGGTGGCTCCGCGGGTGATGGACTATACCCACGATTTTGAGGCGGCAACCACCGCCGACCGGCGACTGGTGCTCTATATCGGATCGAGTATCGGAAACTTTGACCCACAGGAGGCTGCGGAGTTGCTCGGCAGGGTGCGTGCGGGACTCAAGCCGGGCGATGCGCTGCTGCTGGGGGTGGACCTGGTCAAGGAGGAGACAGCCCTTCTGGCTGCGTATGACGATGCAGTTGGAGTCACGGCCGCTTTCAACCTGAACCTGCTTGCGCGCCTGAACCGGGAGCTGGGTGCGGACTTCAATCTCGAAAGTTTCCAGCACCGTGCGGTTTGGAATGCAGTCGAGTCGCGGATCGAGATGCACCTTGCGAGCCGGATTGCGCAGCTAGTGCGCCTGGAAAGGCTGGACTTCGAAGTGGATTTCAGTGCGGGCGAGACCATTCACACCGAGAACAGCTACAAGTACCGGCCGGAACAGGCGGAGACCATGCTGGCGGCGGCGGGATTCAGGCCGGTTGAGACCTGGACCGACGCGCGGCAGTGGTTTAGTGTCTGCCTCGCTCGTGCGGAGTGAGACTTGCTATTCTTCCGCCGCTCCGCCCGTCTCCCGGTCTTGATCCTGTTTTTCCGTGGGCGGGAAATAGAGCCAGCGCAAGAGCACATACGATGCGCCCAACAGGAACAATGCCGTGAACAATTGCGGAATCGCCATCTCGAAAGGGAAGCGCGGCCCACCCTGGTAAGCGAAAACATTTCGGCTGAACTGTTGTTCCCTGAACCTCTGCAGGAGCCACTGGGTAACAGGTTCGGAAAAGATGTACGCGACACGCTGAATGCCTTCAGCGAAAAGAAAGCCTATAGCGATGGCGCCCGCGAAGCTATCGACAAGAGCGATTTTCAGACGATCAAGCATGTGTCTTCCTCGAAAGTTTGTCCCGGTAGCTGCCTAAAGTGCGCAGCGGACCGACGCCGTATGTCCAGCGGGACAGCAGCCATGCGGCGAGCATGCAGGCAAGAGCTGAAACCAGGAGAGAGAGCCTGACCGGTAAATTGTCCAGCGCTTCAGAGAGCATGCGGCTAGTTGCGTATTCAAGATTCACATCGGCGAAGGAAGCCTTTCCGGCTGCCTCGGCGGCAAGAAAGTAGAGGACACCGTCGGCGAATCCCCACAGAGCCATAAAGGCCGTGCTAAGCGATGAGAAGAGCAGGACCGCGATAATGACGGCGGCGACGTGAGAATCGATTAGAGCTTTGCGAAGAGAGCCTTGCATGCTTTCTCCCGTTCGAAGCTGCTTCGCACCCTAGCCATAAAAACAAGGATGTGGCGAGGGCGGGACACCCAAAGTTTGTGCCGAAAAGCAGGGCGACTATTTTTGCGGAGTTGATTCGGGTTTCACTCCGAGCATCTTGATCTGCATGCGGTTGGGTTGATCGATGCGCAGGAATAGGACGTCGTGGCTGGGGATTTCGAAGGCCTTGCCTTCGCTAAGAACGACCTCCTCGCCGCTCCAGAGATTCGCGGCGGTCTGCAGGCCGGCCAATCCCAGAGGCCACAAGCTCAGATGGAAGGGGTGGGTGGAGTAGAGATCGCTGCCGGCGTTCAAGACGGCGATCGCCAGAGCTCCGTTCTTGAGCTCGCGGGACCATACCTCCGTCTCTCCCACGCTATAGGCGTGGCGGCCCTGTTTGCCGAGGGGATCCTGATCGATGGCGATCACGTCGCGATTGGTGAGGATGGCCTTGATTTCGGGCCGCATGTGAGGCAGGTCGTTGCCCGCCAGCAGCGGCGCGGCCAGCATGGCCCACATTGAAAAGTGGCTCCGGTTCTCTGCCATCGACAGTTTGCCGTTGCCGACTTCGAGCATGTCGGGATCGTTCCAGTGGCCGGGCCCGGCGTAGCCCGCCAAGCCGGACTGCTGCTCAAGGATCGCGTAGATACGATCCCAGTTGGGCTGAATGTCGCCAGTGGTCCGCCACAGATTCCCACCGAGAGCTGGAGCCCACTCCCACACCGCATCCATGCCGTATTGACAGAACGAAAAGACAATGGGGCGGCCGGTGGCCTTCAGCGCCTTGGCCATCTTGTCGTAAGCGGCGATCATCAGGCGCATCTGTGCGGCGTTGTCGTTCGGGGCCTGATCCTGCATGTTTTTGCCGAAGCTGCACAGGTCGTACTTCAAGTAGTCGATGCCCCAGGAGGCGTAGAGCTGGGCGTCCTGAACTTCGTGGTCCAGCGAGCCCGCGTAGCCGGCGCAGGTCTTGGGGCCGGGGCCGGAGTAGATGCCGAGTTTCAAGCCCTTGGAGTGGACATAATCCGCCAGGGCCTTCATGTCGGGGAACTTGGCGTTGGTATGCAGCACGCCCTCGGCGTCGCGCTCGCCTTCCCACGTGTCGTCGATGTTGACGTAGACGTAGCCGGCGTCTTTCATGCCGGTCGCCACAATTTGGTCCGCGGAGTCGCGAATGTCCTTGTCCGTGACTTTTCCGAAAAAGAAGTTCCAACTGTTCCAGCCCATGGGCGGGGTCTGCGCTACCGCCTGCGGCGCCTGCGCTACAGCGAGGGTTGGGGATGCAACAGCGAAAGAAGCAAGAGCGAGAACGGAAAGGGAGAGCGAAACGAAACTACGCATGATGGATCCTCGTGGAAACGATTTCAGAGGAAATTCTATTCCGGAGCAGCGGATTGCGCAATTTGCTTGCCGCACGCCGGGTTCTGTGCGGTAAGCTAAGAAATCCTCGCACAGGTTCTTGCTTTGAAGGCCGCATTCCCCTGGAGGCTAAAGTCCTGTAGATTTTCCCGAGTTCATGTCCAGGCTGAATCACGCACCCTTCAAAGCATGAAGTTTTTCATGCGTTTCCCATCCCGTAACCGAACCCGAAGAGACTATGACAAGCACAGCGAAGAAGCACGAAGAGGGCGGCGAAGAGGCGCCGGCACGCATTTGGCTGCAGGTGAGCTCGGCCCACGACAGGATTTTTTCAGAGGGCAACAAGACGGCGCTGAAGCACCTGGTGATCCGATTGGCGATTGCCGGCTTTGCGATTCATCTGCTGCTCATCTTTCTGGCCAAGACCCTCGCCCATCCTCCCGCGCTCATTGTGGGTGCGGGAGAGAACTACCTGGTGGCGATTTCGACGCCATTCAACTTCGTCCTCTTTTATGAAGTAGTCACGCTGATAGGGGCGCTCCATGAGTCCACCACGCGGTCGATTGCCTACCAGTTCGAGATTGTTTCGCTGATCTTTATCCGGGATGTCTTCAAGGACATTGCCGAGGCTGCGGCGATGGTGACGAAGCACCAACTGACCTGGGAGGCGCTGCCGCTCTTCGTGGATATGTGGGCCGGGTTTCTCATGTACCTGCTGGTAGCTATTTTTCAACACGTGGCGCGGCGAAGCGTTGGGCATTTGGGCGCCAGTGCTCCATCGCGGGCACGGGCGCGATTTGTTGCGCAAAAGAAAGGCGTCGCGCTGGTCCTGGGTGCTCTGCTGCTCATGATGGCGGCGTATAACGTGGGCCTCTTTGGGTTGGACGTCTATCGCGATGCGATGACCGGGCAGGCCGGCCTGGGCCATGTAACCACGTTTTATAACGACCTGTTCACTGTGATGATCTTTACCGATGTGCTGCTCCTGATACTGTCGATCATTGTGTCGGGGCACTATGAATTTGTGTTTCGCAGCGCCGCGTTCGTGGTGTCGATTGTGCTGATTCGGTTTGCCTTGACGGAGGGGTATCCGTTTGGGGCGCCGCTGGCGCTGCTGGCGATGACGTTCGGAATCATGGTGCAGGTGGTGTTCAACTACCACATGCGGATCGCCGAGCACGCTGCATGAGGCGCCCGCCGTGTGGATTTGGGGTTGCATCGCGACCTAAACAAGGCTGGCCGGGCTCGCTGAAAGCCCGGCCGCCTTGCTCTATTTCAAAGTACTCATATCGATGACGAATCGGTATTTCACATCCTGCTTCAGCAGCCGTTCATAAGCCTCGTTGATCTGCTCCATCGAGATGACTTCGATGTCGGAAACGATGTTGTGCTCACCACAGTAGTCGAGCATCGCTTGCGTCTCGGGCATGCCGCCAATCATCGATCCGCCTATCGAAGCGCGCTTGAAGATAAGGTTGCCCACGTTGACCACCGGGAACTCTTCCGGCAAGCCGACCAGGCACATCGTGGCGTCCTGCTTGAGTAGAGCGGTGTAGGGGTCAAGCGAGTGCGGAGCCGCGGCGGCGTCGAGAATGAAGTCGAAGGACTTCAAGTGGGCCTTCATCGCATCCTTGTCCGTGGAAAGCACGACTTCCTCGGCGCCTAGCCTGAGTGCATCTTCACGCTTCCTCAAGTTCGTGGTGAACTGGACGACGTGAGCGCCGAAGGAATGGGCGAATTTGAGCCCCATGTGGCCGAGCCCGCCCAGACCGACGATGCCCACCTTCTTGCCGGGACCAACATTCCAGTGGACAAGCGGCGAGTAAGTCGTGATGCCCGCGCATAGCAGCGGAGCAACAGCGGCGAGATTGAGATTCTCAGGAACGTGGTGCGCAAAGCGCTCGTCGACGACGTAATTGTTGGAGTATCCGCCCATGGTGATCGAGCCGTCGATGCGGTCGGGGGAGGCGTAGGTGAGCGTAGCGCCCTCATCGCAGAAATGTTCTTCCCCGCGATTGCACGGGGCGCAGTGTCGGCAGGAGTCGACAATGACGCCGATGGCGGCGATCTCTCCGGCCTTGAACTTTGTCACGGCGCTGCCCACGCCGGTGATGCGGCCTACAATCTCGTGGCCGGGAACAAGCGGATAGACGGCATTGCCCCACTCGTTGCGGGCCATGTGCAGGTCAGAGTGGCACACGCCGCAGTAAAGAATCTCGACGGCAATTTCGCTCGCCCCTGGGTCGCGGCGATCGAAAGTGAACGGAGCCAGCGGAGAGTGCGAATGGTGGGCAGCATAACCTTTGGATGAGAGCATGTGAAGTTTCCTTTCCGCAGAGAAGTCTACAACATCGATGTGAAGAGATTGAGGGTCTCAGGCCGGCCGCTGCGCAAGGGCCACACGCGGGATGTTCTGGAGGTCGGAGAAAAATTCGATTTGGTCGAAGCCTGCGTCCCCGAGCAGTTCGCCGACAGCCGTAGATTGGCCGTATCCAATTTCGAGCGCGAGGTAGCCGCCGGGAACGAGCGCTGCGAATGCGACGGGAATGAGGCGGCGGTAAACGCCGAGGCCATCGTCTCCCGCAAAGAGGGCCAACGCCGGCTCGTGGTCGCGCACTTCGACAGCGAGTGAAGCGCGATCGATGGCCGGGACGTAGGGCGGATTGGAGACGACGATTTCGAATTGCTGCCCTGCTACGGGGGCCAGCAGGTCGCCCTCAAGAAAGCGGATGCGGTCGTAGACGCCGTTCGGTTCTGCGTTCTGACGTGCGACGCCGAGGGCTGATCGAGAGATGTCGATTGCAGTTATCGCAGCGTTGGGCAAGTGATGGGCGAGAGCGATGGCGATGGCGCCCGAGCCTGTGCCGATATCGACGATGCGCGGCGCTTGAAAGCTGGCCGCAACGCGGAGAACTGTTTCCACCAGGTGTTCGGTTTCGGGGCGTGGGATGAGCACATCGGGCGTGACGCGAAAGTCAAGGCCGTAGAATTCGGTCTCGCCGGTGATGTACTGAATGGGCTCACCGCGATAGCGGCGTTCGAGCAGCTTTGCATAACGGCCTGCTTCAGCAGCGGGAATTTCTTCCTCGGGATGAGCCATCAGCCAGGCTTTGTCTTTGCCCAGGACGTGAAGCAGCAGTGTCTCCGCATCCAGGCGCGCGCGGTCTGGATGCGGCCCGGGAGACAGGTGCGATCTGCCGCTTGCGACGAGGTTGCGCAGCACGGCCAAGGGTCAGGCAGCCTGGGTGTTATCGGCCTTCAACTGCTCGGCCTGGTAGTGAGTAATAAGAGCGTCAACGATGGGCTGCAAGCGGCCTTCCATGACCAGGTCGAGCTGGTGAAGCGTGAGGCCGATGCGATGGTCGGTGAGCCGGTTTTGCGGGAAGTTATAAGTGCGGATCTTCTCGCTGCGGTCGCCCGTGCCCACCTGCTGCTTGCGCTCCTTGGCTAACTCGGCCTGCTGGCGGCCCATCTCCAACTCATACAGCCGCGAGCGCAGGACGCGCAGCCCCTTTTCGCGGTTCTTGATCTGCGATTTCTCGTCCTGGCAGCTAACTACAGTGTTAGTCGGCAGGTGAGTGATGCGGACCGCGGAGTAAGTCGTGTTGACCGACTGGCCGCCGGGGCCTGAGCTGCAGAAGGTGTCAATGCGAAGGTCCTTGGCTTCGATCTTCACATCCACTTCTTCCGCCTCGGGGAGGACGGCAACGGTAATGGCCGAAGTGTGAACCCGGCCCTGGGTTTCAGTGGCTGGAACGCGCTGCACGCGATGCACGCCGCTCTCCCATTTCATCTGCGAGTAGACGCGCTCGCCTTCGATGATTGCAATCACTTCCTTGTAGCCGCCGACGCCTGACTCCGAAAGCGAGAGCAGCTCGATCTTCCACTTGTGCTGTTCGGCAAAGCGCTGGTACATGCGAAAAATCTCTGCCGCAAACAGCGAGGCTTCGTCGCCGCCGGTGCCGGCGCGAATCTCGAGAATCACGTTCTTCTCGTCGTTCGGATCCTTGGGCAGCAGCAGGACCTTGATCTCTTCTTCGAGAACCGGCTCGCGTGGGGCGAGAGCGGCGATCTCTTCCTCGGCCATTGCGCGCATTTCGGGGTCGGCCTCAGCAAGCATGGCGCGGGCTTCAGCCAGGCCCTGGCGCACCTGCTTGAGTTCGCGGAACTTCATCACCGGGGATTCGAGCTCGCGCAGCGCTCTCCCCGCCTTCTGATATTTTTCGTGGTCGGTAATGACCTCGGGCATTCCAAGCTGGGCGGATAGCTCGTCGTAGCGCCGCTCCATCTGTTCCAAACGATCGATCATGGGAAAACCTCATCGGCCCGGCGCGGGCGGGTTAGTACATCTTGCATCTGTATAAGTGAAAAAAGGGCGGAAAACAAGTGTAGGCGGCGAGCGCCGCTAGAGCAGTGCCGGGATGGGGTCGTGGAGCGCCATACTGCTAAATCTATTTTACCGCGAAAGTCATGCGGGCTTCACAGGAATGGATTGACGATCTTGACACCGTCGAATTCCTGGCCGTGTTGCATGTCTTCGGTCAATACAACGCGGCAACCGCTCTTCCTGGCGGAGTGGAGCACCAACGCATCCCAGTAAGAGATCCGGTGCAGCCGGTGGAAGTCGATTGCCGCGAGAATATCCGCGGCGACCGGCTCGAAAACGTCGAAGCGAGAATAGGTCTCGACCTTTTGCCGAGCCAATCCAGGATCGAGACCGAGCTTCCTCGTGGCGTTCACAAAATATTCCTGTAGTACCTGCAAAGAAACCACGCCTGTGCGCTGCGCTTTGTGTTCCAGGACCAGCTCCAATGCTCGTCCCTGCTTTGATACGTGAGCAGGGTCATCGCAGTACAGAAGGATGTTCGTGTCCAGAAATGACCGTAGTGGCCGCGCCACGTGCACAGGGATCGTNNTCATGGCCGCGGCCACTTCAGGCGGTCTTCATACGCGTCTTCACGGTTGTACTTCCAGCCGGGCTCGGGATTTCCCAATCCAGCGGTTTTCTCAAGAAACTCGATGTCGCGCTCCAGGTCGTCGTCGCCAGCAAGATGCTGCAGGTGCTCGCGAATCTCCTGGTTCAGGCTCTTGCCCACAGCGCGGAGTTTCTCCCGGGCGCGCTCGGCAATCTGCTCGTCAATCGAGAGAGTGATGTTCATCTACACAGTATATGTGCGCACATATACTGTGTCAACGTCTTCCTTAGTTCTTTGGCCGTATGAAAATGTTTCCTTTTGGAAATGTAGCGCCGTGTATGACAGCGTCGGAGTTGTCAAGGCATTTTTTACGGCCCTTGGCCGTAAAGAATGCGT
>PLFY01000076.1 GCA_003138365.1 Acidobacteriaceae bacterium
TTGCCGGGGTTGATGGCCGCATCGGTCTGAATGGCGTCCTCGATGGGCGCGCCGTCGGCGCTCCGGATGGGACGAATGGCGCTGATGATGCCGCGGGTCATGGTACCGGCCAGGCCGAACGGGTTGCCGATGGCGTAGACCTTCTGGCCCACGGAGAGTTCCGTCGAATCAGCCAGCGTGACCGGCTGAAGGTTAGGCGCGTCGATCTGCAAGAGGGCCAGGTCGTGAGCCTTGTCAGTGCCCACCACCCTGGCGTCATAGCTTTTCTTGTTGCTCAGCATCACCTTGATACCGCGATTGGCGCCCTCGACGACGTGGAAGTTGGTGAGCACGTGGCCGGACCGGTCGAGGATGAAGCCCGAACCCTGGCCCTCTTGCGGCACCGTTCCGTAAAAGAAGTTGAAGACCAGCGCTTTTGAAGTGATGTTGACCACGGAGGGCAGCACCCTCTTGTAGATGGCGATGTTGTTTTGCTCCTCGGCGTCGTAGGTTGGTGCGGCTTGAGCCTCGGTGAGCTGGAGCGGGGAGCTGACGCCACGCACTCCAAAGAGGGAGAAATGGCTCCCTTCCAAACCGCCAGGACTGGAGGAGAGATGCGTGGTGAGGTACCAGAATCCACCCACTAGCAGGACAACAAAAAGAACGAGACGCAATGGCTTCATGGCTCTTGGACCTTCATGACCTTCCTGACACAGATACGGCTGCGGCGCGCCGATGTTCCGCAGGGAAGGCGCGGCCGCTACTTCCTATTCTAAAGACAGGTTTGGAGGGAAATTGTTGCTCTCGGCCTTGAGACGGCTCCAAAGTGCGACAGTCTGGGCGCGGAGGCATGCTTTATCTCCTGTGTTCTCTATTACATAGTCGGCTCTGGCTGCCTTTTCAGCATCGGGAATCTGGTGCGCCAGGCGGCGGCGGGCATCGGCTTCGGCGGCCTCGCGACCTGCGCCAGCCCCGCGGCCTTCGGCAGACTGGCAGATTCTGTCGGCATAGCGGGCGATCTTGACGGCATCGGGCGCGGTAACCACGACGAGGCGGGTGATGCGCTTGCGCCAATCGGCCAGAATGGTGTCCTTTTCGCCGCGGGCACGGGCATCCCGCTCAACCTCAAAGATGAGCGCCGACTCAACCACGGCCACGGCTGCTGGATCGCGTGCGAAAACCTGGTCCATCCAGTGCTGCTGCGCGGCGATGACCGCTGGATGAACGATCGCATTCAGCTCATCGATTCTGCTGCCTCGAAAGGCCAGTTGAGCAAGGCGGGCCCGGTTCAAGCTGCCATCTGCGTTGACCACTTCCGGGCCGAATACCCGCACAATTTCCGCGTAGACCTGCTGCCCCGGCTCCATCAGCGCGCGCCCCAGCTCATCGGCTTCAATCACCTCGGCGCCGAGTTCGCGCAAATAGCCGGCGACGGTACTCTTGCCGCTCCCGAGACCGCCTGTGAGGCCGACGCGCAGCATCGCCTACAGCCCCCGCCGCGGCAAGTTTCGTCTCATTTGGGCTGCGCGCACGGTGTTGGCCATGAGCATGGCAATGGTCAGCGGACCCACGCCTCCGGGAACAGGCGTGTAAGCGCCGGCCAGCTCGAATGCCTTGGGGTGAACGTCGCCCACAATCGTGGAACCCCGCTTGGCGAAGGTGGCTTCGCGTTTGGCGTTCCCGGCGAAGAAGCGGTCAAATTCCTCGCGGCTGGTGATGCGATTGATCCCAACATCGATAATGGTTGCGCCGGGCTTGACCATCTCCGGAGTGATGAAGCCGGGACGGCCGATGGCGGCCACCAATATGTCAGCGTCGCGGGTGATGGCGGGCAGGTTGCGGGTCTTCGAGTGGCAGATGGTGACGGTGGCGTTCTGGTGCAGCAGCAGCATGGCCGCGGGTTTGCCGACAATGTCGCTGCGGCCAACAACCACGGCGTGCTGGCCGGCGATAGGGATGCCGCTGCGCTGCAAAATCTCAATCACCCCGGCCGGCGTGCAGGGCGCCAGCGCGGGACGGCCCGCCTGCAAGCGGCCAGCGTTCACCGGATGCAAGCCATCTACGTCCTTGGCTGGGGAAACGGCGTCTAACAAGGCCTTTGCATCGACCTGCGGGGGCAGCGGCAACTGGATGAGGATGCCGTCGATCTCGTCGCGATCGTTGAGGCTGGCGACCAGATCAAGCAGGTCTTCAGTGGTCACGGTTTCGGGAGGCGTGATGAGTTCGCTGAAGATGCCGAGATCGGCGCAGGCTTGCACCTTGCCGCGGACATAGATCTCCGAGGCGGCAACGTTGCCTACGAGCACCACCGCCAGTCCGGGCCGAATGCCCTGCGCGGCCAGCAGCTTCACCTCCTCGGCTACTTCCAGCTTGATGGCCGCGGCAATAGCCGCACCGTCGAGGACCCTTGGCATCTTGAACTCCTAATATCCATCCTAACAAGCAGATACAGTCTCAGGCCGACTCACATTGCAGGGATTCCATTTTTGCAGGCTTCAAAGAATAATTCCGGCAGCTAGTTGACAGATATAGCGAATAAATGCTATATAGCATCTATAGCAGTTGTAGCGAATACGCAGACTGCGTGTCATGACTGAGGAATGACAATGGCAAGCCAAGAGGAGGTGGCCTGCGTTCCGATCACGCAACAGGATCAGAGAGAGGTTCAGGCGTTATATAAGGAGCTGCGTAGGGGGGAAGCAAAGTTGGTGGGACCGGACGGGAGGGCACAATCTCTTCCACCCAACCTCTATTCCTTTCTATGTAGGCTATTGGGCGACCTGAAGGCTGGAAAGTCCGTCACTCTGCTCCAGAACGAGGCCGAGTTGACAACCGTAGAAGCGGCAAAGCTTCTCGCTGTCTCAAGGCAGTTCCTGATCGGATTGCTCGATCAAAACCAGATTTCTTACCACATGGTTGGAACCCACAGGCGGATATATGCCCGCGATGTTTTGGCCTACAAAGGAAGGAGGGATTCGACGCGCCGCAAGACTTTGGACGACTTGGCCCGAGCTGAATACGACGAGGGCATTTACGACCGAATTCCACTCGTAACAGAAGGTGAAATGCGACAATCTTGAGTTTACCGGGAGAAACACACCACGTTTCTCCCGGAATGATATTTAGTATTGTGCTTTTGCAGTAAGAGGTTAGGTCGATGATATTGACACCTGATAATGAATATTCTGCCGTCTTTGATACTTGCGTCCTGGCTCCCATGCCACTTTGCGATGTTCTGCTGCGCGGTGCGGAAGAGCCGGCTCTCTACCGGGCTCACTAAAGCGATGATACGCTAGTAGAACTACAGCGGACACTTATCAAGTTTGGTTACTCAGCGGAGCAGGCGAATCGTCGCATCAGCAAGATGCGAGAGGCGTTTCCAGAGGCGGGCATTCACATCCCGCCGAGTCTGCTTGCAGCAGTGCCAAGTATTCCCGACGAGTCAGACAAACATGTGGTTGCCGCCGCAATCTTCTCCAAGTCGGATGTGATAGTGACCAGAAACCTAAAGCACTTCCCGAAGGATGCTTTACAGCAATACCATCTTCTGGTCCACTCGCCCGATGAGTTCCTATTGCATCAATATCACCTGAATCCCTGGACAGTGCTGGAAAAGCTTGATAGCCAGGCAAGCGCAATCGGGGAGACGCGGCCGCGAATTATCGATCGGCTGCAAGAAGTAGCACCGCTCTTCGCGAAGGCGGTCCGGGAACGACAGTCATTGTAGGGCAAAGAATCCTCTTTACTTCCAATATCATCCCCGGCGTATCCTGGCGTCATGCTCTCACGCCGTTCGCGCTTCCTATTACAACTCTTCGTCTTGCTTACCGCCGGCGCTGCAGTGAGTTGCGCGGAGCAGTCCTCCGCTCCCGCCGCTCCCAAGCTGGTTTTGGACGGTCTGGGCAAAGGCACGGCGCCACTCGACGGCGTCTGGCAATTTCATCTGGGCGACGATCCGAGCTGGGCTGCGCCCGCGCTGAACGACTCCAACTGGGAGCAGTTGACCGCCGACGAGCCGTGGGGTGCGCAGGGCCATGCGAATTACACCGGCTTTGCCTGGTACCGCCGCCACGTTACGCTCACACCAGCGCCAGGCGCAGCGCCGGATTTTGCCCTGCTGATTCAGCGCCTTGACGACGCCTATGAACTTTACTGGAACGGCGTGCTGGTGGGGCGCAACGGAAAGCTGCCGCCTCATCCGGTCTCGTACAGCGACCAATCGGCACAAACCTTCGGTCTTGGGCCGGCACGCAACGGTGTGCTGGCGGTGCGCGTGTGGAAGGCTCCCCTGAGTTCGAACGACACTGGCCAGTTAGGTGGATTCGAAACTCCTCCTGTGGCCGGAGGGCCTGAGGCGATCGCCGCCCGCAAAGCCGCCCTCGATTACCGGTGGCTGCGCGGCAACCAATTCGCCTTTGCTCTGGACTCGCTCTATGGGCTTGTGGCCCTGTTCAGCCTGCTGGCGTGGCTGCGCGACCGGCGCCAATCCATCCTCATTTGGATGACGGGCTTCTGTCTTGCCCCGGTCGGAATTCTGCTTCTGGATAACGCGATGCTCATTCGTTTGCCATTCAATGTGGCTCTCGGGTTGGAGCAGCCGGTGTACTCGCTGGAAGACATTTCATTGTGGTTTTTGCTGCTGTCGCTTCTTCAGCTTTCTGAAAGCCATTCCCTGGTGCGGAAAGTCCGAATTGCCGCCCGCATCAACGCAACGGCATTCATTTTGGATGGACTTCTGATCCTTGGCATGTACAACTGGACCCGTCCACAGCAGATTGCGGACGCGGCCTTGACTACCGTCTTTACAGTCACAGAAGCGCTTCCCCAGGTGCTGGTCGTGATTGCCATTGTCCGGCGCAAGCGACTGGACTCCGCGCGCTGGATGGTGGCCATCTTCGCGTTCCTTGTCCAGATGCTTTCCGTGGCCCAGATCGCGGCCCAACAAGGCAGCCGGTACACTCACTGGACCTTGGGAGAGTGGATCTACGCGCCCCTCTTCACTGTGAATGGCAATCCGATCTCGCCCTATACCGTGGCCAGCACACTGTTGCTGCTGTCCATCATCTATGCGGTCTACCGTTACTCAGCCGACAGCAGCCGGCGCCAGAGTGCTCTTGAGCAGGAGTTCAAGAGCGCCCGCGAACTCCAGCAGTTGCTGATCCCCGCTACGCTGCCGGCCGTTCCCGGTTTTGCTCTTTCCAGCTCTTACCGCCCAGCACAGGAGGTGGGCGGCGATTTCTTCCAGATCATTCCGATCGAAGGCGACCCGCCCGCAGGCAGCGGAACGCTGGTGATTCTGGGCGACGTCAGCGGCAAGGGACTCAAAGCCGCCATGACCGTATCGCTCATCGTGGGCGCTGTCCGTGTGCTGGCGGACAACTATTCCGGGCCGGCCGAGTTGCTTGCGCAACTTAACCGCAGCCTCGACGGCCGCATGCAAGGCGGCTTCGCCACCTGCATCGCCTTGCGCCTTGGCCTCGATGGCAGTTGCGCGATTGCCAGCGCCGGCCATCCTTCTCTCTTCCTCAATGGCCACGAATTCAGCTTGCCCGGCGCCTTTCCGCTCGGCCTCGCGGCCGCAGCCAGCTACGAGGAAACAATCTTCAACGTCCAAATCGGGGACCGGATGGCCCTTTATACCGATGGCCTGCTCGAAGCGCGCAATTCGTCCGGAGAGCTCTACGGCTTTGACCGCCTGGAAACCCTCTTCGCGACCAACCCAAGCGCCGCCCAAGCCACCGAGGCCGCTGTGAAGTTCGGCCAGGACGACGACATCACCGTGCTGACGCTGACGCGGCTGGCGGCTGGAGAAGAATCCACCGCAGTGCACGCTGTGCCTGGCCATTGAGCTAACTCTGACAAAGAATTGCGATGCGGATTCGCCGTGGTTTGGCGGGCGATTTGTGTGCTGCGCGTGCGGTGTGTCACGTCCGCGTGTGATTCAACTCACATACAGACCCCGGAGATGCTCCTGTACGGTGAGGCGTACGAGAAGTGTTCCAAATCACATTTAACAGCTTCGCGGAACCTTCTGGCGGGGTCGCTAAGGGGATATGGCTTCATGAGTTTCTTCAAGGACGCAAAACATCTTTTCGTGTTTGCAGGGCTATTTGTCCTCGCCTTTCTGGTGTTTCTGGTGGTACGCCACTATGTTGTCCCGAAAAGCTTTGGCGAGTATGGGCACTATCGCGGGGCTTCCATCGGCGAGATCGCCGCGCGTCCCATCAAGTTTGCCGGCCACCAAGCCTGCGAAAGCTGCCATTCGGATGTTCTGGACGTGAAATCGAAGGGCAAACATGCGCACGTGAACTGCGAAGCTTGCCACGGGGCGCTGGAAAAACATGCCGACGATCCATCCGCAATGACACCTGTTCTTCCCGACACGGCAGTGCTGTGCGCCCGCTGTCATACGGCCAGCGCAGCTAAACCAAAGGGCTTTCCTCAGGTGGTTCCGGCAGACCACTCGACGGGGCTGCCGTGCGAGACCTGCCACAAGCCGCACAGCCCGGCAATGGATGCAGGAGGTGCGAAGTGAATATTTCCCGGCGTCAAATCCTGATTCTTTTGCCGGCGGCGGCGGTTGCATGGAAGTCCGTGCTTGCCGGAACCCCGGAAGCCTCGCCTAACTACAGGATGAGCGATCACTGGTGGAGCATGTTAATCGACATCCCCAAGTGCATCGGCTGCGGCAACTGCGTGAGGGCCTGCCAGACTGAGAACGACGTGCCGGATGGGAGCTTTCGCACCTGGGTGGAACGGTATCACGTAACCGACGAGAACATGATCAGCCCCCAGGTCATCTCGCCCGATGGCGGCAAGGAAGGGTTCCCGGTTGCGCAGGAAGATGCAGGGAAGTACTTCTTCGTTCCCAAGATGTGCAACCACTGCGCGGATTCACCTTGCACGCAGGTGTGCCCGGTGGGCGCGACCTTTATCAGTCCCGATGGTGTCGTGCTGATCGACCCGAAATACTGCCTGGGTTGCGCCTATTGCGTGCAGGCCTGCCCCTACGGCTGCCGCTACATTCATCCGGAAAAGAAAGTCGCGGATAAGTGCACGCTTTGCTACCACCGGATTACCAAGGGACTTACGACTGCGTGCTGCGAAGCGTGTCCGACCGGGGCGCGGCAATTGGCGGATTTGAAGAATCCCAACGACCCGATTCACGAGTTCCTGAAGACGCACAGCGTGCAGGTGTTGAAGCCGCAGATGGCCACCGGCGCGAAGGTGTTCTACAACGACATGGACGGTTCAGTGCGATAAAAAAGTAGCTAGAAGCTAAAAGCTGGACGGGTGAGGGGTTATGAACGGTGTTGAAGGCTTCATGTATCCGAACGAAATTGGACTCCAGTGGAGCGTGCTGATCGTGCTGTACCCGTACATCACGGGACTGGTGGCGGGCGCGTTCATTCTGGCGTCGCTGGAGCGTGTCTTTCGCGTGGAGGCGGTCAAGCCGACCTATCGGCTGGCGCTGCTGACGGCGCTGGCGTTTCTGCTGGTTGCGCCGCTGCCTCTGGTCTTGCACCTGGGCCACCCGTTCCGTTCGCCGGAGATGTACTTTACTCCGCATAGCACGTCGGCCATGGCGATGTTCGGGTACGTGTACCTGTGGTACCTGATGGCCGTGCTCGTGTTGGAAATCTGGCTGGACTACCGGCGGGAGATCGTGCTGTTGTCGCAATCAAGCAAAGGCTTGCTGCGCCTGGTCTACCGGGTGATGACACTGGGCTCGGCCAACATCAGCGAGCGGTCGCTGGCGATCGACGAGCGGGTGGGATACATTGTGACACTCGTCGGCATTCCTTCCGCCTTCCTGTTGCATGGATATGTCGGCTTCATCTTCGGCTCAATCAAGGCCAATCCCTGGTGGTCGTCGCCGTTGATGCCGGTGGTGTTCATTTTTTCGGCGATGGTGTCGGGAATTGCCGGGGTGATGGTGCTGTACATGGCGATTAGCAAGCTGCGCAAGCAGGCGATCGATATGCGCTGCGTAGACACCATTGGGATGTACCTTTTCTACATCTTCATCATCGACTTCAGTTTGGAGATGCTGGACTTGATTCATCGAATTTATGAAGCCGACGAATCGTTCCGCAGCCTGAACTTCATGGTCCACACCCAACTCTACTTTTCGCACATCGTGGTGCAGATATTCCTGGGCACGCTTTTGCCGATCGTCATGCTGGGCGTGACGCAGGTGGTGAAGCTGCCGGAGATTGCACGCAAGCGCATTTATGCCGTGGCCGGTTGCCTGACCTTGGTCGGGATCTTTGCCATGCGCTGGAATGTGGTGATTGGCGGGCAGTTGTTCTCAAAGAGCTTTCTCGGCTTCACGACCTACAAGATGAGCCTGGTAACAAAAGAGGGCCTGCTGCCGGCAATTTTTCTCACCCTTCTTCCGCTGGCTTTTCTGTGGGTTCTGGTGAAGCTGCTGCCTCCGTGGTCTGAAAAGAGTGTGCACGAAGCCGCAGCGGCGGATTGAGCGCGACAGCTCTCTTGAATGAGAGCTTTCCCTCGGGTGGAATGCATGGACGATCTTCCCGAATCCATAAATCGGCTCGCCACACGCCTGGAAGTTCTGGAGCGGCGTGTGTATGTCCTGGAACATCCTTCTGAAGTTTCCAGCGCACTCCCCGCGCTGGGAACACGTTCATCGGAGACAGTGGAGACGCGCCCCTTTGCGCTGGCGGGCGGCGCATTTTCAGTGCTGGGCATAGCCATGCTCGGCATTGCCGGCGCTTACCTGCTGCGCGCTGTTGCGGAATCGACCTCGCTTCCCAAGCTGGCGATCGCGGCTATTGCCATTGTGTATGCGATGCTGTGGCTGGTATGGGCCACGCGAGCGCCGGCAGCGGCGTGGTTGGCAAGCATGACCTATGCCTGCACGTCGGCTTTGATCCTGGCTCCCATGCTCTGGGAACTTACACTGCGCTTCAAGGTTTTGCCGGCCGCGGTGACCGCCGGCGTGCTCGGCGCGTTCGTTTGCGCGGCCTACGCCCTGGCGTGGAAGCGCAATCTCGCATCGGTCTTCTGGGTGGCCAATGTTACGGCTGCCGTGGCTGCCGTGGCCTTATCGATTGCGACGCACCAGCTCGAGCCTTTCATCGCAACCCTCCTCCTGATGGTTCTTCTCTGCGAGTACGCGGCGCTTCGCAATCACGGGCTCAGTGTCCGCCCGCTGGTCGCTGCGGCTGCCGACCTTGCGATCTGGGCGCTGATTTTTATCTACGCCAGCCCGCAAAGCACGCGCGAAGTTTACCCGCTCCTCGGGGCGCCCGCATTGCTTGCCCCCGGTTTCGCATTGTTCCTGATTTATGGGGTAAGCGTGGCGCTCAAGACCACGGTGTTCCAACGGCAGATCACGGCCTTCGAGACGATTCAGACCATGATCGCGTTTCTGCTGGCGGCTTCCAGCCTGCTCTATTTCGGGCCAAGCGGCGGCGCAATTGGGCTGGGGGTCTTCTGCCTGGTCTTGTCCGCCGCAAGTTATGCCACAGTCTTTGCAGTCCTCGATCGTGTTTCCGAACGGCGTAATTACCAGGTGTTTTCCACCTGGAGCGCAGTGCTGTGGCTGTCAGGCTGCGTGCTGTGCCTGCCGCCGTTGTGGAGCGCCGCGAGCCTGGGTGCGGCCGCAGTTGCGGCTACATTGCTGGGCGTTCGATTCAGCCGGTTGACGCTTCAGTTCCACGGCCTGGCTTATCTGCTTTCAGCCGCGGCCGTATCCGGCCTGCTGAACTATGCGTTCCTGGCACTGGCTGGAACGCTTCCCGCCGCGCCTTCGATGAGCATTTGCCTGGTCTCCACCGGCGCGATTCTCTGCTATGCGGCCGGGAAATTCTGCCAGGGAGAGACCTGGAAGCAGCAGCTTCTTCATACCGTCTTCGCAACTGTGGCGATTGCTGCTGCCGCGGCGCTGCTGGTGCAAGGCCTGATGGGTCTCACGGCGCTGAGCGTGAATCCGGGGGCGCACCACCTGGCTTTTATCCGCACGTTGACCATCTGCGTGGCCGCTCTGGCACTTGCATTCAGCGGCGCGCATTGGCGCCGCATGGAACTCACCCGGATTGGCTACGCCACGCTGGTGCTGGTTGCGGTGAAGCTGGTGTTTGAAGACCTGCGTCATGGGCACCTGGGGTTTATCGCCGCATCGATCTTCCTCGTTGCGGTCACCCTGATCGCGGTTCCCCGTATTGCGCGCATGGGACATCGAGTGTAAGGCGCAATTGAGTCTGGAAACATGAGTGCGGGAGAGATCGCGGGAATCCCAGGTCCCAATTTCGAGGCCTGGGGCACCCGGCTCGAGGTTACGGAAATCAACGGAACATCTGGGGCGATGGAGGCTTGACGCGCCGCTCCGCCGTACTTAGCTTGAGTTTGCTGATATGAACGTCGTAGCCGGTTGCGGGCAACAGGGATTCCAGCACGAATGTTTCCGCGCCGCCCGATCTGAGTTCACGATAGCGGTAGACGCCCACTTCTCCCTCGCTGCTTTCAGTGCCACCCGAGGGCGCGTCAAGAAAATGCTGCGCCTCGGCAACGGTCGTCGCGGAGTGAGTCTCGCCTTCGCTGAGGCTCTCCGCGGCATAGGAACGGACCAGCTTGGTCCAATAGCGGGAGAGGAGTCCGGTGTCGGCAAAGAGGTCGGCCCACACAATCTCGCCGCGCACAGCCACCACCACGCCGATGGCGTGTTCCTCGCGAAGCTTGGCAAGCACCTGATCCCGCGACTTCATCACCGGAGCTGCCGCCTCATCCACCTTTGCGCTGACCCCGCTGTCTTGCATGGCCTTCGCATAGCTCGTTGTATTGAAGGACCTGGATTCGCTCGCGGGTCCTCCGTCCATGCGATGGGCAGAAGCTGAAACGGGAGGGGCAGCGGCTGCCATCTGGGAGATGGCTCCGTGCACGGAGTCCCACACCTGCTGCTGGCTTTTTGAGACCATGGCCTCCTGACGCACGGTGGGCTGGACCATGAAGCTGCCGGCTGACCCCTTTGCCGAGCCGCCGAAGGTAGACGAACTCTCCGTCCAGCGGCCGTGCTCGATGCAAAAGACGGAGAGGTCGATCGGGTCGCCGCCGGCAGGCACAATGCGGTCCTTGGCAATGATCCTGTCCTGCTTGCCTCCGGTGACAATCTCGCCCGCCAGCAGCAGGAGCGGCTGATTGGAGTTGTTGACGAGAACCAGCGTATTCACCTGGTCTCCGCGATAGCTGTCATCCTGAGCACCCGGCCTGCCGCCTCTAGGCCTAACCAGTCCACGCACGTTTCCCGCCTCGGTGACTTCAACCTGCCCGCTCTTGATTCCCTCGTCCAACGTAAGAAAGGGCGTTGCGCCGGGGGACTTGCCATTGGCCCGGACGACGGGGAAGAGCAGGAGATTGCCGCTCTCGATGGGGGCCAGCACCCGGTAATCATTTGCCGCTTCCAGCGGTCCGCCGGCCGCCATCACTCCACTTTGCTGCTCACACGCAGCGAGCGCAAACAACGCCGCGCCCGCAAGTCCAATCCTGCCGAGATTCATTGGGTCTCTCCTTCGCCAGCCCATAGCTGAGCCGGCCTCTGACTCAGGAACGCAGGGACACAGGTTTCTTGCAGGATTTCTTGCGTGATTTTCAAGCCGTATCTTCTTTGGCGTATCTTGAGGGCGTGGGGATTACTCCTTCCCAATCCGTTGACAGCACGCGCACGGCCCGGATTTCCGTCCTGCCGGGTAGAATCGACCCCACTTTGCTTGAAGAACTCTGGCGAGATTGCGACGCAGCAGCGTATGGGCTGACTCGGGACGAATTCACCGAAATCCTGCTGCGCGTGGGGAGTTTACAAGGCTACGGATTGGCTTCTGAATCGGCGAGGGGAGCAATTCCTTCACGCCAGCAGCAGGGAACCTTTTTCCGCAATTTGAAGCTGGCCGATCTTGTTCTGGCACAAGCCTGCGCGAACGGGAAAGAGCGGGCATGGGAGCACTTCATTGCGCTTTACCAGCAGCCTTTGATGCGGGCGGCGATTGCGATCACCGGCAGCGCCACGCTGGGCAGCGAACTCGCCGACCAACTCTACGCGGAACTCTACGGATTAACGACGCGGGAAGGAGAGAGGCGCTGCCCGCTGGAATCTTACCGGGGCCGGGGATCGCTGATTGGCTGGCTGAGAACGACCTTGGCTCAGCGCCATGTGGACCATCACAGGCGCACCCATCGCGAGCTGCTGAAGGATGACATGGAAGAATATGACGCTCCCGCCTTGGACCCGGAGCCCGCAAAGGCCGGCGGCGAGCTTGCGGTATTGGGCAAGGCCATTGAAGAAGCTCTCGGGGGGAGACAGGCGGAGGAGCGGTTTCTGCTGGCAGCCTACTATCTCGATGGGCGTACCCTGTTCCAAATTGCCCAGGTGCTCCACGTGCATGAAGCGACGGTCAGCCGCAGGCTGCGCCGCGCGATCGACGATCTCAGGAAGCAGGTTCTCAAAAGTCTCCAGCGCTTTGGGCTCAACCGGCGCGCCGCTGAGGAGGCGCTTGGAACGGACCCGCGGGATCTGGACATTAATCTGAAGAAACTGCTGCAAAGTTCCCAAGCGGACGCGTTCCAAGAGAAGGCAGCACAATGAATTCAAATTCCCAACTCGATCTTCATCCCGACGCGGAGAGCCTCAACGCCTTCGCGGAGCAGGCCCTTCCGGAGGGGGAACGCGGACAGGTCCTTGCTCATCTTGCCGCGTGCAGCCGTTGCCGGCAGGTGGTCTATCTTGCGCAGGAGGCAGCGTCGGAGTTGGAGATGAGCAAGGCGGCAGATTTCCGGCCGGAGATGGACCGAGCGGCAGCTTACGGGTTTGCGGCGGCGATGGCGGCTGCTCCAGTTATGGCGGCAGCAATTGGTCCCGCCGGGGATCGAAAGCCGGGCAAGCGATCGGGCTGGTGGTCCTGGGGCTGGCGCCTTGCGTGGGTCCCCACGGCAGTTCTGACGGCGATCATTGGGCTGGCGGTCTTCGTTCACGTGCGGCAGGTCCGGCCGGGTTTCGAATCGGGATCTAAGCCCTTCGTGGTCCTGCCTCAATCCGCGCCGCAACAGCAAGCAAAGGCTACAGAACCTTCGCCGGAAGGAAAAGCAGTTGCGGGATTTGCGCAACCGGCGACTCCGCCCGTCACCGCCAAGGCTCCGGCAGAAAAAGCGCGCACCGCGACCGCCCTTGCGCCGTCCGAAGCTCTTTCCGCAGCGGCTGCACCCGCGGCGACTCCGCCGACCGCGGCGGTCGCAATGGAGATGTCGAGCTCTGAACTCAATGAGGCCAGGTCGCTTCCGGAGGCGCAAAGGCAAGCAGTTGCGGCGCAGGCGAATGCGGCCTTGTTCAAGCAAGCGGCGCCGGGAACCGGAGCCTCGAGTCCCGAGCGTGTTGTTGGCGCGAACTCGTTCAATGCAGCAAACGCCGGCGCGACTTCAACAATGCATGGCACGGCCAGTCGCGTCCAGGCCAGCCGAAGCGTATCGGCCGCTGCCTTAGCGCCGCAGTCCGAGATGAAGTCCGCGACTCTTGGCAGTTTTGAAGTTACGGGGAAACAGTTGACGGAGCCGACGGCCGAGATACTGGCTGCCCACAAGGCGAAGACGGTGGTGCTTCCCAACGGCCTGCGTGCAGTCTCGATTGTGACGGCGCAGCTTCACACGCTGGCAATCGACAGGTTTGGCACGCTGTTTCTTAGTCAAGACTCAGGAGGCCACTGGGAACCTGTGACCCGGCAATGGAGTGGCCGGGCTGTCGAGGTTCGCATTCAAGAAAGTTTGAATGTCAACGGGACGGCAGCCGCGGGAGCCAAAGCCGGCAGCGCGGAAGGTGGGTCCAATGGATCGAGCATGGACCGAGCGGTTGCGCCCCCCGTGATGTTTGAGATGGTGAACGATAGCGATCTGGTCTGGGTGAGTACGGACGGGAAGACCTGGAACGCGAAATGAGCCGGCGGCGCTTTTGATGCGGTGGTCCCGGCATAACGCGATTGAAAAAGCTGTTCTTGAATGCGTGTCGCTGACGAAGTTGCTCGCAGAGTGTTCGGCCCCCGGCAATCATGCGGCCCGATGGCGATCGGATGAACGCCGTCCGCACTTCAATATCCCAGCTACAACTATCGAGAAGCGTCTTGCCTGCCGAAGAAGCTCATATTGGACTCCAATAGCGATGAAGGGCGTGCCTGCCGGTGCTGAGCGGGAGAAGTGCTCCGGTTGGCGCAACTGTTTGATTGATGAACGGAACCATCGATGGTGTATTTCGAGCGGCGAAGACCCGATGTGAGCAATGTTGTCTGGGCGCAACTGCGCCTTCCCCCATTTCCTCAAGTCGCCATCCGCATTTTGCAGTTGGCAAACAAGGAAAATGTGCAGTTGCACCAGCTCAGCGACCTGATCTCGTCCGATCCGGCGTTTGCCAGTGAAGTCCTTACCGTAGCGAACTCTCAGCTGTACGCCCCGCGTTATCCGTCCAACAGTATCTTGCAGGCGGTTGCGGTTCTCGGCATCAACAACCTGCAAGGGATGTGTCTCACCGTCGGCGCCAGAGTGTACATGGGCAAGGCGCGAACTCTTCCCTTCATGCAGGCCATTTGGCGCCACAGCATTGCATGTGCCTTGATCGCCGAACAGTTGGCGTTGGCGGGATTCATGGACAAAGACTCTGCGTACACCGCCGGCGTGCTGCATGATGTCGGCCGATTGGCGCTGTCCGCGGTGCGCGCCAAAGAGTACGCAGCTTTGTTGGAGACACATACCGGATCTGGCAGCAGCATTCTTGAGGCTGAGCGAAATAAGTTTGGATTGGACCATTGTGGGATAGCGCTCCAGCTCACTGCGGATTGGAAACTTCCCCGTGATTTTGAGGCTGTAGTCTCGCAGCATCACGCTCCCCGGCAAAAGGACGGTCCCTGGGGCATGTCTGAACTGATCAACGTCAGTTGCAGGATGGCTGACTCGGCGGGCTTTCCCGCGTTTCCGGGCTGCGAGGTCACTCCGTATCCCGATCTGCTGGGCGAGCTCCCGGCGCGGGAGCGCGGGCTATTCCATCCCGATCTTGAAACCCTGGCCTCGACAGTTGCCACCAAGATCCAGGCGGTGGAGTCCATTTGACGCATTCGAGTTATCGATTCCAATGCCTGCGGCTCCAGTCAAGATATCGACTGGAGAAAAGCGGGTTGTGTGCCGAAGTAGTTCTTGTCGTCATGCAAGAGCCGCAAAAGGCGCACCGGCTGAGCCAGTCGGGCGGAAGACGAGCAAGCACTGCGTCCTATAACCGGCTCTTCGAGAAGCGGAGGCTCCAATCGTGCGGATTGAGAGAAGAAGAGACGACGTCAGTTTGCCCTGGGCCCACCTGCGCCTTCCCCCGTTTTCTCAAGTGGCGATCCGCTTACTGCAATTGGCCAACGATGAAAACGTGCAACTGCACCAATTGAGCGACCTGATCTCGTCCGATCCGGCATTTGCGGGCGAAGTCCTCACGATTGCGAATTCTCTTCTTTATGCACCGCGCTTTCCCGTGAGCAGCATTGTGCAGGCGATTGCCGTGATGGGCGCCAACCAGCTCCAGGGGATGTGCCTCACGGTTGGAGTGAGGGCCTACCTCGGCAAGTCGCTGAATCTTCCGGCGATGCGGGACTTGTGGCGTCATAATCTGGCGTGTGCCTTGATCGCCGAACAGTTGGCTTCAGCAGGTTTCATGGACAAAGACATTGCGTACACCTCCGGCGTTCTGCACGATATCGGACGATTCGCGCTGGCGGTGATCCGGCCGAAAGAGTATGCCGATCTTCTGGGAACGCATAGCGGGTCTGCCGCCAGCATCCTTGAGGGCGAGCGGGAGTTTTTGGGATGGGATCATTGTGAAGCAGGGCGACACCTGGTTAGCGATTGGAGGCTGCCTGCGGACCTCGAGGCGATTGTCACAGAGCATCATTCGCCCAGGCGGATAGATGGCTCCTGGGCTATGGCTGAATTGATCAAAGTGAGTTGCAGAATGGCTGACACGGCGGGCTTTCCCGCATTTCCCGGCTGCAAAGTGACCCCGTACTCGGAGCTATTGAACGAGCTCCCGGCGCGTGAGCGCCGGCTTTTCCATGCGGATATTGAAACCCTGGCATCCACAATTGCCGACAGGATCCAAGCAACGGAGGCAGTTTGACGCAAAGCCGGGGAGCGTCCTGGCGACACGTTGGAAGCGCTAGATTCTCCGATTGAATAATGGTAGGCACGACTGGACTCGAACCAGCGACCTCTTCCGTGTCAAGGAAGCGCTCTAACCAACTGAGCTACGCGCCTGCAATGCGATATTAGGTAGTCTATCAGGATCGTGGCGATGGGGAAAGATAAGGATATCGCGCCCGAGGTCCATGCTGTACCATCATTGACGAACGAAGAACCGTCCTGCTTCAGCAAATTGCGTTCCCAGGGGATCCATCCGGCAAATGACACAGAGGATTGAGCCGGATTTGCTTTGGGGCCGCTTTGGAATTGCGCCGGCTTGAGGATTGGGGCTTCAGTCTTCAGCTTCAAAAGAACCTGCCATGGCCGACGTTGCGAACACGCGATTGAATCCATTTCGCACCGCCCCCAACCTGCTCACGCTGTTGCGCATTTGCCTGGCGCCGTTTCTGGTTGCATCCATCCTGGATGGCTACTACGGCCTCAGCTTTGGCCTGTTTGTGGTGGCGGGATTGACCGATGCGCTGGATGGCACGTTGGCACGGGTGCTCAAGCAGCGCACCAGGCTGGGCCAGTACCTTGATCCGGTGGCCGACAAGGTGCTGCTGAGCACTCTCTTCCTGGTGCTGATGCACCAAGGGTTGATTCCGGCGAGGGTGACGGTGATGGTATTTGGGCGGGATGTGGGGATCCTGCTTGTTGCTGCCATTCTTTACGCGGCGGTCGGGTGGCGGGAGTTCATACCGAGCATCTTCGGCAAGGCCAATACCGCGGCCCAGGTTGGCGCGGTGGCCGCCGTGCTGCTGCATCAGCTCACCAAGACCCTATGGGTGGAGGAATTTCGCACGCTGGCGCTCGATGCAACCATGGTGCTCACCGTGGTATCGGGGCTGCATTATGCGTGGCTCGCATCACGACGGGTCGGCGCTCCAGCTTCCAACGGCCTGGGCGCAAAGTGAAGTAGCCGTATTTTTTTGGTCTTAAATGTCGTCCGAGGCGTCCTCTGGTTCAGCGGTTTCTTCAATCTCCATGTCGCGGAACTCTTCGGAGTCAAAGACCTCGCCACACTCCAGGCACTCGACATACTCGGTGTCTTCGTGCCGGGAAACGATACGTACCCTTGGGTGCTTGCAGAGGTTTGCCATTGCTCCAGGATCGTTTGAATTAAATGCTCTTTCCGCCAGATTGTAGCGGTCTTTTCGATAATTTTGAACTGATATTTGTTGAAAGTTAGGTGTTTGGCAAAGATTTTTCCGGTTCAGGGGCGAAGAGCGTACCAAACTGGACTTGAAATCCCGACAGAAATGGTCGTATACTGAATTCGGACCGAAGAAGTCGGATATTGAAATGCTCAAGCTGACCAAAAAAGCGGATTACGGGTTGATGGCGCTCAAGTATCTTGCCGAGCACCCGGAGACGCCTGCTCTGAGCGCCAAGGACGTTGCCGACGCCTACGGAATCCCAGCCCAATTGCTGGCCAAGATTCTGCAACTGCTGACCAAGAACGGCCTGCTTCGTTCGCACGCCGGAATGAACGGCGGGTACGCTCTGGCGCGGGATGCGCGCCAGATTTCGGCCTACGAGGTGATTCTGGCCATTGACGGGCCGTTTTTCATTACCTCCTGCATCAAGGGCGCGAAGTCCTGCGAGCTGACTCCAAGCTGCACCATCAAGGAGCCGTTAGCGCGGGTCAACGACACCATCGCCGGGGTGCTGAAGAGCATCAGCATCCAGGATCTGGCGGAGCACGAGCAGCCCGCGGCAAGGGCGCACGGAGATCGAGTTCAAGCGGCGCACGGGTTGGTTGCCCTTACGCTGTAGCAAGAGTTTTCCCCCTCCGCCTGGGGCGGAGCAGAGCACTGAAGAGGATGGAGATCAGAATGAGTACTGTTGCCAGCAATGTTGAAGTTCCGGCCGGCCTGAGCTTGCCGATTTATATGGACAATCACGCTACCAGCCCGCTCGACCCTCGAGTCCTGGAAGCGATGCTGCCTTATTTCACCGTCAAGTTCGGCAATGCGGCGAGCCGCAACCACTCCTTTGGCTGGGAGGCGGAGCAGGCCGTGGAAACGGCGCGCGAGCAGATTGCCAAGCTCATCGGGGCCACCGCCAAGGAAATCATCTTCACCTCCGGCGCCACGGAGTCGAACAATCTGGCCATCAAAGGCATCGCGGAGATGTATCGCGAGCGCGGCAACCACATCATCACCCAGGTCACCGAGCACAAGGCGGTTCTGGACACCTGCAAGAGGCTGGAAAAATACGGCTACCGCGTCACCTATCTCCCCGTAAAGGCTGACGGGATCATCGACCTGGACGACCTGAAGCGGGCCATGGACGACAAGACCATTCTGGTTTCAATCATGGCGGCCAACAACGAGATCGGCGTGCTACAGCCCATCCGCGAAATCGGCAAGCTGTGTCATGAGAAGGGCGTCCTCTTCCATACCGACGCGGTGCAGGCGGTGGGCAAGGTTCCGGTGAACGTAATCGCCGACAACATCGACGTGCTTTCGCTTTCCGGGCACAAGATTTACGGGCCCAAGGGCGTGGGCGCGCTGTATGTCCGCCGGCGCAACCCGCGCGTGCAGATCGCCGCGCAGATCGACGGCGGCGGCCACGAGCGCGGCATGAGGTCCGGCACATTGAACGTGCCCGGCATCGTGGGCCTGGGCAAGGCCTGCGAGATCGCCTACGAAGAGATGGACACCGAGGCGGCCTACCTGCGCGGTTTGCGCGATCGGCTGAAGAACAAGCTTGAGTCCGAGTTGGACTACATCCATGTGAACGGCTCCATGGAACACCGGCTGCCGGGCAACCTGAACGTGAGCTTTGTGTATGTCGAAGGCGAGTCGCTGTTGATGGGCATCAACGACGTGGCGGTCTCCAGCGGTTCGGCCTGCACTTCGGCAACGCTTGAGCCCTCGTATGTTCTGAAGGCGCTGGGGCTGGGCGACGATGTGGCGCACAGTTCGATTCGATTTGGTCTGGGCCGCTTCAATACTCAGGCCGAGGTGGACTACGTTGCCGACAAGGTGATCGACATCGTGAAGAAGCTGCGCCTGCTTTCACCGCTCTACGAGATGGTGCTCGAGGGCATCGACCTGACCAAGATTCAATGGGCGGCGCACTAGGGCAGTTTTCAGTGATCAGTTGTCAGTGGTCAGTCGTTGCCTGCCCCCGACCGACCACTGAAACCACGAAAAACTGATCGCTGACCACTGACAACTGACAACTGATTTACAGCGGCTTCCCCCGCAGAGGAGACGGACCATGGCATACAGCGATCAGGTAATCGACCACTACAACAACCCCCGCAATGTGGGCACGCTTGACAAGGCTTCGACGGAAGTCGGCACCGGCCTGGTGGGCGCGCCGGAGTGCGGCGACGTGATGCGGCTGCAAATCCGCGTGAACCCGGAGACGCAGGTGATCGAAGAGGCGAAGTTCAAGACCTTTGGCTGCGGTTCGGCGATTGCAAGCTCTTCGCTGGCCACCGAGTGGATCAAGGGCCGGACCGTGGACGACGCGTTGGCGATCAAGAACACCGACATTGTGAAAGAACTGTCGCTGCCGCCAGTGAAGATTCACTGTTCGGTGTTGGCCGAGGATGCGATTCGCGCGGCTATCGGCGACTGGAAGAAGAAGAACAGCGTTGCGGAGACGGCGGACGCCGCGGCTGTAGCGCACTAAGAGGCTTCCCCTTTCCTGAAGGTGGCGCGGCCGGGCACCCTCTGTGTGCCGCGCCACCGTGGCATGGGGGGCGGGGAACGGAAAGAGCAATCATGTCGAACATGGTGACAATCGAATCAAAGCCGGCGGAAGGAGCTTTTGCAGCTCCGGCGCAGTTGGCGCCCGCCGCTGGCGGGGTTGGCCCAGGCCAAGGTTTACAAGTGACGGAGCGTGCGATCAAGCGCATCAAAGTTGCCATGGCCAAGGAAGGCGTGTCGCCGGAAGAGGGCGGACTGCGGCTGGGCGTACTCGGTGGCGGGTGCTCGGGGCTTTCTTATTCCATCAAGTTCGATACGCGCCCGCGTGAGCGCGACCGCATCTACGACTTTGACGGCGTGCGCGTCTTCGTCGATCCTAAATCGTTCCTCTACCTTCACGGCATGACTCTGGACTACGAGGAAACGCTGATGCGGCAGGGATTCAACTTCATCAATCCGAACTCCACGCGCTCCTGCGGCTGCGGTTCGTCGTTCTCCTAGAACCTCGCAGGTTTCAGTTTCGCAAGAGTTCAAATTATGCTCAAAGTCCTCGATACCGCAGTTCCCATTGCTTGTTGGTCCTGTTCGATCGGGCACAACGATTCCACGCTCTTTTGTCCGCATTGCAGCAAGATTCAGCCTCCACCCGGAGGCGATTTTTTTCAAGTATTCGGGTTGAAGCGTGGCTTTCAAGTCAATCTCGCGGCGCTGGAGCAAGAGTTCCATCGCCTGAGCCGCAAAGTGCATCCCGACCGCTTTGCCCGTGCCGGGGAGAACGAGCGGCAATGGAGCCTTGCCGACACGGCGCTGCTCAACGACGCCTATCGCACCCTCAAAGACCCCTTGTATCGCACCGAATACCTGCTCAAGCTTGAAGGCGCGGAGATTGGCGAGGAACATAGCGGCAAGGATCGTAAAGACCCTTCAAGAGTTCCCGACGATTTGCTGGAAGAGGTCTTCGACCTGAACATGCAACTGGAAGAGATGCGCATGGCTCGGAAGATGGGTGAAGAAGATTCTGAACTTCAAGCGAGTCTGACCGCGGCAAAGGAAAAATTTGACGGCCTGTTGGAGGCGGTGGACCACGACCTGCGAGCACAGTGGCAAGTGTGGGACGCGGGCGACAGTTCCGCGCGCCAGGCCGCGCAAAAGACGATGGTGGCCCTGCTCGACCGGCGGCGCTATCTCAGCAATCTGGTTCGCGACGTTACCGAAACTCTGGGAGCTTAAAAGAAAAGCATGGCGGAATCGAACTTGACTGGCCGCGTTGTTGGAATCGACTTAGGAACCACCAATTCCCTGGTTGCTTATATGCAGGGCGATGCGCCGGTGGTGATTCCGGGCGTGGATGGGTTGAACCTTGTGCCCTCGGTGGTGGCGCTCGATCCAGTTCCCGCCGAGGGCGGCCGTCCAACGGTGACCGTGGGCAACACCGCCCGCAAGGCGCTGATCGAAACGCCGGAGCGGGTCATCTATTCCGTCAAGCGGCTGATGGGCCGCGGCCTTGAAGAGATTCACGACGAACTGAAGCTGTTTCCATTCCGGCTGGCCAATGACGTGGAAGCCGGTGAAGTCGCGCGCATCCAACTCGGCGAACTCAAGTTCACGCCGCCGGAGATTTCGGCTTATATACTTCGCCAGCTCAAGCGCAATGCCGAGCGATTTTTTGGCGCGCCGGTCACNNGAGCCCACCGCGGCAGCGCTTGCCTACGGGCTCGATCGCGCCAAAGAGGGCATGATTGCGGTCTATGATTTTGGCGGCGGAACCTTCGATATCTCGATTCTCAAGCTGCGCGACGGTATCTTCGAGGTGCAGTCCACCAACGGCGACACACACCTGGGTGGAGACGACATCGACAACCTGCTGCTGGCCATCGCGCTGGACGAGATTCACGCCGAGCATGGGGTCGATCTTCGCGGTCATCCGGGGCCGGTGCAGGCCTTGCGCAAGGCGGCCATTGAAGCCAAAATAAAGCTTTCCACGGAGCCGATTGCCCACTTCGATATTGAGCTGCCCAACGGCGACCGCTATCAGCGCGAGATATCCCGTGCGGGCTTCGAGCTGTTGATCGAGCCGGTTCTCGAGCGCACGGCCGGCCCTTGCAAGCAGGCTCTTTCCGATGCCGGCATCACACCCGAACAGATCGATGAAGTCGTGCTGGTGGGCGGGTCGACCAGGATTCCCGCGGTTCGCCAACTGGTGGATGAACTCTTTCATCTTTCCGCCCGCGGCAAGCAGCCGCATACCGAGCTGAATCCCGACGAGGTGGTAGCGCTGGGCGCGGCGGTGCAAGCGGACATTCTGGCCGGCGCCTCAAAGAGCACAGAGGAATTACTGCTGCTGGACGTGACCCCGCTTTCGCTGGGCATCGAGGCTCTGGGCGGCACGGTGGCGCGCATCATTCAACGCAACTCGACGATTCCCGCCTCGGCCACCGAGCACTTTACAACCGGCGTAGACGGGCAGACCAACGTGGCCATTCACGTTGTGCAGGGCGAGCGGGAACTGGCTGCCGACTGCCGGTCATTGGCACGGTTTGACTTGAGAGGCATTCCGCCCATGAGCGCCGGGCTGCCGCGCATCGAGGTTCGCTTCCTGATCGACGCCGACGGCATTCTCAAAGTGACGGCGCGCGAACAGCGCAGCGGCCAGGCGGCCAAAATTGAGGTGAAGCCGACTTACGGGTTGACCGATGAGCAGGTCGAGGGCATGATTCTGGACTCCTTCGATCACGCGGAAGAGGACTTTGCCGCGCGCCTGCTGATCGAGGCGCGCAACGAGGCGGAGACGATTCTGTCGTTGGTGAATAGCGCACCGCAGAAACCGGCGTGGCAGCAGTTAACCGCCGAGGAGCATGAGGCCATTGCGGCGGCGCGCGGCCGGTTGGCCGCAGTCAAGCGGGGCGAGGACTCGGCCGCAATTCGCAATGCGACCCTTGCGCTGGATCAGGCCACGCGGCGCTATGCAGAGTTGATGATGGATGCCGCGGTTACCACGGCCATGCGCGGCAAGACGATGGATGCGGCCGGCGAAGATCTGGGCGAGGCAATCAATGCGCCTCATCCCATGGCCGCGGCGGAGTTCAAATGAAGCGAGTCAGCAAGTCAGCGGGCCAGCGAGTCAGCACGAGGAGTCTAGTCAAATGAGCGAAGCAAACCAGAAAAACATTCCCGCCGACAAGCTTGTGCGCGTCACCTTTCTGCCCGAGGGCAAGACGGTCGAGTTCGAGTTCGGCGCCCTGCCCTATGAGCATCACGGCAAGCCGATGTCGTTTCTCGACGTGGCCGAGAACAACGACATTTTTCTCGACCATGCCTGCGGCGGCGTTTGCGCATGCACCACCTGCCACCTGTGGATCAAGGATCAGGAGGGCATCAGCGAGGCGGACGACGATGAGCTGGACCGGATGGACATGGCTGCCGACCAGCAGTTGACATCGCGCCTGGGCTGCCAGGCCGTGATTACCCGCCCCGGCGAATACGTTGTCGAGATTCCCAAGTGGAACCGCAACTACGTGACCGAGGGCAAGCCGCTCACGTTGGCGGAAGAGAAGTAAGGAGGCCGCCGATGCCGCGCGAGATTCTGTGGACCGATGCCGAAGAGATCGGCATTCAATTGCAAGAGAAGTTTCCCGACCTGGACCCCTTGACGGTGCGGTTCACTGACCTGCACCGTTACGTGACCGAGCTGGAAGGCTTCAGCGACGACCCTGCGAAGTCCAACGAGGGTCGGCTTGAAGCCATTCAGATGGCCTGGCACGAGGAGTTTGAAGACGCGAAGGGGTAACTTCGGCGTCTCTTTCTCCACATCCAGCCGTACTTTCCTCGCGCCTTCGTGCCGCCAGCCGCTGTAGACTTTCAGTACGCCATGAAGCTGAGCCTGCCTGAGTTTATCCGCCGCTGGAAAGACAGCGAGTTGACCGAACGCGCAGGTTCGCAGTCGCATTTCATCGATCTGTGCGAAATCCTCAACGAGCCGCATCCGGCCGCCGCGGACCCCAAGGGCGGCGACTACGCATTCGAAAGGCATGTCAACAAGACCGGCGACGATAAGGGTTTTGCGGACGTTTGGAAGCGGGGCTTCTTCGGCTGGGAGTACAAGGGCAAGCACAGAGACCTCAAGGCCGCCTACCAGCAGTTGCTCAAGTACCGCGAGGATCTCGACAATCCTCCCCTGCTGGTGGTCTGCGACTTCGAGCGCTTCGAGGTCCACACCAACTTTACCAACACCCGCCCGCTGGTTTACAGGTTTGCCCTTGACGACCTGATGCTGGCCGCGCCGAGGCCCGACTCGGACTTGTCCGCGCTTGAGATTCTGCACGCGGTCTTTTCAGAGCCGGAAAAGCTCAGACCGGGCGCGCTGGAAGTTCGCGTTACGGTGAAGGCGGCGGACGAATTCACCAAGTTGAAGACGAAACTGCGGAAGCCGGGAACCGATAACGAGGCATTGGCTCGTTTCATCATGCGGCTGCTCTTCTGCCTCTTTGCCGACAGCGTGGGTCTTCTGCCGGACAATATGTTCCGCAAGATGATCGAGACAGATCGCCTGGAGCCTCGAAAGTTCGTTCGCAAACTGAAAAACCTCTTCGCCGCCATGGCCGTCGGGGAGAGCGAATTCGGGCCCATCAGCATTCACTACTTCAACGGCGGACTCTTCCGCGCGGACGACACCGCCGTCTTCGATCTGACCCACGAAGATTTGGGCATTCTTCGCCAGGCCTCGCTGTTGCGTTGGGGACGCGTCGAGCCGGCCATCTTCGGCACGCTCTTCGAGCGCATCCTCGACAACGGCAAGCGCGCCCAGCTTGGCGCCCACTATACCAGCCGCGAAGACATCCTGCTGATTCTTGAGCCAGTGGTCATGGCCCCTCTGCGGCGACGCTGGGACGAGGTCAAGGCCGGCGCGGAAGAGATTGCCGCGGCCATGGAAACCGCCAGCGCCGGCACCCGGTTCAAGCTTCGCGCTCAGTTGGAAGCCCGGCTTCTGGATTGGATAGACGAGCTTGCGCGTGTCCGCATCCTGGACCCCGCCTGCGGCAGCGGCAACTTCCTCTACGTCGCGCTCAAGCTGCTGCTCGACTTATGGAGAGAGGCGCAGATCTTCTCCATCGACCACCATCTGGGCTACTTGCCCTGCAAAGTCGGTCCATCGCAGCTTTATGGCATCGAGACCAACGTCTACGCGCATGAGCTGGCCTCGGTCGTCGTCTGGATCGGCTACCTGCAGTGGCGCAACGACAACCCCATGGGCGAGCTGGAGGAGCCGATCCTGCGGGTGCTTGAAAACATCCAGCACCGCGACGCCATTCTGGAACTTGACGCTGAGGGCAACCCGCTGCTGGACGGCGATGGAAAACCCAGCGAGCCGATCTGGCCCGAGGCAGATTTCATCGTCAGCAATCCGCCGTTTCTGGGGGGCAAGCTGCTGCGCCGCAACCTCGGCGACACGTATGTTGACAGCCTGCTCAAGCTCTACGATGAGCGCGTTCCCGCCGAGGCCGATCTGGTGACCTACTGGTTTGAGAAGGCGCGAGCGATGGTGGAGCGCAAACAGGTTCGCGCCGCCGGATTGGTGGCCACGCAGGGCATCCGCGGCGGAGCCAGCCGCGAGGTGCTCAAGCGCATCGCGGACTCGGGCAACATCTTCATGGCGTGGAGCGACCGCGAGTGGGTGAACGAAGGCGCGGCGGTCCACATCTCCATCGTTGGTTTCGACGGCGGTGATGAGGCGTGGCGCACGTTGAACGGCTCAGTCGTGGAAGCAATAAACCCTGATCTGACCTCGGGCGCGGACGCCACGCGAGCACGATTGCTGCCTGAGAATGCCGGCCTCTGCTTCATGGGTACCACCAAGGTCGGGGCTTTCGACCTTGATCCCGAAACGGCTCGGAAGATGCTGGCCGCGCCGCTCAATCCCAACGGCAGGCCCAACTCCGATGTGGTGAGGCCCTGGGTCAACGCCCTCGACATCACTCGTCGTCCGCGCGGTATGTACATCATCGACTTCGGCGTGGATATGCCCGAAGATGAAGCCGCGCTTTACGAGATGCCGTTTGAGTATTTGCGGGAGCATGTGTGGGCCAAGCGGCTGGAGAACAACCGAGAAGGCTACCGCGCCAAGTGGTGGATTCACGGTGAACCACGGACGGATTTCCGCACGGCAACTGCCAAGCTCAACCGGTATATCATTACGCCTCGCGTCTCAAAGCACCGCCTGTTTGCTTGGCTGGGAACCGAAACGGTCCCCGACTCAGCAACTTTCGTCTTCGCCCGCTCCGACGATTATTTCTTCGGCGTGCTGCACTCTCGCCCGCACGAGGTTTGGGGCCTGCGCATGGGGACGCAACTGGAGGATAGGCCGCGCTACACACCCACCTCGACCTTCGAGACCTTTCCCTTTCCCTGGCCGCCAGGCCGGGAGCCGCAGGATTCGCCGCAGGTCGAAGCCATCGCCGAGGCCGCGCGGGAGTTGGTGCGCCAGCGCGACAACTGGCTCAACCCGCACGGCGCCTCATCGGATGAACTGTCCAAGCTGACATTGACGAACCTATACAACAAGCGCCCAAAGTGGCTGGAGAATGCCCATCGCAAGCTGGACGAGGCGGTCTTCGCGGCCTACGGCTGGCCGGCCACGCTCACGGACGAGGAGCTATTGCGGCGGCTGCTGGCCCTCAACCAGGCCCGCTCGAAGGCTTGGCATGAGGAGTTCGAGGACGCGCGGGAGTAGGCGCGAAGTGATTCCAGGGTGAATCCAGCCAGCGCGGCTGCTTCCCGCAGGCGCCGGTCGAAGGTCAAGAACACCATGCCCTTTGGTTCACCTTCGCACCACTCAAGCGCTGCGGCAAGCTGCAAAGCGTCCGCCGCACGCAATGGATAACGCTCCAGCAGGGTACGCGCATCGCGAGCAACCTTGGCCGAGGGCGCAATAACATCCCAGAGGTTCGCAAGGCCTTCGGCTTGCTGCCTGGCGTGCGCATATTCGACTGCGGTAATATCCTGTTGACGCAGCGAGCGGACCAGGGCGCTCGCGATCTCCACGTGCGTTGCCCACCACACTGCGATCCGGTATTTACTTTCAAAGACAAGAGCCAACGGAGTTGGCGTTTGGTTCACACAGAGTGTGACCAACACACTGGCATCCCAGAATGCAACGGGCTTCAGCATCGGTCGGCGCGTTCTTCTTCCCAGAACTGGTCCATCACTTCCTGTGAGATGGGATGGTTTCCTGCGGGAACGGGCTTGAACCCGGCCCTGTTCTGGGGATCCTTCGCTGGCGTAAGAATGCCTTTGGCAATGAGACGGCGCATGCGCGCGTCCTCATCCTCCGCGGCCGCGGCCGGAACCAGCCGGGCAACAGGCGTATTCCGGTCAAGAATCAGCACCTCTTCGCCGTTTTTGACGTATGCGATATGGGCGCTGAGCTTGGCCTTCAATTCGCTGATTTTCGCGGTTCTCATAAGCGTAATTTACCGTAATGTGACCAACTTGGTCATATTCAAGCTAGCGTCATTCGTAATCGTTCCGCTCGCTCCAGCCGAAGGACCCCTCGAAATGCACGAATTCCTTCTCTTTTCCAGGCACAAGATACACGCTGATCACGTCAAATCGAATCGGGGGCGCGGTTTCCTGGGGCAACTGGCGCACGTAATGCCGGGCGAGCCGGCGGAGGGTATTTCGCTTGTGTGAGTCCACGGCAATTTCGGCTGGGGCGATGTCATGGGCGGTGCGAGTCTTCACCTCGACGATACAGAGCAGCGGCCCCTTCCAGGCGATCAGGTCCAGGTCTCCGGGCACGTTACCAGACGACCATCGTCGCGCCACCACGATGTAGCCCTTGCGGCGCAGGTAAAAGCAGGCAGCATCCTCCCCGTCGATGCCCGTGGCCAGATGGGCAGCCAGCGTTGCCGAATGACTACGCCGATTCGCCACCCAGTCCAAGCCGGCGAGGCTACGCTCCAGCCATGTAATCCGCGTCTGCTCCAGCCATCCCATCGCAAACCATTCTCGACTGGATACGCAAAAGGCGCAAATCCGGCGCGGCGCTCCGGATTTCAAAACCAGGGATGCGTTTCCGGTCAGCTTCGGTTGCGGTCCAGTTTTGTTCCCAATCTGGAATCGGTGGGTTCGCTTCGGGAACACCTGGGCGCCACGCGTCAGGTGGACGTCACTCCGTAGTCCCGGCTCTCGATGAAAGGGTTGAAACTGGACGCTTATAGGAGGAAGAGGAGCTGCTATGTCTCATGGAGTGTTCGGCGGTCTATTTTCACAACGGAATGCGCAGAGGCCACCAGTTCCGATGCCTGCTCAGCCGCTCGCAAATCCAGAACGCGAGCAGAGCGTGGATCGCAGCTTCGAGTTCGCGCTGGATGCGCTGCCGTGCAACGCAATGTTCTGCGACCGGGAGTTGATCCTGCGCTACCTCAACCGGTCTTCGCGCAAGACGCTGCTCACTCTGCAGCAGTACCTACCGGTAACGGTGGACCAGATTGTTGGCAGGTCGATTCATATCTTCCACCAGGCGCCACCGAATATCGACAGGATCCTGGGCGCGAGCCAGCACCATGGCGTGCATCATTTGCCGCACAAGGCGACCATCGCGCTTGGGCCGGTGAAGCTGGACCTGGAGGTTGAGGCCATGACCAATGCGCGGGGCGAGTATGTCGGGGCGGTGGTGCTGTGGGGAGTGAGCACCCAGCAGGCGCTCGACGCGCTCAAGCAGGCTCAGCAGGCCCAGCGCAACGATATCGAGCATCTGAACGGCAATCTGCAGATGGTGGCCACCGCAACGCATCAAATAGAGTCCAGCATTGCGGAGATTGCCAAGAACGCCACAGACCTTGCGCAGGCTGCCGAGAAGTCGCGCACCGCAAGCGAGGAGACCAAAACCTGCATCGAAAGCCTGCGGGGATCGAGTACGGGCGTGGCCAAGGTGGCGGAGTTGATTGCCTCCATCGCCACGCAAACCAGCGTGTTGGCGCTCAATGCAAACATTGAGGCAGCAAGGGCAGGCATTCATGGCAAAGGCTTTGCCGTAGTGGCCAGCGAGGTGCGCAAGCTTTCTGAGCAAACGGCCGCGGCTACAGCTGAGATTCAGGCCAAGGTGACCGCCATCGGCGCGGACATCGCCACTGCGATGGCAGCGATCAACCGCATCGGCAGTCAGACCGACGACCTTTCTGGACTATCGCACCAGATGGCCGCTGCCGCCGAGGAGCAGCATCTGGCCACGCAGGAAATGGCGCAGAATCTTGAGCGGGCCGCGCACCGGACCTCGGAGATTGCCAACATGCGCATGGACGAGAAGCATCGCTAGCAAAAATGTACTCTAGGAAGAACTCGGCCGGGATTGGATTTCCGGCCTGCCTGTTTTGGCCTGTGGCGCGATTGAGCGCGCAACCCGCTGCCTCAGGCCGTAGCAACTTCATCCCTGGTGGCGTGCTCGTGTTCCTTTTCCACCTGCGTCAGCGCCTCTTCCAGAATGTCGAGAGCTACCGTAGCTTCGTGCTCGTTGACGATCAGCGGAGGCGAGAGCCTCAGCGAGGTTTCGCCGCACCCCAGAACGATCAGGCCCCGCTCGAAGGCCAGGGTCTCCACGCGGTTGCGCAGCGCTGTGGCAGGTTCGCGGGTGGCCTTGTCTTTCACCAGTTCAATGCCGATCATCAGGCCGCGTCCGCGCACGTCGCCCACCAGCGCGTGAGTATCCTTCCAGCCGCGCACACGTTCGAGAATGAATTCGCCCACACGGCCGGCGTTGCCCATGGCTTCGCGCTCGATGATGTCCATCGTGGCCAATGCCGCCGCAATCGATACCGGATTGCCGCCGAAGGTTGAAGCGTGGGAACCTGGAACCCAGTCCATGATCTCCGCGCGCGTCATGCAGATGCCCAGAGGCATGCCGCTGGCGATTCCCTTGGCGATGCAGACCATATCCGGCTCGACGCCCGAGTGCTCAACGGCCCACCATTTTCCCGTGCGGCCGGCGCCGCATTGCACCTCATCCACTACCAGCAGAATGCCGTGACGATTGCAGATGGCGCGCAGCTCGCGCATGAAGTTGTCCGGCGCCACCACGTAGCCGCCTTCGCCCTGAATTGGCTCGATGAAGATAGCGGCAACCTCCTCGGGAGCGAGGATCGTCTTGAAGAGTTTCTCTTCGATGTAGCGGGCGCAGCCCATGCTGAAGGCTTCCTCAGCCTGCGCGCCACCCGTGCAGCCGCGATAGGTATAGGGAAAGCGAATGTGCGTCACGCCCGGAACCAGCGGCGAAAAGCGGCGCTTCTGCTGCGGTTTTGAGCCGGTCAGCGAGAGAGCCCCCATGGTGCGCCCGTGGAAGGCGCCAAAGAATGAGATCACCTGCTGCCGTCCGGTGTGGTATCGGGCCAACTTGAGAGCGCACTCGATGGCCTCCGCGCCGGAGTTGCCGTAGAAGAATTTGTGTGGCCCCGGCATGGGCGCCACAGCTGAAAGCCGGTCGGCCAGGTCGGTGAGCGCCTCGTGGTAGAAGTCGGTTCCAGAGATGTGGATCAACTCAGCGGCTTGCTTTTGGATGGCCGCGACCACCTCGGGGTGGCAGTGGCCGGTAGAAGCCACGGCAATGCCGGCTGCAAAGTCGAGAAACTCGTTGCCGTCCACATCTTCCACGCGAATGCCGCGTCCGCGCTTGGCAACCAGCGGATAGGAGCGCGTATAACTGGGCGAGATCAACCGTGTGTCCGCCGCAACGGCTTTCTGCGCCTTGGGGCCTGGCAGGGTACAAACAAGTTTCGGTCCGTATTGCGCGTACAGCTCTTCCTTAGTCATCGTCAATCTCCTAAAGAATCCTTGAATATGTTGATCTTTGAAGGGTTCGGGCCTTAGCCCGTGCATAAATCCTTCACAAACGGCCCGGGCATTAGCCCCTGAAGGAATCTCCGCATCACAACGAATCTTGTTCAGAGACTCACCCATGGCTGTCATCTTGAGCGATGAACAAAAATGACTGTCATCCTGAGCAAAGCGAGTCGAAGGAGTTGGATTTCCGGCGCTGGATACGAAGGGCAATCGCAGATCTTCGGCAGACCGCTGCTAATCGCTTGCGAAGAGGCTAGGTCGAGTGCGGGTGGGCAGAACGCGCAGATGTTTTCGCGGGCAGATGCTGCGTGCGCGCGATCGCGACCAGCGCCTGGTGGCTGGCGCAAGCATCGCTCCGTGTGTGGCGCGCATGTGCATGGAATCCCCGCTGGCTTGAGGATAGAACATTTTCACTTCCCCTGCATAGCGGAACTCTTGTCCAACGCAAGATGAGCCTGAAGGCGGCTTTTCCAGCGCAGTGCATCAAACTGTAGAATGCTCTTTGTAGCGCCCGGACCGGCGTGGGAATTGTCTGTCTGAAGAGTACGATCAATCGGGATCGGATTTCAACGGCGCCAACTGGCATTGTGGACATCTGTGAGCTGCGAGGCGCAGGTCGAGATCGCCGCAGCAAGGGGAGATAAGGGGTTCTTATGCGAAATGCATATGTGGCGTTTTCTGTAACACTTCTGGCCATGTCCACCGCGGCAGTGGCTCACTCCCTGGCAGCAAACCAACCTGGTTCCAATGGCGCCCCGGAACCCGCTGGGCAGACTGGCGGCGCGCAACAGCCCCCTTTGTTTCGCCTGGAGGTGCGCCAGGTCCCGGTGGATCTGGTGGTGCTGGATAAGCAGGGAAACCCGGTGCGGGGACTGACCAAAGACGACTTCACAGTCAAGGAAGACGGGACGGATCAGCAGATTGTTTCTTTCGAAACAGAGGATGGGTCTGTTCCAAGCTATGTCCCTCCCAAGCTGCCGGTGCTTCCGGTCAATACGTTTGTGGACGTTCCCAGCGAACCGGAGCGGGGGCCACTTTACATTCTGTATTACGACATGGTGAACACGCCGCAGGAAGACCAGATGGCGTTTCGACAGGGGCTGCTGAAGTTTGTGGACAATGTACAGCCGGGAACGCGAATGGCGCTTTTTGTGAACGCGACCGGACTGCATATGCTGCAGGGATTCACTTCGGATCACGCATTGCTTCGGGCCGCGATCGAAAGGAAGGGGCCGGGGCCGCACATTCCACTCGTATTTCTCGAAGGAAGGACCTTCGGAATGATGGATTGGGGCGCTGCTCTCTCGAACTTGAAGTTTATTGCTGAATACATGAGCGGAATGGCGGGGCGAAAAAACCTGATCTGGATGGCAAGCATCTTCCCGATTCCCGTTGGACCAACCATTGTAGGGAAGGCCGGAGCGACCGCATCCATGCCCGCCCAGTCCGGTTCAGTGGGCGCTCAGGGAGGTCCG
>PLFY01000145.1 GCA_003138365.1 Acidobacteriaceae bacterium
AGCGGCGCAATCCACCACAGCGGCCCGGCAAGTTCCTTGAAATAGCCTATGATTCCCTTCTCGCTAACGCCGTAGAAGTTGTAGTAGAAAAAGGTGAGCAGCGCAATGCCCAACGGCACCCAGACCTGTCCGGTCGGCGTTTCCAGCCCCGGAACCAGTCCCAGCAGGTTGTTGATTACCACAAACAGTAAGATGCACGTGACGAAGGCCTGGAAGCGCTCNNGCCGATGATCTGGTCCGCCTGGCTGCCGGTGAACTCATGAATCATCTCGGCGATCTGCTGCACCGGGTTGGGCTTTTCCACCGCCAGGCTCAGCCGCACGACTGCAAAGAAAGCGATCAGCCCGGCGGCGACCAGCAACTCCAGCCCGAAGGCCTGATTGACCTTGACGGCCTGTTGGCTGGCCGCATCAGGAAGTAACCCAATCGATTGAAAAGCCTTGGCCTCGATCCCCATGAAGAGGACGTTCAGCCAACGGACAAGCGCAAATGTTTCCGGCATCGTGACTTGAATCTTTCTGTTTCCGCACGGTTCGCTGTGGAGACCCGCTCAATCCCTGAGCAGCCGGAGCGCCTCCCAGGCCGTGGCTGCCAGAGCCAGGGCCAGACCGCATAACAGCGCTACCACCGAACCATGGAAACACTTCAGGCTACCATAAATCGCCCCCGCAAAGACGGTGAGCCTGAGCACAAAGAAGAGGACCACCGCCGGAGCGCTCCTGGGCGTCTGCTGCTTGTCCAGCTTGGCATTGATCACCCGGACCAGGCGTTGCCACTCGAAGATGCTGGCCGCCGAGATCAGTGTGCCGGTCACCAGCATTGCGCCGTCCCGCCAGCCCGAGGCGACAACCACAACCACTGCCGCAACGAGCCCTAGAATGAGCGTGTTGCGGATGGCCCGTCGGAACACGGCTTCCAGGGCCTCATTGCTGAAGTCAACAATTGGGTGGGTTTCTTCGCTCATCGTTTCAGGTTGGGACTTCCCTTTCCGGTCCCTCCGCCGGCATCGATTCCGGTTCGGGAATCCCGCTCCGCGGCCATCGCCATCCGGATCACGTAAACCAGCCCGGAGATGCATCCAAAGACGACCCCGCAGATCGCAATCCAGGACTGATGCAGCCGGTGGTCAAGCCAGGCGCCTGCCAGCCACCCGATCACCGCCGCCGAGGGCAGCAGCAGCGCAATCTGCATCAGCTTTTCGGCTTCCGCAATGGCTCCAATCCCGCCCGCGATCTTCGGGCGAGACTTGGAATCCGGAATGGGGCGGTTAAAGGGCATACCTCGTGGTTATACAGGATGAGCGCCCTCGAATGCGAAAGCGGCGGTACTCGACTATTTTGGTTTTGAGGTTGCGAGCTTCCAGGCCTTGACCCTGTATTGGCCCTCATCGTCGTTCAACTGGGAAAGGCTGAAATCATAAGTAGCGTTGTTTTTGCCGTCGGGAATCACCTTGACATTGGCCGCGAAGTAGTAGACCTTGCCCGGCTCGGCGGTGAAGGATGCCACATCGACGTTCTTCTTGATCATGCCTAAAACCGATTGCCAACCCGCACAGAGGTGATGAACCCCAGGGTCAACGGTTACCGCGAAATAAGAGTTGTTGTAGTTGGCGCCTTCCCAGGTTCCATCCATGCCGAAGCGGACAGTGGCATACATGAAAGTGCCGATCATTTGGTTCTCGTTTTCGATAAAAACGATTTGCGCCTTTCCATCGGCCGGAGGGGCAGGCGCGGGCTGGCCCTTCTGGGTAGTCACGTCGAATTTGACGTTGTCGTCGCCGCAGGCATCCGGCAAGGTGGCGGCTCGAACCTGAACCGCAAAGACAAGGGAGGCACAAAGAAGGATTGCGCTTAAATTTAATTTCATCTGGGTTCTCCTATACATTAAGAACCCTGCTGAGAAGAAAAGGTTGCCTTCGTCACAATGAGATGTTCATCCGAGCGGCGGAGACAAAGGCCGCACTGCAAGCGACGAACGATATACTGGCAGTTGCACCTGTGACGTAGTTCACACAAAGGAATCACCGTGTTCGATTCGGAGTTTGAGCGCAGTCTCTTCGACCTGCGCAAATCAAAATTAGTAGAAATTGAGAAGCTCGGCCAAGCCGCCTATCCCAACCAGTTCCCTGCCTCGCACAGCATTCCTGACGTTCGCGCCAAGTGGGGCCAGTCGCAGGCGGAAGACCTCGAGGCCAACCGCGCCGCCGTCTCTGTCGCCGGCCGCATCATGGCCATCCGCGCACAAGGCAAGGCCGGCTTCGCGACCCTTCAACAAGGAGGCGAGCGGCTGCAGATCTACGTCCGCCTCGACGCGGTGGGCGAGCAGGGCTTTGCGCTTTACAAGCTGCTCGACCTCGGCGACCACATCGGCGCCACCGGCTACCTCTTCCGCACCCGAACGGGAGAATTGACGATACACGTGGAACGCCTGACCTTTCTCGCCAAAGCCATGCTCGCGCTCCCGGAGAAGTTTCACGGCCTCGCCGATGTGGAGCTGCGCTACCGCCAGCGTTATGTGGATCTGTTCACCAACCTCGAAGCCAGAGAAGTCTTCGTCAAGCGTGCCAAGACGCTCAAGGCGCTGCGGCAGTTCTTCGACGACCGCGGATATCTCGAAGTGGAAACGCCGATGATGCAGCAAGTCGCCGGCGGAGCCGCCGCGCGGCCTTTCACGACCCACCACAACGCGCTGGATATGGATCTGTTTCTGCGCATCGCGCCGGAGCTTTATCTCAAGCGATTGGTCGTCGGCGGGCTGGATCGGGTCTACGAGATCAACCGCAACTTCCGCAACGAGGGCGTCAGCACGCAGCACAACCCCGAGTTCACGATGCTGGAGTTCTACCAGGCCTATGCGAACTATCACGACCTGATGGACTTGACCGAGGAGTTGATCGCATTCGTCGCGCAGGAAGTGAACGGGACAACGATCACGAACTTCGGTGGCGTTGAAATCGATCTAGGTAAATGGACCCGGCTGACGATGCGGGAGGCGATTATCAAATGGTGGCCAGCATTTGTTCATCCGGCACCGACGCTCGGAGATCTAAAAAGCAGCGAGCATTTCTTTGCCTTTTTCGATCACTGCATTGCGGTCGCGAAGCCCGGAGTGCGCACCTCCGAGCAGCCAGCCCTTTTCTTGGCATATGCAATTGGTAAGATGGTTGGTCCATTACATGTGGATAAGGTTCGGGAAATCCCGTGGGGAAAATGTGTGAATGCGTTGTTTGAGGCAGTCGCCGAAAGTTCGGATTACAACCCTGCGGATCATTTGATTCAGCCAACCATAGTTCACGAATACCCGAGAGTCGTTTCGCCGCTGTCAAAACAGAAGCCAAACGATCCCGACTGGGTTGAGCGCTTCGAGTTTTATATCGGCGGCTTCGAGCTCGGCAACGCCTTCAGCGAATTGAACGATCCGGTCGAACAGCAGAAGCGCTTTGAGGAACAGCTCGCCCAGCGTGCCAGCGGCGACGATGAGGCCCACCAGATGGACGAGGACTACGTGCGGGCGCTAGCTTACGGGCTACCTCCAACCGCCGGCGAGGGCATCGGCGTCGATCGGCTGATCATGCTGCTCACCGGCTCCAAGTCGATTCGCGACGTGATTTTGTTTCCGCTAATGAGAAACCGGGAGCAGGGAGGCTCCGATTAAACCAGTTCTCCAACTAGCAAAGCGGGGCTTTGAAAGGGCACGGCTTCAGCCGTGCCATAGATGCCGCAAGCTTTGTCGGGCTTTAGCCCCTGAGGGATGCCTCTCCTTCAATATCATTGGGAGAAATGCTTTCATGTGGATTGCGTAGGCAAACCTTCCCGCAGGGGCTAAAGCCCACGTCATTTTGCTTGGTTTGCGGCACGACTGAAGTCGTGCCCTTTCAAAACCTCGACTTATTCAGCGATTTCCCGGGAGCTTCGATCCAACATGAACATTCTTTTCGTCGGCGACATCTTCGGCAGCGCGGGACGCAAAATTGTGCGCGAGCACATCGGCCATGTGCGCAAGGCGCACGAAGTCGATCTGGTTGTCATTAACGCCGAGAACGCCGCCGGCGGCTTTGGCTTGACCCCCCAACTCGCCGAGGATCTCTTCGACCTGGGCGCGGATGTGCTGACTACTGGCAACCACGTCTGGGACAAGCGCGAGCTGATCGACTACATGAACTCAGCTCCATCAGACAGCGGTACCCGGCCGCGCCGCGTGCTGCGTCCGGCCAATCTGCAACCGGGCCTCCCCGGCCACGGCGTCTACGAGGGAACCACGCAGGGCGGCGTGGACTATGCGGTGATCGACCTGATGGGCCGCGTATTCATGAGCGGCGCCAACGACCCGTTCCACTTCATCAACGACCTGCTGGCCGGAATCAAGGCCAAGGTGATCGTGGTGGACTTTCACGCCGAGGCCACCAGCGAAAAAGTTGCCATGGGCTGGCATCTGGATGGCCGCGTTACTGCCGTGCTGGGCACGCATACCCACGTTCCCACGGCCGATGAGCGCGTGCTGCCCGGCGGAACCGCCTACCAGACCGATGTGGGCATGAGCGGCCCGTATGACAGCGTGATCGGCGTGGAAACAGACCTGGTGCTGCGCAAGTTTCTCACCTCCATGCCGGGCAAGTTCGAAGCCGCCAAAGGAAACCCCAAGATGTGCGCGGCCCTGGTCGCCTGCGATCCGCTCACCGGGCGCGCATCGGCAATTCAGCGAATCATGCTGGGGGAGTAGCGAAGAACAGTGGTCAGTGATCAGTGGTCAGTGGTCAGTCGTAGGTTCCCGAGTGATCGCAAGTTGGTGTTTGAGCTTCCCAAGGAACTGACCACTGTTCACTGATCACTGTTCACTGATCACTGTCCACTGACAACTGATCACTGTACCGCGTTGCCCGCCAGGTCTATGTCTTTGACGGTCGGGGGCACGGGCGTGCCTTTGACCTCTGCCGCATTCGGCGGAAGGGGATTGACCTTCAGCAGTCCCGCAGGAAAATGCGTGGCCTTCAGCAATCTCCCCTTGCGATCGAAGGTCATGGTCCACTGCATGAGCCTGGGATTCGCCGCCGCATCTGAAAACTCGATGATGGCGCCGCCAATAACTGGGATTTGCACCATAGCCGGAATGGCTGCCGGGAACTTCTGGCTCTCAGGGTCTTGAGTCAGATTCACGGCCTGGGCGTGCCCTCCTGCCAAGGCCGCGTAACAAAGACCTGTACCAAGCCAGTCCGGAGCCTTGTCGGGATTCTCCTCAGCCCGGATGTGATTGAAGGCTGAGATGGTCAGTGCATTGATGGGCGCGGGCGAGAAGAGCGAGTAGCCGCGCATCCGAATGGGAATGATGCGCACCCGGCCATCGCCCTCACGCGGGATCGAGGCCGTGAACAAGCTCACGTCTCCCGCCCCGCTATCGCGCGTGTAGCGCAGGAAGATGTGGTTCGGCAAGGCCGGGCACACCAACTCCTGGTAATTCCATTTGCCCTGGTTGAAATCCAACCCCAAGAATGCCGCACGCTCCCCGATCGAAGACTCTGCGTCCGCCTCCAGCTCGCGGTCCTTTTCGGTCATTTGGTCCATCGACCGGAATTGGACCGGCGCCACGCGTCCAGGAGCCTCGCCGCCGGGAGGAAACGGCGTGGGGGGGGGAGCGTCGGGCACCTGCCTGACCTTGAAATGGGTTGCGGAAGAATCCTGAGCCGGCTCGGTCTGGGCCTTCAACGAGGCACAGACGGTGGCGATGGACGCCGCGGCCAGAACGAGAGACAGGATTCTAATTTGTGTCATGCTCCTCATAGATTACCACCACTGCGCAAAGGGGATTCCAGGACAAAAGTAACGCCTCAACAGGAAGGGCAGCCGCTGATGGGCTGCCCTCACTGCTCCCTCACTATCCCAGGAACGGGCGTTTCATTTTTGGATCACCGGATCAGTGCGTTGCGGCCTTGTGTCCTGCTGCCGGCTTGTGCGCCGGGGCAGCCTTCTTCTTCTCCGGCACTACCACACCGTCGCGGAGCACAATCTGTGCGCCCTGCACCTCCGGGGGGGCAGGCGGAGCCGCCGCCGGGGCAGCCGCAACTGGAGCCGCCGCTGCGCCTGGCGCCGGGGCCACCGCATCTGGAGCCGCCGTAGCGGCCGGCGCCGGGGCCACCGCAGTTGGAGCCGCCGCAGCGGCCGGAACCGGGACGCCCCCAGCTCCAACCTGCGTGAAGCTGTCGTAAGTACCGTCTAACTCCGCTTGGCCCTTGGACTGGAGCCCGAACTCGAAACCTTTTGCAGGAATGTCCTTGTCCGCCAGCGGCGTCTTCAGATTGACGATGAAGTCGGCCGTCTTGGAGTCCTTTGCGTCTTGCGTTACCGCGACCTTGATTACCGAGGCCGTCGCTTCGATCACGATGCCCGGAACCGGTGTTGGCTTATCCTTCATGAGCGCCCAGAGCTTGTCCGCATCGTCCTTTGCGCCGAAAGCCAGAACAAGCTCCTTGTCCTCAAGGGCCAGGGTGTTCAGGTCAGGAGTATTCGCCAAGATCTTGTGGATCTTCTCGGCAGGGGTATCAGCCGGCTTGATGATCAGGGTTCCCGGCGGAAAGACTGTCGCCATCGCCTGCGCCTTGATGTCGTCCAGGCCATCCAGCGCACCGTGAAACTTCTTGTACCAATACTCAAGCTTGGTCTCAATCGCGCCCTTGAAAGTGGCCGGCGCGTAATCCCAGGCGCGCGCATAGAACCAGACTGCCTGCGCCAGATCTTTCGCCTCCGGCTTCACATACGCTTCCGCGAGGTTAAGAGTATCCACCAACCCCGGCCCGCTCTTGGTTGCATCGGGCGGAAACAGCATCAATTCGGTGCGGTACTCGGAGATACCGGCCTTGACGTCTCCCTTCGAGACAATGTCGTCCAGCGCAATGGCCGAGTGGAAGATCGGATAGGTCGCCTCGGTCTGCTTCTTCCAGTCGGCGTCGGAGATTCCTGCCTCCTTGGCAACCACGAGACCCCTCTGGGCCAGCGTCGCGGCATCGTCACAGGTCTGCGGATCGGTTGACTTGCCGGTCTTCGCATCGATGGTCCTGCTGCACTGGCTCTTCTTGATTGCAACCGACAGGTAGATTGCCTTCGTGTTGCTGGGGTCCACCTGAAGCAGACGGCTGGCTGCGCCGAGCGCATGGTCAGGGTCGTTCAGGCCCTGGTACGTGTCCACCAGCAGGTCAAGAACGGCCTTCTTGACCACACTCTGGGGGTACGCTACCAGAAAGCCTTCCAGAGCAGCGGCTTTGGCCTTCGGATCGGCCTGTGTGGTGGCCATTTGATAGGCGTTGAACTCGGCCGGATCCTTGATGGTAATCGAATCCTGCGCTCGCAGCGTGGGCACGGGAACGAGGCTAAGGCTCGCCAAGGCCATCACGGACGCAAAGACAAACTTCTTCATTCAGTGCTCCTGGGAATTGCCGAAATGGAGATCAATATTCAAGCACTCGCTCGCGGAAAATGCAACCGTTCGATTTGGCGGTTGAGTGCCGGGGTGATGGGTAAACAATACCACGGCTTCCTGGGCGGTCTTCAAAGGATTATAGAAAGCCGTGCCCTCCGTGACAAGCAAAGTTGTAAAGGAAAAGAATATTCTGTCCGGCCGACCGCGTTCCAGTCCCCGGATTGCGCGCCGCCTCGGCGCATAACGATTTAGACACCGGACCCCGGAAAACTGTTCCTGGGCGCTCCATCACAGCCCCTGCGGCTCCTGGCAGACCGCCTCTATTGGAGCAGGCGCACTAATTCTGCCTGCTCGGCCAGAAAGGCGTCGTGCCCATGTGCGCTGGTCATCTCGCGGTAGTCGGCCTGGACGCCGGCCGCGCGAATCGCATGGGCAAAGTGGCGGACCGCCTCGGGCGGAAACAGCCAATCTGAACTGATGCCCACAAAGCTGAGCCGGGCGCGGATTCGGCTGAAAACCTCTGTTGGCGAGGAATGGCCGTGCAGCGGATCCCAGGTGTCCATGGTGCGCAGGATGGCCAGATACGCGTTGGCGTCGAATCGCTCGATGAAGCGCTGGCCCTGGTGATCCAGGTAGCCGGCGATATCGAAGCGCCCTCCGATGAGCCCGCCGCCCTGGTCATCGAGTCCCCAGGGGTCTTCCCCATTGCGATTTGGATTGCGCCCAAATCGCTCGTCAAGCAACGCAGCGGACTTGTAGCTGAGCATGCCGATCTGCCGGGCCAGCGCCAGCCCCCGCCGCGGAGGGCGTTGCGGCAGATAGTGCCCCTCCGCCCAATCCGGGTCGTGCTGAATCGCCAGCCGCTGCAGATGATTGAGCGCCAGCCCCATCGCCGAAACCGGCGCCACGGCAATGATCAGTGCTCGCTCCACGCGCTCAGGACTGAAAATGGTCCAATCCAGAGCCTGCATGCCCCCCAGGGAGCCGCCCAGAACCAGCCGCAGCCGCCGAATCCCCATGGAATCCAGCAGCAGAGCCTGCGCCCGCACGTTGTCCCGGATCGAAACCAGCGGGAAGTCCGGGCCGTACACCGCGCCCGTCTCCGGGTCCACCGAACCTGGTCCCGTCGACCCGTAGCAGGAGCCCAGCATGTTGATGCAGATCACAAAGTCTTGCTTCAGCGACAGGACTGCTCCGGGCGCGAAGATCTCCGGCCACCAGGAGCCCACCTGTGCCGATCCTGACAGCGCGTGGCAAACCAGCACCGCGTTGTCGCGGGCCGCATTCAGCCGGCCATACACGGCGTAGTGCAGGGTTACGCCGGCCAGCGTGCGGCCGCACTCCAGCAACAAGTGCTCGTCGAGCACATAGTCGCCTTCGTACGTGGGCACCAGAACTTGCGTTCCAGGCCCTGTCGCACCAGGACTGGCCGTCCCTTCGCCGGCGCCGATGATGGCTTCGGTCATTACACTCATTGTGCAGCATGGTCCGGGCTTACGGGTGGTTCCGCAAACAAATGTCCGGTAGCCGCTTCGATCGCCTGGTCCAGATCGGCCAATATGTCGCGAATATCCTCGATGCCCACAGAAAGCCGCACCAGCTCCGGAGTGACACCGGTCGTCGCCTGCTCCTCCACTGAAAGCTGCTGATGGGTCGTCGAGGCCGGGTGGATCACCAGCGACTTGGCGTCGCCAATGTTGGCCACGAGCGAAAACAACTCCAGAGTGTCGATGAGCTTCTTTCCCGCCTCATAGCCGCCTTTGATGCCGAAGGTAACCAGCGCTCCGCGTCCGGTTGGCAAGTATTTCTGGGCCCGTGCGTAGTACGGGCTCGACTCAAGCCCCGGATAATTCACCCACTCCACGCCGGGATGCTGCTCCAGATGCCGCGCTACGGCCAAGGCATTCTCGGAATGGCGCTCCAGCCGCAGGTGCAGTGTCTCAATGCCCTGCAACAAGAGAAACGCATTGAATGGCGAGAGCGCTGCGCCGGTGTCCCGCAGGCCCTGCACCCTTGCCTTCAGAATGAACGCCAGCGGCCCGAAAGCCGCGGTGTAGGAGAGGCCATGGTAGGACGGATCAGGCTCGGAGAAGTCCTTGAATCGCCCCGAAGCCGCCCAGTCGAATTTGCCTGCGTCCACAATCACGCCGCCAATGGTGGTGCCGTGGCCGCCCAGAAACTTGGTGGCCGAGTTAACCACAATGTCCGCGCCCCACTCGATGGGCCGCACCAGCGCCGGCGACGCCGAGGTATTGTCGATCACCAGCGGCAGCTTGTGCTCATGGGCAATGGCGGCGATCCTCGCAATGTCCACCACATCCAGCTTGGGGTTGCCCAGGGACTCCGTATAGATGGCCCGCGTCTTGTCGTTGATGGCCGCGCGCAGACCCTCGAAGTCGTCTGCGTCTACAAACCGCACCGTGATGCCCAGCCGTGGGAAAGTGTAGTGAAAGAGGTTGTAAGTGCCTCCATAGAGCGAGGTCGTGGAAACGATTTCGTCTCCCGCCGAGGCCAGGGTGGTCAGCGTAAGCGTCTCCGCCGCCTGGCCTGAGGCCGTGGCCAGTCCCGCCACTCCGCCTTCAAGCGCCGCCACACGCTTCTCAAACACATCCGTGGTTGGGTTCATGATGCGCGTATAGATGTTGCCGAACTCTTTCAGCCCAAACAGCCGCCCGGCATGGTCGGCGTCCTGAAACACGTAAGAGGTGGTCTGGTAGATCGGCACGGCGCGTGAACCGGTCGCCGGATCGGGCGATTGGCCGGCGTGGACGGCAAGGGTGGCAAGATGCTGTTTCGCTTCGGACATGGTGGGCTCCTTCAAGTCTCATTGGTTTTTAATCATCTTCACTGCAATTGAAATTCGGGTGCCCCATCCATCGAGCGTCTTTTGCTCGATCGGTGGGAGACCAACCAGGCCGCGCCAGAAACAAAACGGCCCGAATCCTTTTGGACCCGGGCCGCCTGGTTTCAAGATCGTTTGCGTTTAGCGCATTCGGGTCTCAAGAGCCGCACGGACGGGTCCGCAAGCCATACACATGGCCATGACCGCAATTCCGTGTTCGCTTGAGTTCCGCATTGAAGGCAGTATCGACGGATACGGGGATCGTTGTCAATTCCATTTATGGTTAATTGCCGAGGGCAACTCTCCGGAATCCGCAAAAATGCTGTACGACAATATCGTATTATGTCACAATCCAGGTATGAGCAGACCACCTAGACGCGCCTCCCGCGTCTTCACCATCAGCTTTCCCGAGGAGTTGGCAAAGCAAGTTCTCGCCGTTGCCGACGAGGAGAGCCGCAACATCAGCGAGTTGTTCCGCGAGGCGTTTCGGAGCTACCATATCGAGCGCAGTCACCGGAAACTGGAGAGGATTCGCGCCGAGGCCGCTGCGCGCGCGCCTGTGAAGTACACAGAAGACGATGTCGAGGCCCTGGTCGACGAGATTCGCGCCGAGAACTATGCACGGCGAAAGAAGACGGCGTGATTCTCGTCTTCGACTCCAGCGTGTGGGTTTCCGCGCTCAAATTCGGTGGTATTCCCCTACAAGCATTGGACCTCGCCCGCGGCCGATTTCGAATCGCCCTCTGCGAACCAATTCTGGCTGAAATCCATGCGGCCCTGGCGAGAAAGTTTCAATGGAGCGCCGCAGAGATTGACGAGGCGTTCGCGGAGTATGCGATCGGAACGGTGATCGTTCAGACTTCGGGCACGCTCCATGGCATTTGTCGCGATCCGAAGGATGACATGATCATCGAGTGCGCCGCACTTGCCGGTGCTGACCTGATCGTCACTGGCGACAAAGATCTGCTGGCCGTACAGAATTATCAACACATTCGCATGATCACTCCTCGCGAGTTCCTCAGCGAGTTCGCAGCTCCCGATGAAGCTTGACCTTTACTCCTCCGCCTTCCACACGTACGCGCCCGGCTGCGGCAATCCGATGTGGGCGAGCACGCGGCAGACAAACTGGCGCGCCATTTCGGTCGAGTCGGTGGGACGGAAATAGAACGCTGGAATCACCGGGAAGATGACCGCGCCAGCCTCCGCGGCCAGCGTCATGTTGCGTAAGTGAATGCGGTTGAACGGGGTCTCGCGCACGCACAGCAGCAGCGGCCGTCGTTCCTTGAGCGTCACATCGGCAGCGCGCGCAATCAGCGAGTTCGCCAGCCCATGCGCAATCGCCGCCAGCGTCCCCATCGAGCACGGCAGCACGATCATGCCATTGGACGGATGGCTGCCGCTGGCGATGGCCGCGCCAATGTCCACATCCGAAAGCAGCACCGTCTTCACTGGCGCAGCGCCAAGCAGTTTTTCCAGCAGATCGTTGCGCCCGCTCACGCCCAGTTCCTCGGCCAGCACGCGCAAGGAGTTTTCAGAAGCTACGAAGTGAACGCGGCCCACACGCTCATCCGCCTCCAGCGCACGCAGCAACTCCCGGCCAAAGATCGCGCCGGATGCGCCGGTGAGTGCGACGGTGAGGTTCATCGTTTGCATTCAAGTGCCTCATTCGTTCCATAAAGCCGGGTGCCGGGTGCCCCAGGTCCCGCTTCTGGGACCTGGGAGTCAACAAACGCCGAAGTTCTCTCAAATCCGTTGCAGATTATTTCCCCCGCGGTAGCACAATCAGGATATGACTGCAATTCTGAACCCGCAGGCGGTTTCTGAACCTCGGGACGCCAGCCGACTTCCGCGCCCATGATGGGAGAAACGGGCTGGAAGGATTCCAAAAGAAGCCCCTACCCCCCCCTATGTTTTCCGCTAAACCACTGATTCCAAGTACGTTCCCTAAAATCTGCACAACAGACGCTATGAAAACAAAGGAGTTATCCAAGCACGCGCTTGAAGATCGCGTCCACATTGCCCAACTGCCGCGTGTAGTCGAATGTCTTTTCGAGCTTCTCCGGGCTCAGAAGCGCAGTAATCGCCGTATCTTTTGCAATCTCTTCGCGAAAAACCAAGTCCTCTTTCCATGCCTTCATCGCGTGCGCCTGCACCAGCCGATAAGCGTCTTCGCGCAACATGCCGGCCTCGGCCAGATCCAGCAGCAACTGCCCCGAGAAGATCAGCCCGCCCGTGGACTCAAGATTCTTTTTCATCCGCTCCGGATAGATGAGCAGGCGGCCAATCAGGTTCTCAGTCTTTGCCAGCAGATAGTCAACCAGAATGGTCGAGTCAGGGAAAATAATCCGCTCGACCGAAGAATGCGAGATGTCCCGCTCGTGCCACAGCGCAATGTCTTCAAACGCCGCCTGCGCATTGCCGCGCAACACGCGCGCCAGTCCGCTGATCTGTTCCGACGTAATGGGATTCTTCTTGTGCGGCATGGCCGAGGAGCCCTTCTGCTTCTCGCTGAAGTACTCCTGCGCCTCGCGCACTTCAGTCCGTTGCAGGTGGCGCACCTCGACGGCGATCTTGTCCAGCGTGCTGCCGATAATGGCCAGCGTGGAAATGTAAGCGGCGTGCCGGTCGCGCTGGATCACCTGCGTTGCCACCGGCGCCGGTTTCAGCCCCAGCCGCGCGCAGATTCGCTCCTCATGCTCCGGCTTCAGATGACCAAAAGTCCCCACCGCGCCCGATAGTTTGCCTACGCGCATATCCTCGGCCGCGGCGTCAAACCGAACAAGATTCCGCTCCATCTCGGCAAACCAGTTCAGCAGCTTCAGGCCAAATGTGGTCGGCTCGGCATGAATCCCGTGCGTGCGGCCAATAGTGGGCGTGTGCTTGAACTCCACAGCACGTCGTTTGAGCACCGCCAGCAGCTCCACGAGGCCGGCGCGGATCAGCACCGAGGCCTCCTTGATTTGCAGTGCCTGCGCCGTGTCCACCACGTCGTTTGAAGTCAGCCCATAGTGCAGCCAGCGCGACTCATCGGCCAGTCCCTGTGCGGTCAGCCGCTCCGCCACGGCAGTCGTGAAGGCGATCACGTCGTGCTTCACCTCCGCCTCAATCTCTTGAATGCGGGCGACGGAAAAGCCAGCCTTGGCGGCAATCGCCTCAGCTGCGGCAGCGGGAATCACGCCGTCCTCGGCCAGCACGGTGCTCGCCGCCGACTCCACCTCAAGCCAGCAGCGATACTTGTTCTCTTCCGTCCAGATCCGGCCCATTGCCGGCCGAGTATAGCGTTCGATCAACGTGAAGCTCCTTTAGACAAAGGCTCGCAGGCCAAGGCTGGTAGGCCAAGGCTCGCAGGCCAAGGCTGGTAGGTCAGGGCTTTAGCCCTGACAATAAGCCGACCATCAATCTGGGCTTTAGCCCCTGAGGTATATCTTTTGGAGGCCTCTGCCAACTCTTGATTGTACGAGGAGTTAGCCTTCAGGAGCGAGGAATTCCTAATCGCATATGCAGTTCGTCGTAAAGCAGCCCCCGGCCCGGCTTGTAGGGCTGAAACCACTCGCCATCAATCACCAGTTGCGGAATCGCCCGCTTGCCCACGTGGCGCATCACTTCGGCCGAAGCCGCCGGATCGTCGTCCACATTGATTTCGCTGTACGCAATCCCGTGGGCGTCGAGAAACTGCTTGGCCACCCGGCAATCCCGGCACCACGCAGCCGTGTAAACCTGCACTTTCATGGGCCCATTTTACTGCGCTTGCCCTGCTACCATCTGTGACGATGACCGCAAACGAAATCAAGGCGCTCTTGAATCTCCAGCCGCATCCCGTCGAGGGTGGCTCCTTCCGCCGCACTTACACCTCCGGCGGAACAGCGGTCTTGCCGCGTGGAGTGCGCCCCTTGGGGACGGCTATCTATTACCAGCTGGAGCCGGGAACCTTCTCTGAGATGCACACCCTCGACTCCGACGAAATCTTCCACTTCTATCTCGGCGACCCGGTAGAGATGCTCCAACTCCACTCCGATGGCAGCTCCGCGCTTTTCACTCTCGGGCCGGACTTAGCCGCAGGTCATCACGTTCAACTCGTGGTCCCCGCGGGAGTCTGGCAGGGCACACGCCTCATCGGCGACGGCAAAGTGGCACTGCTCGGCTGCACCGTAACTCCCGGCTTCGACTTTGCCGATTACCGCAGCGGCACTTATGCGGAGTTAGCAGGAAAATGGCCAATGGAGGCCGCACGGATCAAAGCATTGACCAGAGGCTAACCTATCCGGAAGCTAACTCGCTCTGCGCTCGCGAAAGAAACTTCGCAGTAACTCCGCCGCCTCTTTAGCCAAAATCCCCTGCTCCACAAGCATTTGGTGGTTGAGCTGAGGATGATTCAGCACAGAGAGCACAGACCCCGCCGCGCCCGCCTTGGGATCGGCAGCAGCAAAGACCAGCCGGTCAAGCCGGGCGTGAATCATCGCCCCCGCACACATCGCGCACGGCTCCAGCGTCACATAAAGCGTGCAGCCGTTGAGCCGGTAATTGCTCAGCGCTCCGGCCGCGTCACGCATGGCCACAATCTCGGCGTGGGCCGTCGGGTCAACATCGCGCAACACGCGATTCTGGCCGCGCGCCACAATCACTCCACCGTGGACAACAACCGCGCCGATGGGCACCTCGCCAGCCTCCGCGGCGAGGCGGGCTTCGGCGAGCGCGAGTTGCATGAAGTCAATGTCCGTCATCAACCTTGAGCCGCCTAAGACCCTTGCAAATTCCGCAAATCGCGAAAATTGAGAATCGAGACACCCTTCCGACGCAAGAAGCCAGAGAGCCTGAAATCATCTGTAACGATCAAGGCATTACTTGATAGCTGAGCGAGCGAAACGTCGGTCAATCCAAAAGCCAAGAACTCAGGGTTCAAGACCAGTTGTTTGGCCGGAGTCCAACATTCCTCGAAAAGTGGCTTGCAGTTCAGACATGATACCCATGCCGCCATATTGCGCAGCCAATCCTCTCGCCACTGTTCAGTGAGGCTATTGGCGAGGTTGCTGACTTCAGTAAGGATGTGCGGTGTAGTGAATAGGACGGAAAACCTTCTTACCAGCCGTTCTAAGAACTCATAATCATCAATCGAATACGCGCTGATCCTCTTGAAACTCCCGAAAAGGCGAAGATCGAGATTGCCGGCCAACAGGACGAGCAGCAGGTTGGAATCCAGAAGAATCTTCTTCCCCACATGACGTGCGAAGATCTGTTCTTCCAAGAACATCGGCGCACTCTCAAAATGGCGCAGGATTTCTGACAGAAACTAATGAGCCATCAGTTGCCCCGACGGACACCACTTTCCTGATCTTATGGAAACGCAGCAAATCCGCGAGCGTATTCTCCTGCGACTTTTCCGGACTGCTGAGTGCGCAAAAAGTGATGTTCCAGCTGGCGGACTTCTTGTCCAGCACCATCTCTTCCACCCTGGGATCCAGCGCAGCAAAGTCGGGAATGATCTCGCCCAGATAGGATTGTGCTTTACCAATCAATTCGCTCGGCGCGAGCATGGGCAACTCTCCGTGAGTTGGATTATACACCGCTGCGTACCGCTGCCGGCTGCTGCTGCGTCATGCAGTGCAAAGTTCCCAGCCCCCACACCAGGTCCACGCTATGAATTCCAATCACCTCGCGCCCCGGAAACACGTCGGCCAAAATATTAAGCGCCACGCGGTCGTTGGGATCGTGAAAGGTTGGGACTAACACCGACCCATTCGCAAGATAGAAATTCGCATAACTGGCCGGGAGCCGCTGGCCCCCGAAGATCACCGGGCGCGGCAACGGAAGCTCGACCAGCGTGAATTGTTTTCCGTCCAGGGTGCGCGCAGCTTTCAGGCGGGCCAGATTCTCGGCCAGCGGCGCATGGTTCGGGTCGCTTGCATCCGGCTCGACTGCGGTCACAATCGTCGTAGGCCCAACAAACCTGCTGATGTCGTCCACATGGCCATGCGTATCGTCGCCGGCCACTCCCCTGCCCAGCCAAATCACCTGGACAATTCCCAAATAATCGTGAAAGGCCTGCTCGAGTTTTTCGCGGCTCACTCCCGGATTGCGCTCCTGCACCTCGCTCAGCAGGCACTCCTCGGTGGTCAGCAGAATCCCCTCCCCATTCGTATCGATCGAGCCGCCTTCGAGCACCAGCCTCTGCATGGCGCCGTCTGCCAATTCAACAGACGGTTGCCACTCGGGCAAGCCGAGCAGTTCAGTCACACGTCCTGGAACCTGATCGTCGAGCTGCCAGTCGGAATACTTGGCCCACGCGTTGAATCGCCAGTTTGTGACGCCCATTTGGCCTTCGGCGTTGCGGACCCCGCCTTTCCGAATAAAGATCGGCCCAGAGTCGCGCGTCCACACCCGATTGGTCGGCCACCGGTGAAAGCGCACCTGGTCCAACTGCGCCCCGGCACGCTTCAGAATTCCGCGTGCGCGCACTTCTGCTTTCCCGGTATCTACCAGAATATGTACCCGCTCCTGCTCAGAGAGCAGCCGCACAATCTCCGCATATACCCATGGAATTGCCTGAAACTTGCCCGGCCAGTCCTCAGGATTGTGCGGCCATGCGAGCCAGGTGGCCTCGTGTTGCTCCCACTCGGCGGGCATGCGGTAGCCCAGTTCTCGCGGCGTTGTTCCGGACGCAAAAGCAGGGGGCGCAATAAAACTAGCCATGACTACTTGGGGTCTCCGTCCTGCGACCATGTGTTCACCGGATCGAGAAAGCGCTTGGTAATGGGTGCATAGGCATCAATGCGCCGGTCGCGCAAAAACGGCCAGTTGCGGCGTGTGTCCTCGATCAGCCCCAAATCAATCTCGCCCAGCAGAATCTCTTCGGCGTCGTGCGAAGCCTTGGCGATTACGCGGCCAAAAGGATCGGCCAGGAAGCTGCCGCCCCAGAACTCCAAACCAGGTCCTGCAGCGCGATTGCCCTCCACGTCGCCGTGCTCCACGCCCACGCGATTCACGCCGGCCACATAGACACCGTTGGCGATGGCATGCGCCCGCTGGATGGTTTGCCACGCATCATATTGCGCCGCGCCAAACTTGTCTTTTTCTGCCGGATGCCAGCCGATGGCGGTTGGATAAAACAGCACCTCGGCGCCCTGCAAAGCGGTGAGCCGCGCGCCTTCGGGATACCACTGGTCCCAGCAAACCAGCGTGCCCACGCGTCCAAAAGCCGTGTCCACAGCTTGAAAGCCCAGATCCCCCGGCGCAAAGTAATACTTTTCGTAGTACAGCGGATCGTCCGGGATGTGCATCTTGCGATAAACGCCGGCGATGGCCCCATCGCTGTTCAACGTGGCCGCGGTATTGTGATAAAGCCCCGGCGCACGGCGCTCGAACAGAGAAGCGATGATCGCAACACGTGCCTTGCGCGCGACTTCGGCAAGCCTCTGGGTCGAAGGCCCCGGAATCGCCTCGGCCAGGTCGAACAGCCGAATATCCTCGCGCTGGCAAAAGTACTGGGTGCGAAAAAGCTCCGGCAGGCAGACGATGTTTGCGCCCAGCCGCGCCGCTTCTTCAATGTGCCGCACCGCCGACGCGAAGTTCGCCTCCGGGTCAGCGCCCATGCGCATCTGCACCAGACCCACAATGTATTTGCGTGTATTCAGCATGATTCGCCGGCCAACCCTCCCACACGATCCTCTTGCCGGATGCAGCAAGGCCAACCCCTTCCAGCGGGATTGGCCTGAATGGTCTGCCGCATGCAATGCCTACTCTTCAAGAATCAGCACCGCAGCCGCAATCGTGGTGGTCCACAACCCACGCTTGTCGCCTACAGCGGATTGAGTGATGTTGCTGGTACGCACGATCTTGTTCGAGATGCGGTAGATCTCCTTCTTCTCGTCCCAACTGGTATCCGGATCGAATTCGACGTCAAGGGTGGTTGCGAGCATCTCGGCGGCCAGTTCCTCGGCGTATTCGCCGGCCTGATCCTCGGTCTCGCCAAAACTGTGGTGTTCGCTCAGGTAGCCGTATGTGTCCTTGTCCGCAGGTATCGCCACGCCGATGCTGGACACAATCAGCCGGTGCGGCTCGCGTGTGGAGTTCTCCGCGATGACGGAAAAAACTACTTCGCCATGATTCAGGTAAGTGAGACCTTCCTTGCGCGGAATCACCTTGCACCGCGGTGGAAAGATCGACGAAACACGCACGAGATTCTGCGAGGCGATCCCCGCATCCCGAAGCGCCAACTCAAAGGAAGTGAGACGCTCCTTGTGTTTGCCTACTCCCTTGGTAAAGAAAAGCTTCTTCGGGACCATGCCTTTTCCCAATTTCTATGTACCCTCCGTGAGTTTGAAGATGGGTGATTCCATATAACGTTCCCGCATGAGTCTATCGCATTCAGGCGGCTGCGGATAGAACCGCGGCCGATTTCATCGCACTTTCATACCGGCAGCGAACAAGCGACCGCATCGTTCGGTATGTTGGGATTCGAGATTTCAGGATTCCAGCAGCGGGTTGACCCATCTGAGTCCGGGAAAACGGGCAAAGTCGCGATCCGTTGTGTAAAGCACTCCGCCGTACTCGATGGTCAGCGCTGCCAACTCCGCATCCGTGGTAAGCGGCCCGCGCACCTGCCCGTCGATCAGCATTCGCTGGAAAATAGACCAATGGCGGTCACCTGGAGACAGAAGACGCACCTGTTTCAGACCCATCCAATGCTGCACAACGCCTATTGCCCTTAGCATCGGAAAGCGGCCTCCGGTGAGCCTGCTGTTGGTGGAAATCCGGATAAAGGCTGAGATCGTTTGCCAAGGCAGCCCGAATACCTCGGAACCGGAAAATACCTTCTCCAGCCAGGCCCGCGCCGCACCGTGCTGAACAGCCTCGGAGTCATAGGCATAGATCAGCAGATTGGCGTCCGGGACGATCATCGGTGATACGGCCCTTCCAGTTCCTCAATAAGCTCCGAGATCTTATCGCAATTCCCGATTCCGAGCGGAAAGGGCGTCACCACAAATGCCTTGGTGGGCACAGGTTCCCGTGAGGCCATCAACCCCTCGCGCAGCAGCCGATTGACCGTCCCCTTGAGAGAATCGCCGGACTTGCGTACCTCCTGCTCCACAAGGGCGGCAATGTCGTCGTCAATGGTAAGTGTGGTCCGCACATCATGATGCTACGCAATAAGGCATCATGATGTCAAGCGGTGCCGAATGCTTCAATTCCGCGCTTTCCTGGAAGGTCGAAGCGAACCGCTCTATCACATCTGCGCTCTAGCCCACCATTGCCACTCCTAATTTGCAGGTGGTAGCCTCATCCTTGACGACGGAATAAAAAGGACCCCCAAAAGCTATGCAAACCACCTACAACGGGCTGGAACTACCCAAAGACGGCCAGGCCATCGACTACAAGAACGGGCAATTCGAAGTGCCCGACAATCCCATCATTCCCTTCATCGAGGGCGACGGCACGGGCCGCGACATCTGGAAGGCTTCGCAGCGCGTTTTCGACGCTGCGGTCGAAAAGGCCTACGGCGGCAAGCGTACGATTCGCTGGTTTGAAATCTTCGCCGGCGAAAAGGCCTTCCGCCAGTTCGCAACCTGGCTGCCGGACGACTCGGTGGCCGCGGCGCGCGACTTGAGGGTCTCCATCAAGGGACCGCTCACCACGCCCGTCGGCGGCGGCATCCGCTCCCTCAACGTGGCGCTCCGCCAGCTTCTCGACCTCTACGCCTGCGTGCGCCCGGTCAAGTACTACCAGGGCGTGCCCAGCCCGGTGAAGCACCCTGAGAAGGTCGATATCGTTATCTTCCGTGAGAATACCGAAGATGTGTACTCCGGCATCGAGTTCAAGGAAGGCAGCGCGGACGCCGCCCGGCTGATTGATTTTTTGAATAACGACCTGCTCAAAGGCGGCAAGAAAAAAGTCCGCAGCGACTCCGGCGTGGGCATCAAGCCCATCAGCATCTTCGGGACCAAGCGCTTGGTGCGCTACGCCATCCGCCAAACGCTCGAAATGGGCCGCAAGACGGTTACGCTGGTCCACAAGGGCAACATTCAGAAGTTCACTGAGGGCGCATTCCGCGAGTGGGGTTATGAAGTGGCTGTCGAGGAGTTTCGAGCCGACACCGTCACCGAACGCGAGAGCTGGATTCTCGGCAATGTCGATGCAAATCCCAGCCTGTCGATTGAGGAAAACGCGGCGCTCATCGAGCCGGGCCTCGAATTTGGCTCGCAATCCTTTCGCGATTCGGTTTACGCGGAGATCAAGAGCGTCCTCGACTCCATCGGCAAGACCCACGGCAACGGCGCATGGAAGAACAAGATCCTCATCAACGATCGCATCGCCGACTCCATCTTTCAGCAGATCATCATCCGCCCCGCCGACTACAGCGTGCTGGCCACCACCAACCTCAACGGCGACTACATCTCAGACGCAGCCGCGGCACAGGTTGGCGGACTCGGCATCGCCCCCGGCGCCAACATCGGCGATGGCTTCGCGGTGTTCGAAGCCACGCACGGCACCGCCCCCAAGTACGCCGATAAGGATATGATCAATCCCGGCTCGGTAATCCTTTCCGGCGTCATGCTGCTCGATTTCATCGGCTGGAAGGAAGCCGCCAAACTTATCGAGCAGTCGTTGGAGAAAACCATCCTGCAGAAATTTGTGACCTACGATTTTGAGCGCCAGACCGCCGGCGCAACCAAGGTCGGCACCAGCGAGTTTGCCACGCGCATCATCGGCAATATGTGAAAGCAGGGAACAGGGAACAGGGATCGGGGAACAGTTGGCGGAATGGCAGGTCGGGGTTTTAACCCCGACACAAATGACCGTTCAATCCATGTGGGCCTTAGCCCCTGAGGTATGCTTTTCGGGGAACTTCGATCAAGAATCGCCATTCCCGAGCCTTGTTACTCGCGAACTCCGTAAGAGTCGCGCTCTTCAAGAGATTCTTGTTCAATAAGGAGAAAATGAAATGCGTAAAAAAGTTAGCATTGTGGGCGCAGGCAACGTAGGCGCAACCGCCGCGCACTGGATCGCGGCCAAGGAACTGGCCGATGTGGTCCTGATCGACGTCGTTGAAGGCATTCCGCAGGGCAAGGCTCTGGACCTGCTTGAAGCGCTGCCCATTGAGAAGCGCGACGTCAATGTCACCGGATCAAACGACTACGCGGCCTCGGCCAACTCCGACATCGTGGTCATCACCGCGGGCATTCCCCGCAAGCCGGGCATGAGCCGCGACGACCTGCTCCACACCAACTTCAAAATCATGTCCGACGTGGTCGCAAAGGTCGTCGCGCAGTCGCCGGAGTCGATCTTGATCATCGTCTCGAACCCGCTCGACGCCATGGCCCAGGCCGCTTATCGCCAGGCCGGCTTCAACCGCGAGCGTGTCATCGGCATGGCCGGCGTCCTCGACTCCGCGCGCTTCCGGACGTTCATTGCTGCTGAACTGAACGTGAGCGTCGAGAATGTCACCGCATTCGTACTCGGCGGCCACGGCGACACCATGGTCCCGCTCCCCCGCTACTCCACGGTCGCCGGCATTCCCATCACCGAACTCATCGCTCCCGACCGCCTCGAAGCCCTCGTTCAACGAACAAGAGACGGCGGCGCAGAGATCGTGAAGTATCTCAAGGCCGGCAGCGCTTACTACGCGCCGTCGGCCGCGGTTACAGAAATGGTCGAGGCCATCCTCAAGGACAAGAAGAAGATCCTGCCCTGCGCCGCCTACCTGCAAGGCGAGTACGGCATCAAGGGCTACTACATCGGCGTTCCCTGCAAGCTCGGAGCCGCTGGCCTCGAACAGATCATTGAGATCAAGCTGACTCCCGAAGAGGACGCCGCCCTCAAGAAGAGTGCCGAAGCCGTCAAGGAGCTTTGCGCCGTGATTGGCGTGTAGCCTCATCGCGGGCTCGTTGATTGGATCCGCGCGGTTGTCATTTTGCCGTTGACAGGAGAGCTCTGGAACCGGCAGCCTGAAACATCTGACTTCAGGATAAGGATGGGTAGAGATGACTTTCCTCAAATGGGCAACGTTGGGCGTTATCGTCCTCATGGCAACCGCCGTCTCTTCGGCGCAACAGAAGTTCCCCCTGCGCTCCGGCGAATGGACGGCCACCACGCCCAATCCGATGCATTCCGGTGGTCCGCCGATGACCATGCTTCTCTGCATGAACGACGAAGCGTGGACCAAGGCGCTCAGCAACCGGACCTGTAGCCTGCAAGATCTCAACATCACCTCGAGCGGCGGGAGTTACTCGATGGCCTGTGGAACAGGATCCTTTCAGATGAAGGGCAGCTTCAAGTTGACCTTCGATGGGATGACCCACTTCGTCAGCTCTGGCTTCATCGATTCCACGATGAACGGAAAAACTTCTCACATGGATTCATCGACCGACTTCCGCTGGAAGGGTCCCACCTGCAATCCCGACGTCGACCAGAATTTGAGAGATGTAAGAAAACCCCCGCCGCCGCATTGATCCTCGGCGTGTAGCGGCCCAGCCAACATCACCGCTTGGCACGATTTCACTGCTTCTCAAACGCCACCAGGTTCGGCGCAATCTGAGCAGCGCACTGCCTCGGCGCCAGGTGTCCGCACCCAGGAATCACATCCAGTTGCGATTGCGGTACAAGCCGATGCATCGTCTCGCCTTGGCTCAGCGGAGTGATCCGGTCTTCCCCGCCCCATACAAGCAGCACCGGCATCTTCAGCTCCGGCAAAAGCTTGTCCGTCGCATCCTGCCCGGTCATCATGCTGTCGATCGCGCGATGAATCACCCACGCATTCTTCTTGGAAAGGCGCACAATATCCTTCGCAATGAACCCCGGCACCTTCGGCGGCACAGGCATCAGCAGCGCGTCCAATTGATCCAGTTGCGCCGGCGTTTGAGGAGTAAACAGCCGCACATCCCACTTGGGTATTTCGGGGATGCCGGCCGAGTCAAACAGAATGAGCCGCCGCACCCGCTCCGGATGCCGGGCTGCGACGTGCTGCGCGATTCCGCCGCCCATCGACCAGCCGCCCAGATCTACCTGCTTCAATCCCAGCGCATCGAGAAAGCCAACCACGACCTCGGCCTCATCATGCACAGAATAGGAGAAATCCGCAGGCTTTTCGCTTCGCCCATAGCCGGGCAAATCGGGCATATAGACGCGGAAACCGGCCTTGGCCAGATAAGGAGACAGTTCGCGCCAGTCTTCAGCGCGTCCACCCAGCCCATGCACCAGCACCACTGCGGGCCCGTCCGCCGGTCCCTGCGCATTGTAATGGACCCGATAGCCCGAAACCGCAACCGAGCGGCTCTGAACCCCCGTGAGACACGCATGAGCATACATCAGTCCGTTGAAGTAACTCACTGGCCGCATCCAGAATCCAATGCCCGCGGCCAACACCAGCAAAAACGCGAACTGAGCGACCCTCTTCATCGTTCCTCCCACCCATCCTTTTTCAATGCATGAGCCCTTTGCCAGCCAGCTTCGATCACGCGCACCGTCACCGGGTCCAGCCGCAGCGCACTGTGGCTATTCCATTCCGATCGGTCAACCCATCGCACCGCATCCGCATCCGAGGCAGCCTTCAACGCTCCCCCCAACACGCGGCACAGATAATCCGCAATCACATAATGGTAGCGGACCCGCTCGCCCTCCCGATAAATGCGGTCCAGCAGTTCAATCAGTTCCACGGGTTCGACCGTCAGCCCCGTCTCTTCCCTCACCTCGCGGATGACTCCGTCCGTGAGCGATTCGCCCACCTCAAGCATTCCACCGGGCAGGGTCCATTTGCCCAGCATCGGCTCAGTTCCGCGCCTCACTAGCAATACACGGCCGTCATCCACAATCACCGCGCCCACGCCCACCAGCGGCGCTTCGGGAAACTCTCGCTGCATCGTTCCTCCCAAACATCAACGCCATCTTGCCAGGATGAGAGGCTGGTAATAGCCGCTCTCGGCAGGCATCAGCCATCGCACTTCCCGGAAGCCTGCAGATTCCAGCGCCGTCGAAAGCTCTTTGCGAAGTAAACAGCGATATTCGGATACGAAGTGATGCGTGGTCCACGCCTGCTCAGATTGCGTAGTGATGTAAAAGTGCAACGTGTGCCTCGTATCATCGATCCAGTCCCACACCTGATGAACGATCCGTCGCTCACCATTCTTGCCAAAGAATGAAGGCTTCTGCATGGCCGGTCGTTCGAGAATGTCCAAGTCGTAATTTCGAATGCTGGCGATGAACAGACCATTTGATTTGAGCTTTGAACTCATGGCTGCAATCGCACGACCGAGCTGGCCGGGGGTGAGATGCGGAAGAGCATTATCCAGCGCGGCCACTACATCGAAGTCGCAGTCCGCGATCTCAGTCAGGGAAGTCATATCCGAAACGTGGAACGAGATCTTCAGACCACGGCTCTCGGCCTCGCGCCGTGCCCTATTCACTGCCGCTCGGCTGAGATCGGAGGCAACAACCTGATGGCCCAAACCTGCTAGCCCCAGCGCCTGGGTTCCGATCCCACAGGCACAGTCCAGAACCTTCAAAGGATGGCCCAGCGCCTGTGCGGAGATTAGCGGATTCAGAATCACGGCTTGTCGTTCGATCGACCTGTTCCAATCCTCGAAGATCAAGTGATAATGATCCGCAAGAGGTTCGTAGAAACTCAGGATTTTCTCTGTCATGGAGCCGGCCCTGCTTTTGCCGACGATGAAAGCCTATCAGCCTTCAACCGGATGGACCAAACGTGCATCGTCCGCCCCGGGCTATCATCAAAGACAATCAGGAGAACGGATATGCCGGAATTCACGCTCCGAATCGATAACATGCACTGCGGCTCCTGCATTCGCCGAGTCAGCCAGGCCTTGGCCTCAACCGAAGGCGTTCAGGTCGAGGAGGTACGCCTGGGTGCGGCGCGGCTCAGCATGGTTCACGACACGCAAGCCCCTGCGCCCGTCGATCTTGCGATTGCCGCACTGGCCAAAGCCGGCTTCGCCGCCCGACTGGAACAATAGGTGACCACGCCAGCAACGGAATCGCTCACGCTGCCGGTGCTGGGCATGACCTGCGCCTCCTGCCAGCATCATGTGGAAGAAGCGCTGCGCTCGACCGCCGGAGTTCAGTCCGCGCGCGTCGATCTAATGGCCAATCGCGCGATCGTCGTCTTCGATCCCGCCGTTGCCGCTCCCGCAGCCCTCATCGAGGCCATTCGCGCCGCCGGCTACGATGCTGTCCTTCCCCGCCCCGATGCGCCTGTTTCTGAAGCCTCGTCGAACGCAGATACGGCCGGCACCAAGGCCTTCGTTACCCTCATCGCCGGCGCAGCCGCAATGCTGCTGGCTATGCCGCTTGGAACCGAAATGGGAGCGGTGGACCACGCCCTCATGCGCCTGTTGCCCTGGCTCTATGCGCTTCC
>PLFY01000168.1:0-166 GCA_003138365.1 Acidobacteriaceae bacterium
GCGATATGGTCGAGCGCCGCGACTTGTCGTTGTGCTTACTGGAAAAAGCTGGCTGATTCGGAGGTTTCAACTTTCCAAAATCAAACTGCCCTCTGTGCAAGCTTTATGCATAGGGGGCAGTTGGCTTTTTGGAGCGGGCGCCGGGATCGACATGGCGAGATTCAGC
>PLFY01000168.1:205-15667 GCA_003138365.1 Acidobacteriaceae bacterium
CATAGAGCCAATGGGCCGCAAACGGTGCACGCAAATCGCAATTGGGCAATCGAAGTATGCAAGCCTTTGCTGGGGAAACGAATCGACTTATCTAGTTCTTTGGCCGTATGAACATGTTCCTTTTGGAAATGTAGCGNNTTCATCCGGTCACGGACCTAGCATGAAACGTCCCATGAAATAGGAGCAAAAAACGAACCTTAATTGCCCCTTAAGATCAGGCAACATTCTCACGTTATGTATTTGTTTTCCGGTAGCTGCCTGTCACAGCATGGGAGCAGGCAATTCTGCTAACGTATTGCCATCATTCCCGCGAGTGATAGAGGAGTAGCGAAATGTCTACAGTGCCGTCGACGTCTTCATCCCAAACCTCGGTTCAACCGATTCGCGTCGGTGTAGTTGGTCTCGGCAGGATGGGGATGATCCATGCGTTGCACATTCACGAGCTGGCGCTTGAGTCCGGCCTTTGCCGGCTAACATGCGTCTCCACCACCGACCCGAAGACCGCGGACGTGTTTCATTCTCTGACCGGTACTTCGACTCCTGTCTTCGATAACATCGAGGCGCTTGCCGAATCGGGCCTCATCGACGTTGCGGTCATCGCGACAAATACCCCGTTGCATCGTGAGCACGCGTTGATGATGATTCGGGCCGGGCGCCGAGTCTTTCTTGAAAAGCCTCTCACCGGGACGCTGGAGGGCGATCGCGAATTCGCCGCACTGCTCGAGCGCGATCATCCGGATGCTTTGATGCTTGGCTTCCAGCGACGCTTCGATGCGCCCCTGCTCTTTGCAAAGCAACTTATCGACGAGGGCGCCATTGGCCGGATATTCAAGATATATTCCGCGCTTGAAGACTCAAGCCCGGCGCCGAACGGATTTGCCAGTCCCGGCATTCTGCCTGACATGGCAGTGCACAATGTAGATGAGATCGTATGGTTCACCGGGCGCAAGCCTAAGTCGGCTCTTGCCATTGGCTCGCGAATCTACAGTCATCGGCATACGACTTGCCAGGAAGACTTCGACGACGCCTTGATGCTGCTCGATTTTGGAGATGAGCTTATAGGTCAGCTTCAGGTAACGCGCAATCATGTCTCCGGTTATCGCGGCGAGACCTTGATCTTTGGCGAGAAAGGCCAGATTCACATTGGGCGCTTCAATCAAAAGCTTCTTGAAGTCATCGTCGAAGCGTATGGAACCCGAGAGGCAACCGAACCTATCGCTTGCAAGACCTTTTCCATGCGCCGATATGACCAGCCTTTGCCGGAATTCATTGACCGTTTCGGTGAGGCGTACAAGGAGGAGCTCAGGATCTTCCTCGAGTGTTGCCGAAGCGGCCGTCCATTTCCAATCACGCATCGCGACGGGTTGCTGGCGCAAGAGATCGTTGCCGGAGCCATGAGCGCCTCGATTCGGAAAGAAGACATGGCCACGATCGACTATCTGGAACTCCCTCGAAGGGCATAGTCTCAGCGCGACATCGCTTATCCTCGGCGAAGCCGCTTCCGGAGCTAGAGACTATGATGGATGAGTGAGTTGGCCGGTCAGCGCCGCGACAGACCGAGGTCGGCTCAAAGCGAGATAGCGTTTTAAGCGCACTATTCCGTGAGCGTGCTTGCGGAAGTGCGAGATTTTGGCTGCGGGCACACGTTTAGGGAAACCGCCGCGTCTTGGGAAATTCCAAAAGCATCGATCATTCATGCCGTAGCGCTTCGATGGGCTGAAGGATCGCCGCGCTGCGCGCAGGAATCCAGCTTGCTCCAAGAGCAACAGCAAGGAGCAGCAACACACCCGCCGAAACGGAGATAGGATCGTAGGCTTGAACCCCATAGAGCATCGATTTGATCAGCCGCATCAATAGGAGCGCCGAGACCACACCGGCTCCAATCCCGGCAGTGGCCAACCAGATACTCTCACGCAGAATCATCCCGCGTACTTGGCCCGGTTGGGCGCCCAACGCAAGACGAATTCCAATTTCATTCCTGCGATTGGCCACCGAGCAGGCCATGATTCCATAGATGCCCACGCAGGCCAATGCCAAAGCCAATAAGCCAAAGCTCGCTGTCAGCGCAGAGAAGGCGCGTTCCATCTTCATCGTGGCGTCGATCTGCTCGCGCTGGGTGCGCACATCCACCATTGGCAGGTCCCGATCAACCGATTGAACAACCCGGCGAAGCACAGGTACGAGGGACGCGGCGTCAAGGTGTGTGCGAATCTGATAAGTCATGCCGCCCACCTCGGGTTGCTGTATATAGGGCAAGAAGAACTGGGCCGGAGGATCATCGCGCAATCCCGCATAGTGGGTATCGCCGCAGATGCCGACAACATGAATCCATACACTGCCAGCATCCCTGTCTGCTTTGAATCTCCTCCCAATCGGATTCTCATTCGGAAATCTCTTCCGCGCCAGACTTTGGTTTATGATCCCAACTTTTGGGGATGTTGCGGTGTCCTGCGGACCAAAGCTGCGTCCTGCAATCATCGGTATGCCCATCGTTTGAAAAAAACTGGCGCCGACATCGTTGAAATCTTCGGTTTGGCGCTTGCTCGCATCGAAGCTCTCCCCTTCGGGCAAGAAGTCGGAGCTGGACATATTTTCGGCAATGTAGGCCAACGATCCGGCAGCAACCCGATCAACTCCGGGCACCGAGGCAAAGCCCTGCTCCAATTGCGCATGCAACAGCACATCCTTGCCTGCGGGATAAAATTTGGCCGGCGGATTGATTTCGAAGAGCAACAGATGGTCGGCCTTGAAGCCCACATCGACTGAGTTGAGTGCCATGGTTGTGCGCAGAAAAAGACCCGCGCCTACTACCAACATGGTAGAAAGTGCGATCTGAAAGACAACGACTGCCTTTCCACCTAGGCCCTTGCGACGCCGGGTTGTCGTCTGGGCCGTCGCCTTCAGGCTACTGCTTACTTCGGTTCGTGCGGCAATCCATGCTGGAGCAAGACCGAATAGTACCCCAGTCAAGACAGTTACCCCCGCGGCAAAAAGGTAAACACCCCAGTCGAAAGAGATATTGAAACCGATTCGCTCCCAAGGATTGACCAGTAACTTGGGAATTGCGTTGCGTCCGGCGAAGCTAAGCAGTAGTCCGCCCAAGCCGCCAAGCCCAGCCAACAAAAGACTCTCCGTTAGCAACTGACGCAGAATGCGCGCACGTCCGGCGCCTAATGCCAGACGGACACTCATCTCGCGCCGCCGTTGGGTTCCCCGCGCCAACAGCAGGTTGGCGATATTCGCGCAAGCCAGTAAGAGAACCAAACCGGTGAACCCGAGCAAGACATACAAGGGTTTCTTGAACATTCTGTCGGTGAAATGCAGCCCGCGACTGCCGTCGGCGAGCACAAGATGCGGCATTGTGTCGCCCGAATCCAAAGGCATCGTGTTCCGAGTCACCGCCGTCAATTGCACATTCAAAGCAGCCTGCGCTTCGGAGTCATGCACCCCTGGTTTGGCCCGAGCCATGATGTTTACCCACCACATATTCGGATCAGCGAGTACTGGCACCTTGCCGGGCTTGGGATCGATCAGGGGCTGCAGGCTGATCGGTACAAAAATATCCGGTGATTCCTGAACATTCTTAATACCGGTGAATTCGCGCGGATTCACCCCGACGATCGTAATCATGGTCTGATTCAGCTTGATCGTCTGGCCCACTATTGACTTGGCACGGCCATATTCTCGCTCCCAGAGGCTATCGCTTATGACCGCTACAGCGCCGGAGCCGGACACGGTATCGTCCGAGGGTTGGATCAGGCGTCCTAACTGTGGTTTCACGCCCAGAGCCCCGTATGTATTGCCGGAGACCATCTCCACGACGACACGTTGGGCGTTGCCTTGGATCGTCGCATTCATCCCGTCCTCTTTGTAAGCAAACAGGTCTTCCAGCACGCGATTCCGAGCGCGCAACTCCTGGTAGGCAGGGTAAGAGAAGACGGAAGCCGTCATTCCTCCGCTTGGCGTCGTATCAAAATCACCCCACATCTCATGAACGGCCACTTTGTCGTCGCCGTCCCAGCGCAGCAATCTAAGCTGCTCGGAATGCGGCACCTTGAGCCGGTCGTACAGTACTTGCTTGGCCAGAGAGAAAATCGTCGTATTCGCGCCGACAGCCAGCGCCAGCGAAGTGGCCGCAATGGTCGTAAATCCTGGGTTCTTGCGCAGATAACGCATACCGTAGCGCAGGTCAGCCCAGAACTGGTCCCACCAACGCAGACCCAGCGATGCGCGCATACCTTCCTTGTGTACCGTCACCGTACCCAGAGCAATGCGGGCCTGCCGTGCAGCTTCCTTTGGGGCCTGTCCGGCGCGGATCAAGTCAGCCGTCAGATGCTCAACATGGAAGGCAAGCTCGGCATCCATCTCCGCCTCAAGGTGGTTGCGCCGCACAACAGCACAGAGCCACGACCGGGGTTGGGCCAGAATGCGGGCGAAGATTGAACGCAACCTCATGCGCCCTCCGGTGTTGCCAGGAGGACGGCGCCAATAATTCCCGCCATGCGATTCCACTTCTCGGTTTCAGCTCCCAGGCGCTCACGGCCCGCAGGGGTCAACTGGTAAAACTTCGCCTTGCGATTGTTCTCACTCTCGCCCCATTCACTGGCGATAACCCCCTGATGCTCCAGCCGGTAAAGCGCAGGATAAAGCGATCCCTGCTGTATCACCAACTCCTCGCCAGAGATCTGCTGAATGCGCAAGAGCACCCCATACCCATGCAACGGGCCCAAAGAAACCGCCTTTAGAATCAGCAAATCCAGCGTTCCTTGCAATAGATCTAACTGTCCGTTTGGTTTTTCATGCGCCATCTGTCTCTCCTCGACGTTCTAGGAAAGAAACTACCAGTCCTCTCCTAGATTGTCAAGGAGAGCATTTGAAGGCAGCAAGGCTGCTTGACCGCCAAGGGATCGCTACCAGGAACAGTGCGTCACCCGCGGCAGATAACCCTGGTGAGTGTTCAAACACTGCCGATGGCAGCATTTCAACGAACTTGGTGTCAAAATTGACGCCCGCCAAAATCTGGCTAACTGCGCAATCAGCGGGACCATAATCGAAAGTAACTACACTATATTCCGCTTGTTACAGGTTCTCCCCGGGATTACTCCTCAAATGTAGGCATGTGGCAAGGTTTTCCCAAGGGCTTGGCTTTGATCCGGGCGGATCAGGGACAAACCGGAAGTTGAGTCTCAGTCGTCGATTACAGGGCGGACCCCAGTGCATTCCCTTCCCCAGAAGCTGCACTTCACGTCCTCGGAAATGGTGATCCAACTCGTGGAGCGGGGCCGGGGGCTTACGGATCAGGAGAGAGGGCTGATGCTGGACCCCAACAATAGCAGCCTGCCCAATCATTCAAAAAGCGATTTCGTGCGACCTCCCGTTTTGTTAGTGATTCCCCAACACCGCTCAGATTCAGTACAATAACGGCTTGAGCCAAGCGATGGACAGGTTTTGGTCAACGAGCCCGCAGTAGCATTCTGAGGGATATCCCTTCCCGATGGGGGAGGGACCCCGAACAGTGCTGTGCAGAAAGCATCCCGGAAGAGACTTTGCCTAATCCTAATAACGAAGCCTCCATTGACGTTCCTGCGAAGCGATCAAACTTTGACCCTCTCGATCTCTTGCTCGCCGTGGCAATGCGTAAGCGACTTATCTTGATTACGACCGGCGTGGTAACGGTACTTGCCGCGATCGTGACGCTCTTTATCAAGAACACTTATGAAGCTACTACGGTCATTCTGCCACCTCGCCAGGAACAGTCGATGAGCGCCCTTATCTCAGGCCAGCTAGGATCGATTGCTGCTCTGAGCGGAGGTGGGGGGATGGGGTCCGCGGCTCTCAGTCTCAAGAGTCCCAATGAGATATACTCACAGCTCCTGCTGAGCAGGGCGGTAGGTACTCGCCTGATCAACCTTTACAATCTCAAGGTCCGGTTCCAAGAAAAGACAGAAGGAGACACCCTCAAGGCCCTTGCGAAACACACCCGCATTGATCTCGATAAGAGCAATCTTATCCGTATCACGGTCAGTACACACGATGCGGTTTTTTCCAGTCAACTTGCCAATGCCTATGTCGATCAACTTCACGACCTCAATACAACGCTTGCTTTGACCGAGTCTTCTCAGCGGCGTATTTTTTACCAGCAGCAGCTGGATCAGCAGAAGGTTGTACTGGCCGATGCCGAGGCTGACTTCCAGCAGATGCAGAAGAGAACAGGTTTGGTTCAGCTAAACGGGCAAGCGGAGATAGCCTCCAGGAGTATTGAGAGCATTCGCTCCGAGATATCGGTTCGCTCCGCCCAATTACAATCTCTCAGTTTGTCTGATACGCAGGAGAACCCGGAATACCAGCGTCTGCGGTCAGAAGTATCTTCGCTGCAAGCAGAACTGGTTGCGCTAGAGAATAGCAACAAGAGCTTCACTCCCGGCGACATCGAGATACCAACCGCCAAGCTGCCTGAGTCATTGACTGAATACACCCGAACCCTGCGGGAACTCCGTCTTCAAGAAAATGTGTATGACTTACTCGTTAAGCAGTTTGAAGCTGCCAAAATAGATGAGGCAAAGACGGCGCCCCTGATCCAGGTCGTCGATCGCGCCGTTCCTCCGGAGCGAAAATCTGGCCCTCCCCGTCTGCTGATTACGCTCGGAGCTTGTATTGCCACGTTTCTGATTATGGTCTTGTGGTCGCTGACCTCGTATATTTGGGGAATTCTGAGGCGAGATGTATATACTGGCCCGAAGCTTGATCTTTTAAAGAATATTACCCTCGGTCGAAATTGATTCCGTGCCGGAGGGAGTATTTTGTCTCTCCAGCACAGCCTTGAGTTTAGCGGCAAATGCAAAGCAAAGAACAAATCCAAGCTGGATGAGAAACAACTTCACCAGGTTTCCGAATATTGTCTTTACAAAAAGGATTCCAAGTGTAGGAATAGCCGTCACGTAGAGCATCCGGAGCGCATTCTTATTTCGTTCTATCCAGACCAGGAAAATTCCGTAGGCGGAGGTTACGATTGCAGGTCCCGCATAGGAAAATGCGGCCGTCGCTTCGGCCTCGTAGTAAAAGCCTCCCATGGGTGAGTATGGCTCCCCGAGCGTACCAGAGATGCTGTTAACCCAGTGCTGGAAAAACGACAGGCTGTCTCGAAGAGGGCCGGTGGGCACAAACCAAACGAAGGGATCGACAACGTAGGATAAACCAAAGGTATAACTTGGATGTCCGCCTTTTAAAATCGCCGAGAGAGACTGGAGCGAACTATAGGCGCCCATGGTGCCCTCAATCATCACGGGGGCAAAAATCTTTGTCAGAACGGAAGTATCTCCCGTCAAGATGAATGCCCGTGTGACGAGCGACAGGAGGACACCAACAGACGCTATCAGATACAGGCGCCCTCTACGTGCTTCGTTCTTGGCATTGTCTCCTGCGATGAACAAGGAAAAGAGCGCGATCGGAAGGTAGGTCGTCCTCGCTCCATCGACAAGCATGACAATCGTATGCTCCAGAAGCAGCAGAACTGCCCACTTATCGAATCCGAACTTGTACAAATAGTAAAGATAACCGCCTACGAAGAAATATTTGACATAGGCGGTTACGGTAAACATTCCTCCGGCTACACTTCCATCGGTATTCATCGTAAGAGCTGTTATCTGGTTCCATCCATAAAAATGGCCGAGAACCGCAGAGAGGATAAAGATCGGAAATAGGGCCAGGAAAAATCGCTTGCGGCTTCCTGCATGAGAAGGACCGGCTGCTACTGGTTCCAGTCGAACTCTTCGATAGAAGCCCAGGAAACAGGCGCCGAAACACATATTTGCACTGGCCGACAAATAGAGTTGCCGCTCGGCCAGATGCAGGTCTCGTAGAAGTGGAAATATGAGGGTATCCAGACCCAGAGAAGCTGTAACCCAAGGTGCAAAGTTATAGAGGAATTGAAAGGCAACAAAAACACCGTACGGCGATAAGAGCGGGACCTTCTTTACCCAAGCCACAAAGATCAAAAGCATCATCGAAACGAGGAATGTTGTAATCGCCAAGATTATAAGTCGCGACTTCCGCGACTCCTCCGATGCGCTCCCGGTGGTTCAAGCGAGCGTTGATTTCGTCTGGGTTGAGGTTGGGTTTAGGTTGTGACCGGCGAATGAGTCGCTAATTTTCGCCGGACACAACCCAACAGCAGGGAGGGGTGCTGCGAATGCCGTGGCGCGGAATGGAGAAAGTCGCACGAGTGATGTCCTGAAGTAGGTTTTTCTTGAGTTGGGCTGAATCGGCGGTGCAGCAGAGGATGGAGAAGGCAAGGATAGAACCAAGCAATTCCCTTCATCTCTTAAGTGTCCAACGGTTGCCCTATTTGCATGTTCCCATATTAAACCACAGGTTTAGGATAGCAGAAGGGGTACGCAAATCGGTTCAATGCGGTTTCTTTAGCTTATTGGGCTGGATGGTTCGAACCAGAACCCGGAGAAATGATGCACAATATCACTACCCCGGTAGGCCAAATCAAATGGTCAGAGTGGGCCAAGCCGAGGCTCATCCGCACATTTGGTGATACTGCCCAACAGGCATAAATTGCGATAAGCTGACACTGATTATACAGAGGTTGCGGCACGGCGTTCTTCTCAGCGGCGGCGCGGGCGTTGGAGTATGCGCGCTTGTGGTTGTTTTCCGCCTGTTTTCACCAAAAGTGCGGAAGAGCCCAAGCCGGAATAGCCAACTCAGTTGGATCGTCAAATGGGAAAAGGCGCCTGGAAACGCCATGTAATGTGACGGCCTGAAGGCATACACTCAAATGAGCGGACAATGAACCGAGGGAAAGATTTTTCCGTGTTTGCAAAAAACGCCGTCGCGAATATCGCGCGCGGCGGCGCCGCGTCAATCGTGGCCCTCCTCGTTCCGCCGTTTCTCACTCGTTCGATGTCTCCGGAAGCGTTTGGAGCTTGGTCTCTGGTTCTGCAAATGGGGGCCTACGTCGGTTATTTTGATTTCGGAATTCAAACGGCACTAGCGCGGTTTGTAGCTCATTCCACCGAGCGTGGCGATTTAGAGTACCGGAATCGAATTGCCAGCAGCGCGTTTGCCATCTTGACCGTGGGCGGCGGAATCGCATTCCTCGGGATTGTGGTTTTAACAGTCCTGCTGCCGGATCTATTTCACCAATTGCATGGCAGCCTTCTGAGGGATGTTCGTGTAGCGCTTCTCCTGGTAGGTGGCACTCTGGCCGTTTGCCTTCCGTCTTCGACGTTTTCCTCACTGTTTGTCGGGCTCCAGCGAAATGAGATTCCAGCCGCGATCATCAGTGTTCCTCGCCTCGCTGGCGCGGTCCTGATTGTTTTTGTGGTTCATTTAGGTGGCGGACTTCCTGCGATGGCGATGGTGATGGCTGCCGTGAACCTATCTTCATTTCTATTGCAGTACTTGGCATACCGAAGTTGGATCTCCAGTCTCACGATATCCTTTGCCCTGGTGTCGCGAAGCGTCGTCCGGGAGCTGGTCAGCTACTGCATGAGCCTCACGGTATGGAGTCTGGGCCTACTGCTAGTAACGGGTCTGGACGTGGCGATCGTTGGCGCCTATCGGTTTGGAGATGTGGCTTACTACGCTGTTGCCGCTACGCTCGTAACCTTCTTTACAGGGCTTTTTGGGGCTATCTACGGAGCAATGGGAGCACCGGCGGCTGTGTTGCATGCTCGAAAAGACGGGCCTGGTCTGGCCCGCATGGTAGCGTCCACAACGCGCATCGGGATGTTGCTACTGCTTGCCACCGGGATTCCGATGATATTCTGGGCACGCCCGCTGCTGCGCTTTTGGGTGGGCGCCGACTATGCGAACCATGCATCGCCAATTTTGCAATTGTTGCTGATCGCCAATATCCTCAGGATCTGCGTGAGCCCGTATATCATCGCCATGATCAGCACGGGAGCACAACGATATATCATCCTGGTGCCTCTCCTGGAAGGTGTAGTCAACCTGGTTTGCAGTGTTATCGGGGGGTATTACCTGGGTGCGATGGGCGTGGCGTTGGGTACTCTGATCGGAGCGTGTGTAAGCGTTTGTGGACATATTGTTTACACGATGCGCCGCAATACGGCGATCGAGTTGAAGATCGGCTATTATGTTTGCAACTCGCTTCTCCGGCCATTGCTCTGTGCGATGCCAATCATTGCTTTATCCCTGTTGTGGCCAGCTCTATCGCGAGTGGCGCCTGGGTTATTGTCTCCCCTGCTTGCCGCACTAACGTGCGTTGTTTCTCTTTATCTGCTGTGGCGCTTTGCATTGACCTCAGTAGAACGGCAGAAGCTGGGTTCGCGGCTCAAGCTGGGCTAATATTTGCGCTCAATGCGATGGCCAACGGCGATATCGCGGTGCGCCCGACTTTCATGTCGAACGACAGGCCGAGTCCTGGGGAAGGCAGTTATGAATGGATCACGATTTGACAGTATATGAAGGGGCAAATGCGAGGGTCCTTTCTCTTGTACCTTCTTCGGCGCTTCGCATTCTCGATGTGGGCTGTGGAACAGGGGCGCTCGGGGAGCAATTGCTCCGGCAGAGAAGTCGTTATGTGGTAGGAATCACCTACTCGGAGGAGGAGGCAAAGGTGGCGTCAAGCCGACTGTCGAAGGTCGTCTGCGCGGATCTGAACGAATTGGACTTCAGTCCCTTGGGCGCATTCGATTGCGTAATTATGAGCCATATCCTTGAGCATTTGTATTCGCCAACTACGGTTCTCGAGCGTTTGAAATGCGTTCTGGAGCCCACCGCCGTGATTATTGTCGCACTACCAAATGTGGTCTGGTGGAAACAACGCCTGCATTTTATGCTGGGAAGGTGGCGTTATGAAGACTGGGGAATTCTAGACCGAACCCATTTCAGATTCTTTGACCTTCAATCATCGGAGCAACTTTTGCAAGACGCGGGATACGAGATTCTCTCGCGGGGGTTCGATGGTCCCTTTCCTCTAATTAAACCAATCCGTGGATTGCTCGGGTCGTGGGCGGGGAAAGTGGATCGACTCATGAGTGGATATGCTCCCAACCTTTTTGCGCAGCAGTTCGTGTATCTGGCAAAGGCCAGTAAGTCGGACATCGAAGCTGGACGGAGTGAGGGTTCACAATGAGAGATCTCGCAATCGCTTATCGAATCTATCCGGGGGTTTCCAAGAAGCCAGCTTTCCATGACCAAAGCAAGTTTCATCTCGCGCGCTTGTGTCTGAGTTCCTTCCGCCAGGCACTCGGAGGACTTCGCTTCAAGGTATGGGCGATCCTGGATGGATGTCCAAGGCAGTACATCGACCTCTTCCGGAGCATCTTCACAGAGGACCAACTGGAGATCGTCGAAACGGACGGGATCGGAAATCTGAAGACGTTTTCGATGCAGATTGACTTGCTGACGCAACAGATGGAAGCGGACCTCGTTTATTTTGCGGAGGACGACTACTTCTACCGGCCCGATGCCCTGGTGGAAATGGTGGAGTTTGCACGAGAAAACGCAGCGGCTGCGTTTGTAACGCCCTACGATCACCCAGACAGCTACTTTACGAGTTCCCGGTATGAACGGCATAGGGTGATGGCTTCTGGAAAGAGGCATTGGCGGGAGGCTAGTTCAACTTGCTTAACCTTTCTGACGAGGCGTACTACCCTGCTTGCGACAGAAAGGATCATGCGCAGCTACTGCAAGGGGAATATGGACTGCTCTCTGTGGCTGGCCCTTACGCAAAAGGCAGCCCTGGTCGATCCGCGAGTGCACGCCGCAGATGAAGTCCGGCTGAAAATATGGGTTAAGACCTTTCTTTGGGGATGGAGAGAGATATTCTTTTCCAGGACTCAGAGCCTGTGGTCTCCCATGCCGACACTCGCAACCCACATGGAGACACCGGGACTCTCCCCGCTGGTTCCTTGGATGGATGAATTCACTTGTGCCGAGAAGAAGCTCTTGTGTCAGGAGACGATGCCCTCATCGGGTCTGCTTGAAGAAGAGGACTCGAGTAGTCTCCATCCCTCTCTCCAGACCGCGATTCGGGGGTCGGGGCCTCTTTTGCGCAAGCCGGCAAGCCAATAGGCCGAGAGATAGATTGCGCTCAGGAGCTTTGCCCCTGCGCCAAAACAGTGCTTCCGGATGTACAGAGCATGGTTGCGCACAGCGTAATACCGCTGAAAAGGCGAGTTTAGCCCGGCCAGGCTGCTTACTTTGTGCCGTAGCTTCGCTGCCGGGATGAGATACATAGAAAGTCCTTCCTTCAGCGCACGCACGGCAAAATCCGCGTCTTCCCAATACATGAAATAAGTCTCGTCCAATAGGCCGATCGCAGCAAAGACGGAGCGTTCGATGAGGATGCAGGAACCGGGAGCAAATTGGATGATTCGGTCGGTCGAAAACTTTCCCGTATCCTCTTGGCCCATGCCGAGGTGAACTGGACGATATCCAAACGCCTTCTGCAGCATGCCTCCAGCGGCCCAGATCGTGTTCGGCTTCTCATGGTAGTAGGTCAAGGGCGCAACCATGCTCGCCTGATGGCACAGTCTTCCTTCTACAAGCCGTTGAAGAAAGTCGGGCCCAAAGGAGACATCGTTGTTCAAAAGCAGGATGGTTTCGCTGCCATCCTTGAGCGCCTGCAGAATGCCTTGATTTGTTCCGGAAGCGAATCCAATGTTGGCGGCATTTAGCATCACGACAAAGCGGGGCCCCTGCTGGCGGCACAGATCGACCGAATCATCGGACGAAGCGTTGTCCACTGCATAGACGACGAAGTCGGAGTACGTCTGCGCATTGAGTGCTCGGAAAAAATCTGGTAATACATCACTACTGTTGTAGAGCACGGTGACGATGCCGATTTTTCCGGCTTGAAACGACTTTGGAAGGCGAACTCCAGCCTCCATGCTTTTCTCCTACTTATTTCAAAGGGACCAGAAGCGATGGAGCGCCTCGTTTAAAGCGTGAGCCATCCGTGAAGGATTAAAGGTGGCGGCATGTTCCCTTGCCGCATCGAGTTGAATGGAATCTATGGAGGGCAGCGCAGCAAAAGCCTTCTGCCACGAGTCAGCACTTTCAACCTGTACGAACAACGCATGGGGGCCATACAGTTCGCGGAAGACGGGAATATCGGCCACAATCGCCGGCCGCCTTCGTGCCATTGCCTCCAGAGGCGGCAGGCCAAATCCCTCCATTTTGGATGGGTACACGAGCGCCGAACATCCCGCATAGAGCTGCTCCAAGAGTCCCGTCGAGACATCCGATAGGAACTCCACCCGGTCGGAAATGCCAAGCGAGGACACCAATTTTTCGAGACGCGTGCGATATGGACCCTTGCCGCCAACAATCTTGAGCCCGTATTCGCGGGACCAGAGCGCCTGCTGCCGCAAGAGGGTTTCAATGTTCTTGTGCGCCCAGGACGCTCCGACAACGAGAAGAAACGGCTCACTCCAGAGTACTGGTTCCAGAGTGAAAGGCTCCGGCTGCCGAACGGTGAGGGGGACGACCGCAATTCGATCCAAGGGTATCTTGTACACTTCTGCGATAAGCTTGCGGCTCGTCTCAGAGGCTGAGATGATGCCGTCGCAATGCTTGAGCGCGCGCGGCAAGATGTGATGGAAGTAGAAACTCTGTACTGCTGTATCGGGTAGGAAATACGGCCGAAGGTCATGGATCGTGACAACCTGCCGGAGCCGGCCGGGAATAACATGATGCGTTGTGCAGAGCACTCTTTCCCGCTCCGGAATCGGAAATTTGAAGTAGCTGTAAATGAACCACTTGATGGGACGAAGCAAGGAAAGATTTGCAGCTGCGGCGAACGATGCGGGAGTAAAAATGGAGTCGACTCCGTCAGGCGCGATATAGCCTGCGGGGACAACAGCTCTGCATCCACAACCCCCGGCAAGGACAGTCCTCATAACCTCGTCAGCATGGGTTTTCAGGCCGCCGTAGCGACCAACCCGGCTGCAGTTGAGAACGAAAGGACTGCTGGACTGTAGACTCATGGCGCTTTGCTGATTGTATCGCTTGAAGCACCAATCGCTATCATTTCAGTCTGGAAACGACAAAAACTTCCCGAACTACCGGGACCTCCTCATCTGGAATTGACCGCGGACTCCATGCCCGATTACGATAAGCGTTATCGTGCCGGCCAACGGATCTCAACTGGGTTTGTCGAGTCGGCGGTCAATGAAATCATCGCGAAACGGATGGTCAAGAAACACCAGATGAGATGGAACCGGTATACCGTCCAGAGGTTTCTAGACGTCCGCATTCATGTGCTCAATGGGACTTTGGAAGGCGCATTCCGCCATTGGCACAAAGGCTTCCGGCCTGTCGCTGACCAAACCCAGCAGGTCATGCAAGCATGACCTGCCCACAACTTTGCACACTCTCCTCAATGCCAGGAATCAGCTGCTTTTATAGGCATATTGCCGGTTTTTCAGGATCGACTACGCCAGGCTTGACTCATACGACTTGTGTGATCGTCCCAACTTTGAACGCCGCGAAAGATTGGCCGCTCTTTGCTCCAGCGCTCCTCGCCTGCGTGCAGCCAGAGCAGGTGCTCATCGTCGATTCCGAGTCGACAGACGGGACCCCAGACTTGGCGCGGGCCGCCGGCTTCCACGTGCACACAATTGAGCGCTCCGGCTTTAATCACGGCGGTACAAGGCAAATGGCGGCCGGCCTCGTGCCTGATGCTGAGATCCTCATCTACATGACCCAGGACGCCGTCCTCTCCGGTCCCGATGTGTTGCGCTCGCTCTTAGCCGTCTTTGCGGACCCGCAAGTGGCAGCCGCTTGCGGCCGGCAGCTTCCCCGCCACGGAGCCACGGCCATCGAGGCCCACGCGCGCATTTTCAACTATCCCGCTATCTCAGAAACACGCACGCTTGAGAGCCGTGCCCGCCTCGGCGTCAAAGCCGCATTCCTCTCTAACTCCCTGGCCGCCTACCGCCGTTCCGCACTTATGCAAGTCGGCCACTTTCCAGCCAATGTAATCTTTGGTGAAGATATGGTCACCGCCGCCCGCTTGTTACTGGCAGGCTATAAGGTATCCTATGTTGCCGAAGCCGGCATCTATCATAGCCACGCCTACACCATGACCCAGGAATTCAAACGCCACTTCGATATCGGAGTCTTGCACAGCCGCGAGCGCTGGCTGCTCGACGAGTTCGGCGGCGCGGGCGGCGAAGGCAAGCGCTTCGTCCTCTCCGAGCTGAACTATCTCCGCAAGCACGATCCCTGGCAAATCCCCTCGGCCCTCATGCGCACCGCCATCAAACTGCTTGGTTACCGCCTGGGCCGCAAAGAAGCGCACCTTTCCCCCTCCGTCAAGCGCCATCTCAGCCTTTACTCCAAATACTGGACTCAGCCACCTCAGGCCTGAATCATATTGGGCAAACGGCTGTCCTCGCGACGATGAACTGATGGAAGATATCCTCGTTCGATCAAGCCTCTTGCAAAATTGCCTTCGGGCTATCGATTGTGTCAGGGCACGAC
>PLFY01000168.1:15700-15832 GCA_003138365.1 Acidobacteriaceae bacterium
CAATGGAATTTTGCAAGAGGCTCGATCAACGGGATTTGCTCCGCGCCGGAGAAACTCCGCGGCTACAACCTGTCGATTTGCTAGCCCTCCTAACGGATCTGACCGGCGATGCCGGTGCTTTCTTCGTTGCCC